>JBDGQC010000009.1:0-9647 GCA_042219375.1 Halolamina sp. | reverse complement strand
GCGCCCAGGACAAGGAGGACCTCATGGAGCGCCTCCGCGACCTGGGCTACATGTAGACGGGCGTCGCGGACGCTTCAGGCGCCGCCCGAACCGGTGACCGTTTACCGGCGGGGGTGCTGTATCCGGTATGGAGTGGGTCAGTCTCTTTTCGGGCGGAAAAGACTCCTCGTGGGCGCTCTACCGCGCTCAGCAGGAGGGGTTGGACGTCGGACGCCTCCTCACGGTCCATCCCGCCGGCGACTCGTATATGTACCATACGCCGGCGACGCACCTGGCGACGCTGGCTGCCGAGAGCATCGGTCTCCCGCTGCTCGAAATCGAACCGGACGACTTCGGCGCCGAGGACGCCGTCGATTCGGGCGCGCAGGGGGATGCGGAGGTGGAACCGCTCGAAGCGGCGCTCTCGGACCTCGCCGCAGACCCCGGGTTCGACCTCGCGGGGGTCACCGCGGGCGCCGTCGAGAGCGAGTACCAGACCTCACGCATCGAATCCCTCTGTGACCGCTTGGGCATCGACCTGTTTGCCCCGCTCTGGCAGCGCGACCCGGGGACGCTGGCCGAGGAGATGCTCGATGCCGGCTTCGAGATTCGCATCATCCAGGTCGCCGCTGCGGGGCTGGACGAGTCCTGGCTGGGCCGGCGACTCGACGCGCAGGCGCTTGCCGAACTCCGAGAACTCCACGGCAAGTACGGGGTCCACGTTCTCGGCGAGGGCGGCGAGTTCGAGACGTTCGTGGTCGATGGCCCGCACATGGACCGCCGTATCGAACTGGAATACGACACGGAGTGGGACGGGAGCCGCGGCCGGATTCGGGTCGAAGACGCGTGGCTGGCCGAGGATACCTGAGAACAGAGCCGCGCCGCCGCCCAGCCGGCTACTCCCGGTCGTCGCCGTTCGAAATCTCCGAATGGGCGCCGACGAGCCCGCCCGAGAGGTCTAAGCCTTCGACGTAACTCGATTCGTCGACGATGGAGTCCCGGAGCTCCGAGTCAACGATGGTCGCGTCCTCGAAGACGATGCTCCGGTTGAGCGTGCTGTCCTCGACCGTCGCACCGGCCATCACGTGGACGTTCTGGCCGAGGTCGGAGTTCTCGACGGTCGCACCGTCGGCGACGAGATTGTCGCCGCCCAGTTTCCAGGAGACGGCCTCCAGATAGCTCTCGGGCGTGCCGATGTCGAACCAGGCGCCGTCGAACGTGAACGCGTGGACGGCCTCGCGGGACTGGAGCCACTGGATGAACCAGCCCGGTTCGTCGGGGTTGTTCTCGCCGGCGAGATACGTCTCGAACTTCGGCAGCGTCTCCCGGGGGAACGCGTAGCAGGCGATGGAGACCAGCGTGCTCTTGGGGTGTTCGGGCTTCTCCTGGAAGTCCACGATGCGGTCCTCCTCCAGGTCGACGAGGCCGTAGGATTTCGCGCGCTCTTTGGACTCCACGTCGTAGGCGGCGATGCAGGGGGTCCCCTTCTCCTGGAAGAAGTCGCCGAACTCGGCGAGGTCGAAGGAGATGAGGTTGTCCCCCGCGACGACCACCAGGTCGTCGTCCAGGCCCTCCCGGTCGATGAGCTGAGCGAGGGCGCCGACGACGCCGAACTTCTCGTCTTCCTCGACGGTTTCCTCGACGGAAACCACCGGCTTCTCGAACGCGCTGTCGGCGAGATACGCCTCGAAATCCTCCGCGAAGCGCTCGTTGGTGGAGACGTACACCTCCTCGATGCGCTCGTCGGCCTCCAGGTCGGCGAACACGTCGTCGATGACGGTGCCCTCCCCGACGGGGAGAAACATCTTCGGCCGGTTGCGGGTGATGGGCCACAGCCGCGTCGCGTACCCGCCCGCGAGGACGATTGCCTTCATGGCCCGGTGGTCGACGGGTAGCGGTATACGCTTTTTCAATCGGCGTCGGGACGAACGGGAAAGGGGTTTGTCGCCCCACCCCGAACAGGCGGTATGGAGGAGGCCACCACCCGCCAGCGCATCGCCGACGCCCTGCGGGAGGAACCGGCGACGCCCCGAGAGCTTTCCGAACGGCTGGGCATCCCGACCAGCACGGTCTACGAACACGTCCGGCACGTCGCCCAGAGCCTCGAAACCGAGCCCGACCAGTTCCTCGTCGCGCCCCCCGAGTGCCGGGAGTGTGGGTTCGCCGAGTTCGACGACCCGCTGAACTACCCGTCCCGGTGCCCGGAGTGCAAGTCTGAACGCATCGCGGAACCGCGGTTCGTCGTCGAAGAGGCGTAACCCCATCTGCGGGAGTCTCTCCCGGACAGCAACGCTTTCCCGTCCTCACACGGACCAACCGGTATGGTTCATCGGCTGGTCCTCGGCTGCGGTGCCGTCGGCTTCGACCTGCTGGAGGCGATGCCCGACAGCGGGGACCTGACCGTCATCACCGCCGACGCGGCCCGCGCCGAGAGCCTTCGCGAGGCCGATATCGCCGCCAGCGAGGGCGACCCGACCGCGCCGGCACAGCACGTTCCATCTGACGCCAGCATCGACATCGTCGTCGTCGCCGGACAGGAGGCCGAGCGGAACCGCCGCGCCGCGGCGGCCGCCCGCGAGGCGTTCCCCGGCGCCCTGCTCGTGGTCTACACCGGTATCGAGGCCGGTTCTGAGACGACCGAGGCGCTCGAAACGCTGGCCGACCGAGTTATCGACCCGGTGGCTGCGCTCGCAGACCGGGTGCTCGACTACTCGTTCGGCCCCGAGAGCGAACGGGCCCGCCGGCTCCGGTCGGCGTTACGCTCGGCCGAGGAGCCGCTGGCCGTCGTCACCCACGACAACCCCGACCCGGACGCCATCGCCAGCGCGGTCGCGCTCTGTCGCCTCGCCGAGAGCATCGGCGTCGAAGCCGAGGCCTGCTACTACGGTGAAATCTCTCACCAGGAGAACCGCGCGATGGTGAACCTGCTCGACCTCCCGATGGTCCATCTGGAAGGCGAGAGCCTCGAAGCGTACGGCGGCGTCGCGCTGGTCGACCACTCCCGACCGGGCGTCAACGACGGCCTCCCCGAGGAGACGACTGTGGATATCGTCATCGACCATCATCCACCGCGTGGCCCGGTCCACGGGGAGTTCGTGGACCTGCGCAGCGATGTCGGTGCGACGAGCACGCTGCTTACGGAGTATCTCGGCCAGTTCGACGTAGCGCCCGACCGGCAGACGGCGACGGCGCTGCTCTACGGCATCCAGATAGACACCAAGGAGTTCACCCGCGAGGTGGCGCGTGCGGATTTCGAGGCCGCCGCCGAGCTGTTCCCCGCCGTCGATACCGACACGCTCTCGCGGGTGGAGTCGCCCAGCCTTTCCCACGAGACGGTGTCGGTACTTGCGGGCGCCATCGAGAACCGGACCGTTCGCGGGGGCGCGCTCTCGACCTGTGTCGGCGAGATACGCGACCGGGACGCGCTCGCGCAGGCCGCCGAACGGCTGCTGGATATGGAGGGCGTGACCACGACGCTCGTCTACGGGTTCATGGACGACACCATCTACGTCTCGGGGCGTTCCCGCGGCGCGGACCTCGATTTGGGCGAAACCCTTCGGGACGCCTTCGGCGCTATCGGCGACGCCGGCGGCCACGCCGACATGGCGGGCGCCCAGATTCCGCTCGGGATTCTCGGCGATGTGGGCCCCGAAATGACCGGGTCGCTCACGGAGGTCGTTCGGGAGGTCGTCGAGGACCGCTTTTTCGAGGCGCTCGGCGACGCCCCGAGCGCACCGAACCCGGAGGACGCAATCGAGTACGACCACGCCCCCGCGGGAACGGCGTCGCTGGCGTTCGCGAGCGCCGAGGAGCGCCCGGACGCGAGCGACCAGTCAGCGACCGACGACGAGGCCTGAGCATCTGTACGCTTTTGCACCGCCACCCCATAGCCCCGGGTCATGAGCAATCGAGCACGGGTCAAGGAGTACATGACGCGGGACGTGGCGACGGTTACCGCCGAGGATACCGTCGGCGAGGTGGCTCGTCGCATCGCCGAGAGCGACGGCCACAACGGGTTCCCCGTTACTGACGGCCGGAAGGTCGAAGGGTTCGTCTCCGCCCGCGACATGCTGTTGGCCGACGAGGGGGCGCCCATCTTCACCGTCATGGTCGAGGACCTCGTCGTCGCCCATCCCGAGATGGACGTTATCGACGCCGCGCGGGTCATCCTCCGGTCGGGTATCCAGAAACTCCCGGTGGTGGACGACGCGGGTAACCTCGTGGGCATCATCTCGAACACCGATGTGGTTCGGAGCCAGATCGAGCGCGCGACCCCCGAGAAGGTCGGCGACCTGATGGAGACGCTCCAGCACATCCACGACGTCCGGGTGCGCCAGGAGCGCCGCCAGGTGCGACTCGACGACCTCGTGCCGACCCAGAACCGCGTCTACGCCGACGAACTGGAGGGCCGGAGCTACGAACTCGAACACGGGCTCGCGGAGCCGCTGGTGGTCATCGAGAACGCGACCGGCGACGACGAAATCCGCTTGCTTACCGACGGCCATCACCGCGCGCTGGCGGCCGACCGCTTGGGTATCGAGGAGATGGACGCCTACGTTATCGTCGTCGAGGCCGACGAGTACGTGGAACTCGGGATGGAGCGCACCGCCGAAAAGGAGGGGCTGGAGTCCATCGACGACGTGGACGTGGTCGATTACGCCCGCCACCCGCTCATCGAGACGACCAAGCGACTGCAGTAACGCTGCCAGCGCGGCGATAGCGACGGAAGTTCTCGCAAAGCTATATTCGATAGCCGCCTGAGACATCGGCGCATGGCGAACGGGTTCGGCGCCGCGTTCGGCGGGTTACTGCTGCTGGCGGTCGTGGCGGGGCTGGCCGGCCTGCTCGCACTCTTCCTGGCCGGGGCGGTCGCGTTCAGAAAACGGGGAGAGCGGGTGCCGAGCGGTCTCCGCTACCTGCCCGTCGCCGTCGTCACCGGGGTGGTGCTGGTCGCGGGGTTCGCGGTGGCGGCGTTGGTCGATGAAGCGGCGGCCGTCGCCGCCGTGTTCGTGGCGACGGTGTTCGTCCCGTTCGGCGCAGTCGGCGGCTTTCTGCTCTGGATGTCCGAGTTGTCTCGCCTCGACGCCGTCGCGACAACAGGCTTAGCGTGGGGAGTTCCGTATCTGCTGGGTCTGGGCGTCACCTTCGGCGTGCCAATCCTGATTACCCGCACGTTCGGCCTGGCACCTGCCAAATCCCGCCACCTCGGCCTCTACTGGTTGGGAACGGTTCTGGGAGGCATAGTCGTCGTGCTCGGAACGCTCAGGCTCGCCGAACACGTCGCTGACTCGGTGCTCGGGGAATAGACCGCGGGAAGGAGAAATGCCGGACGTGGCTCAGTAGCCGATGATGGTGAAGTCGGCGGGGAGGACGAACCCGAGTATCAGGAACAGGACCGCTGCGACCCCGGCGCTGATGAGCGCATAGGGTATCTGGGTTCTGACGTGGACCATATGGTCGCTGCCCGACGTCGAGGAGGCAAGTACTGTCGTGTCTGAGATGGGCGAACAGTGGTCACCGAAGATACCGCCCGAGAACACCGCCCCCAGCACCAGGATGAAGTTCGCGCCCGTGGCGAACGCGACGGGAATGGCGATGGGGAACATGATGCCGTAGGTGGACCAGGAGCTCCCGTCCGAGAACGAGATGAACGCGGTTGCCAGGAAGACCAGCACCGGGACGATACCGGCAGGCAGCCCCCCGAACCAGTTGGTCACGAAGGAGGCGATGCCCAGCGTCGTCACCGCGTTCTGGATGGTCGAGGCGAAGGTGAGGATGGCCGCCGCGAGGAAGATACCCTTCATCCCCGTCAGCATCGCCGTAACGCCGTCGTCGTTCGAGGGGATATCCCCGCGCAGTCGGTACATCACGAACGCGACGACCAGGGCGGTGGTGGCCGCCAGTCCCAGGCGGACGCCGCCGATGTTGAGGCCGCTGCCGACGAACAGCCCCTCGGAGCCGCGCCAGAACATCGCCGCAAGGCCGACGACGATCATCGTCAGGATGGGCACCGCGAAGTTGACCCACGACGGGTCGGCGCCCTCGTACATCTCGTACTCCTCCATCTCCGTCGAGAGCATGGGGGTGTGGTGCTCGGCGATGACGCCGCCGCCCGCGCGGGCGCGGGTTTCCTCCGTACCCATCTCGCGGATGTTGGGGAACAACTGCCAGGCGACCAGCGCAGCGAGGAGCAGCGAAACCCACGAGTAGAAGCCGGTGAACAGCGTGTTGAAAAACAGCGGCCAGATTTCGGTTGTCACCGCCGACACCGAGTCGCCGCTCGTGTTCACGAACTGGCTGAACTCCGCAGGCAGGTTCCCGTTGCTCGCGGCCTGTTCCAGGCCGCCGCCGATGAACCCGACCATCGCTGCCCCCCACGTCGAGTAGAACGCGAGCCGGGCCGCGGGGGAGCCGGCGGAGTCGACGTAGTAGGCCAGTTTGGCCCGCGACACGTCGAACTTGTCTGTCAGCGGACGCATCATCGAGCCGACCACCAGACAGTTGAAGTAGTCGTCGATGTGGACGATGATGCCCGCGAGAAACGCCGCCTTTTCGGCGTCGTCGGCGGATTCGGCCCGTTCGGCCAGCGCCTCAAGCACGCCCTGAATCGCGCCGGAGCGAATCATCAGGCCGATGAGCGCGCCGATGGCGAAGATGGCCAGCAGGACGTTCTCGATGTACCAGGCTGACCCGAACAACGGCGCCGTGGCCACGAACGTCGGGAGCGTTTTGAGCCCGAAGACGGCGCCGAGTAGCGCTCCGACCACCCCTCCGGAGAGTCCTTCTGGCACCCCGACGCTGGTGGGGGTGTACGCTCCGTAGAGTACCGACGCGCTCAACACGCCGAGGAACAGGCCGATGATGGCGTCCCGAGTGTACCATGCGAGCGATATCGCGATGAGGGCCGGTACCACCGATAGCCAGCCCGCTTGGACGCTTTCGAGTGCCATGTACGAAATCAACAAGCAAACTTTGCCACAAAAAGCGTTCCGGTACGTGGTTCGGCGAGAAACCGGTTTCTCTCACGCCGACAGGCTTTTACTTACAACAATACAGCATGAATCCAATGACGACGACGCCGAGCACGTTCGTCGACCGGTTCCGACAGCCGGAGTACACCGGCGAGAACCGCTGTCTCCCCTGTACTGTTCTCAACGCGCTCATCGCCGTCGCACTCGCCGCCGCGGCGGCCGTCGTGACGACGCCCCTCGTCGGCGCTGCCGTCCTCGTCGTCACGCTCACGACCATCTACCTCCGTGGGTATCTGGTACCGGGGACGCCCGAACTCACCAAGCGCTACCTGCCGGACCGGGTGCTTCGACTGTTCGGCAAGGCGCCCGACCTTCCGGCCCCCGGCGAGACAGTAGATGTCGAGGCGTACCTCCTGGATGTGGGTGCGGTCGAAACCGGCGAGGACGGCGAACTCGTGCTCACGCCGGCGTTCGAGGCCGTCTGGGAGGACCGCATCGACGCGGTCCGAGAGACCCCTGCTGTGGCCGCCGGCAACGTGCTCGACCTGCCGGACCCCGACATCGAGGAGCGCGACGGCGCCTGCGTCGTGACCGACGACGGGCGACGCGCCGCGGACTGGCCCTCCCGGGCGGCGCTACTGGCGGACCTCGGGGCCGTGGCGGCACTTCGGGACCGTGACCCCGAGTGGAGCGAGCGAAGCCAGCCGGAACAGGGGCGGATTCTCGCCGGCCTCCGGGTGTTTCTCGAAGCCTGTCCGACCTGCGGAGGGGAACCCGCGCTGGGCGAGGACACGGTCGAGTCCTGCTGCCGACAGGCCGAGGTCTACACGTACAGTTGTCCGGACTGTGGCGCACGCCTGCTGGAAATCGAACAGTAGGGGTCAGCGAGTCACCCCAGTCCGTCTGCTTCGAAGTAGGCGTCCAGTAACTTCTCCTCGGCGCGGCGCAGGTGTTCGTGGAACGTCGGCGGCGCGATATCGAGACTCTCGGCCACCTCCTCGGCGGAGGCGTCACGGGGCCAGCCGAAAAAACCGGCGTGATAGGCCGTTTCGATGACCTGCTGCTGGCGCTCGGTGAGCGACTCGTCGAACGTTCCCCGGAACTCCAGTCCCTGGCTCCCGGTCCGGTCGCGCTCGCGCTGAGCGAGCAGTCGCACGTCGTCGTACGCCCGTTCGATGGCCTCGACGACCGTCCGAACGTCGGCCCCGCGGGGGAGTTCCAGCCGTGCGTAGCCGCGTTCCGTCCCCGCATTTGCCTCCTTCAACGTCCCGCCGTAGTGGGCGACCAGCGCGGCGATAGAGGGTTCGGCCGGGTCAACGCGGACCACACCGCCGCGGTCGGAGGTTGAGACCACGGTTAGGTCCCCGCCCGCCGACGCCGCTGCTTCGTTGACCGCGTTAATGTCGCCCGCTACCGCGAAGAACTCCGCGACGCCGTCGGCCTCCTCGACGACCCCTTCGAGTTCGAGGCGCTCGGCGCTCTCGGCGGCGAGTTCGAGGAAGTACGGGCCGGGCGGGGCGAACTCCAACTCCACCTCGACCACCCTGTCGGAGACCAGCGCCCGCCGACGCTCGGCGGCCGCGATGGCGTAGCCGATGGTTTCGCCGAGTTCTGCGAGCACCTCCCGCTCGGTGGTGCCGAACGCGCCCGTTCGCGGCGCGTAGAGACAGAGCACGCCGTAGTTCGTCTCCCGGTAGGTCAGCGGCACCGCGGCTGCGGCCTCCAGCCCCCGGGAGAGCGCCGCCTCGCGCCAGGGCGCGGCGTTCGGGTCCTCGGCGATGGACTGGACGACCTGGACCTGCTCGTCGTCGATGGCGTCCACCGCGGTGAAGCCATCGTCGGCCTCGACGGGTCGGGCGTCGACGTAATCGGTCGGTCCACCGGCTTTCGCCCGGGGTTCGACGTGGTCGCCAGTAAGCGTGAGGTCACCCAGCCACGCCAGTTCGTAGGGCTCGGCGGCGGCGAGGTGGTCACAGACCGCCGACTCGATTTCAGCCCGGCTGTCGGCCCGCACCAGCGCGCCGTTCACGTCGCGGATGACGGCGTTGATGTGGTTGAGCGTCTGGAGCCGCTCGGCCTGGGCCCGTAGTTCCGCCTCCCGGCGCTGTCTGTCGCTCACGTCCCGCCCCGTTCCACAGAGGACGGCCGTCGCTCCCGGCTCGGAGAGCAGCGCGCCGGTGAACTCATAGCGGATGCGCTCGCCGTGCTTGGTCAGGAGGTCAGCCTCCACCTCGGCCTGCTGCTCGGTCGTCACGCGGCTGATGGCCCCGGCGACCCGCTCGCGGTGGGCCGGCGCGATGAGCGAGAGCGGCGCTATCTCCCGGAGTTCGGCGGGACTGTAGCCCGTCACCTCGGTCACCCGCTCGTTCCACGAGAGCATCCCCTGTTCGACGGAGAACACGAAAAGCAGTTCCTGAATCGTATCGACGGCATCAGGGAGATACCGGCCACCCTCGTCGGGGCTCCCGGACGCCGCAGGACCACCCTCCCCATCGGGGCTGTCCTGTGAGTGCATACGACGACGGACAGTCCCGGCGGGGAAGAGGGTTTTCCTCGCCAAACGGGCGTTCCGGCTCGTTCAGATGAGGTCGTCCGGGTCGTGTTTCTCGGCCATACGCTGGGCTTCGAGCGCGTACTGCTCACGTTTCGCCGCATCGACGCGGCCGAGGTTGTCCGGGTCGGCGTCGATGGCCGCAG
>JBDGQC010000140.1:3274-9743 GCA_042219375.1 Halolamina sp. | reverse complement strand
CCCTTCTTCGGCAGTATCGTCGGCTGGGGGATGTGGGCGGGGCTCACCTTCGCATCGGCGTTCTACATGATCGGGTTCGGGCAGTACCTTCTCCCCGGCCTCGGCGAATACGTCGGGTTCCTCGCCGGATGGGGGGAAGCCGGTATCACCGTCGCCGCGCTGGCGATGGCGGCCGTTTTGACGGGCATCAACTACTACGGGGTCAAGGAAACCGGCGCGCTCCAGAACGTCATCGTCCTCACCCTCGTCGGCCTGATTCTCGCGTTTCTCGGACTCGGCGTACTGAGCGGGCCGACGATTCAGGAGTTCAACCCGAACGGCTGGCCGGCGGTTGCAGCCACCATCGGGACCGTCTACGTGACGTTCATCGGGTTCGAAGTCATCGCCACCAGCGCCGAAGAAATCAAGAACCCGAGCCGGAACCTCCCGCTGGCGATGATTGCCGCCGTGGTGACGCCGACGCTGATGTACGTCGGCGTGATGTTCGTCTCGACCGGGACGCTGACGATTGACGCGCTCGCAACGTCGCCGATTCCGGTCGCCGATGTGGCAACCGAGTTCATGGGGTCGGTCGGAGCGCTGGTCATGGTCGTCGGTGCGGTGCTTGCGACCGTATCGAGCGCGAACGCGAGTATCCTGTCGGCGGCACGCGTCAACTTCGCGATGGGCCGTGACCGGATTCTGGTCAACTGGCTCAACGAGGTCCACGACCGGTTTCGGACGCCGTATCGCGCGATTGCCGCCACCGGCATCATCACGCTCGTGTTGATTGGCATCGGTGTCGGAATCGGGACACTCGCCGAGGTTGCGAGTTTCATGTACCTCGTGACGTACGCGCTCGTCCACGTCGCCGTCGTCGTCTTGCGGCGGGCGAACCCCGAGACGTACGACCCGGCGTTTCGCATTCCGACGGGCCTGTACCCGGTCGTCCCGGTTCTCGGCTTCGTCGCCTGTCTGGCGATTCTGGTACAGATGAGCGTTCTCGTGCAGATGGTTGGCTCGGTCATCGTCGTGTTCGGCGTCCTGTGGTACGTCGTGTATGCGAAGGACCGAGCGCTCAGCCAGAGTCTCGTCGGCGAGGCTATCGCCCCGGAACCGACAACGATGACAGACGGCGACGGCGGCTACCGTGTCGTGGTGCCGGTTGCTAACCCGCAGACAGAACAGAGCCTCCTCCGCATGGCCGCGGCCAGCGCGCACGCTCACAGCGACGAAAACGCCGAGGTCATCGCAGTCAACGTCATCGAGGTCCCGCGACAGACCTCTCTTTCCCAGGACCTGGCCTTCGAGGAGGAACGGGTCGAACGCCAGCAGGAGTTGCTGGACTCCGCCCGGGATATCGCCTCGGACCTCGACATCGGTCTGAAAACTCGGGCAATCGCCGGACGGAACGCTGGCTCGGTCATCCTCGACGTAATCGAAGAGGAAGACGCCGACCACGTCCTCCTCGGCTGGGAGGGGACGTGGAGCCGCCGAGAACACGTGCTCGGTTCGACAATCGACCCAGTCATCGGACACGCACCCTGTGACGCAACGCTCGTCAAACTCGGCCCCGAGGGGGGACGCGGCGAGGGAGACATCATGGTTCTTGCCGGGGAAGGGCCGCACGCACCGGTCGCTGCCCGACGAGCAGCCGAATTCGTTACTGCTGCGGATGACGCTTCGCTCACCCTGGTGAACGTTCAGCCTCCCGCGGCGGAGCCTGCGGAGCAGGCATCCCCCATCGACAAAGGTGAATCACTTATTACGGGCTTGGCCGAACGTGCAGATATCGAATACATGACTTACGATACTCAGGTGCTCGTTGCTGACGATACTGAACAGGCGATTCTCGATGCCGCCGAGGAGTACGACACCATCTGCGTCGGCGCGACGCGGTCCGGCGCGATTACGCAGGCCGTGTTCGGGTCACTCCCGGAACGGGTCGGCGCTGAACTGGACCGAACCGTCGTGATGGCGCGCGGCCCCGAGGAATCCCCGATGTCTATCCGTGAAGCGATTACACAGCGGTTGGAGGTGTAGAGACCGATGTACATCATCATCGTCGGCGCCGGGGACATCGGCTCCCCGCTCACCGATATCGCGACCCGGTCAGGGAACGAAGTCGTCGTCATCGAGCGGAACGGTACCCGAGCGAACCAGGCCGCCGACGAGTTCGATTGTCTGGTCATCAACGCCGACGCGACAACGAAGGACACGTTGGCCGACGCCGGTGCGGACAGGGCTGACGCAATCATCTCGACGACTGACCAGGACGCGACGAACATCATGGTCTGCCTGCTCGCCCGGGAGTTCGGAATCCCGGCGATTCTGTCGGTCGTCCACAACCCCGAGCACATGGGGGTGTTCGAACAGATCGGGGTCAACACGATGGAGAACCCCCAGCAACTCATCGCTGAGTACCTCTACCGCGCGGTCGCGCGCCCGGCTATCGTGGACTACATGCGCGTGGGCGAGGAGGCGGAGGTGTTCGAAATCACGGTCGCTGAAAACGCCCCCATCGCGGGCAAAACGCTCCAGGAGGCTGCCGAGGAGGGCGACCTCACCGACGACATGCTCGTGGTCGCCATCGAGCGCGACGGCGAAGGACAGCCGATTACTCCACGGGGTGACACCGTCATCGAGGAAGGCGACCTTCTGACGGTGTACTCCGCGGTGGGAGCCGAACCGGAGATCACGGATATCTTTGGCCACTATGAAGACCGCATCGAGTAATCTCGCTCTGTCCGGCTCTGCCGACACCGCTGGACAACGAACCGGGGTGACGACGAACGCATGAACGGGTCAGTAGCCACGGTCGGACGGGACCTCGGGCGTATTCTGGAAGCGCTGGGCGGACTGATGGTCATATCGGCCGTCGTTCCGCTGGTCTGGGGGGAGTATTACGCGCTGCCGGCGCTACTCGCCTCGGCCCTCGGTCCGCTGGCAATCGGGCGACTGCTCTACTGGCGATTCAGCAGCGCCGAAGCCCCGGGACGGCTTCACGGGATGGTCGTCGCCGCGACAGGCTGGTTCGCGGTCGGGGTCTTCGGCTCGCTCCCCTTCCTGCTCATCGCGTGGAGCGTGCAACTCGGCGTTCCGGGCTTTTCGACGCCGGCACAGACGACGACGCTCGCCGCGTTCACCAACCCGCTCAACGCCGTCTTCGAGAGCATGAGCGGGTTCACCGGCACCGGTCTGACGATGACCGACAACGAGGAGGTGCTGCCGCGCACGCTCCAGTGGTGGCGGACGTTCAGCGAATGGGTCGGCGGCGTCGGGGTTATCGTCCTGACGACGGCAATCCTCTCACGCCCCGGAAGCGGCTCACTCACCCTCTATGAGAGCGAAGCGCGCTCGGAGAAGATCCACCCGAGCATCGTCTCGACGGTCCGGACGATATGGTGGATTTTCACCCTGTTCACGTTCGTTTCGGTCCTCGCGCTGTGGCTGGCGGGGATGCCGATCTGGGACGCGATAAATCACGGGATGACCGGGCTTGCGACCGGCGGGTTCTCGATTACGGACAACTCCATCGCGACGTACGACAGCGTCGTGATCGACTTCGTGTTGCTTCCGATTATGCTGCTCGGGAGCATCGCGTTCCCGGTCCACTACCTTATCCTCCAGGGCGACCTGCGGAACTTTTACACGGACCTCCAGACCCGATGGGTGTTCATCTACATGAGCGTCGGCTCCGGGCTCCTGTGGAGCTTCCTGTATTACGGTGGCCCCTACGAGACACCGTTTGGCGCCCTGCGATACGGGCTGTTCCAGTTCGTCTCGGCGGCGACCTGTACGGGCTTCCAGACGGCCGTCGACGCGACCAACGTCGCGCTCGGTCGGTGGCCGGGGTACGCCCAACTCACGGTCACGTTCGGGATGTTCGTCGGCGGGGCGGCGGGGTCCACAGTCGGCGGTATCAAAATCATCCGTGGCCTGACGCTGGTCAAGGGAATCAGATACCACATCGCGGATGTCTTCTACCCGGAGTCCGCGGTCCGCCGTCTCCGAATCAACGGCCGGCAACTGGATGAAGAGGAAGCCAGCCGGGAGTTCATGGAAGCGGCTATCATCGTCGTTCTCTGGATAGCGTTCCTCGTCGCCGGCATCTTCGTGCTGCTGCTCGCGCTTCCGAACGCGGAGTTTTCGCTGGCCAACGTCGTCTTCGAGATAGCCAGCGCACAGGGCAACGTCGGACTCTCCTCGGGCATCACCGGGCCCGAGTCGCTCCCCTCCGTCGGGAAAGTCATGTTCCTCTTCCATATGTGGATCGGGCGACTCGAAATCATCCCGGTGCTGGTCACGCTTCGGACCGTGTTCAAGCGCGGAGGGCTGTACTCATGAACCTGCGGAACCTCCCGGTCATCTCACACGTCCTCGAAGCAGGCGCCGCGGACCGTGTGTTCGACGTACTCCTGCTTCTCGGCCCGCTCGTTATCGCCGTCATCGCCGTCCTCGGACGGTCGGTTATCACGGAACTGCTTGCGGGTGCATACATCGCGACGTTCGTCGCGTACGTCCTCTACCGAGGCGTTCGCTAAGGACTGCCAGCGGCTATCCGGCCCAGTCCACGGGTTCCTGTTTCAACGGGAACTCGCCAATACGTCGTGGTTACGAGTAACATACCGGCAGAACAGTTATGTCGAGCCGACCCGACCTCCGACCGACGATGGAGCTCGTTCAGTTCTGAGCCCGCGGCGCTCGCACGACGGCGGTCCGAGAGGGCGCGAGCGGCGACGGGAGACCCGACGGGGCGACCGCCCCGGGCACCGATTTCCGAGAGCCTCGGGTCTCCCGCTGGCCGCGGGCGCCGGTCGCCGTCACCGTCCGTTATGGTGGGTGACCCATCCACCAGACCGTTGGAAGATTCACCGACAACAGACGGAAGCGACGCACCGACAGCGAACCACTCGAACGCGAGCGACAGCCAGCCCGACCGAACCGCCGTCGTCGTCGCCCGCGACGCCGCCGAACGCCCCGACACCGAGGAAATCCGTCGGCTTGCGGACGCTGCTGACTACCGGGTCGTCGACGAACTCACCCAGCGCCGCCGGGAAGACGGGACATACAACGTCGGCCACGGGAAGGCTACGGAACTCGCCCGGCGGGTCATGGCTACCGATGCCGGGACAGTCCTGTTCGACAACGAACTCACGCCGGGCCAGTACCGGAATCTGGTCGCGCTACTCCCGGACGGTACCGTGGTCATCGACCGCCACCGCCTGGTGCTGAACATCTTCGCGCAGGGCACCGGCGGGAAGGCGGCCCGCCTGCAGGTGGAGTTAGCGAAACTGCGGTATCAGCTTCCCCGGGTGCGAGAAACCGAGGAGCGCACCCACATGCAGCGTGCCGCGGAGACCGGTTCCCGGCTGGTCGACATCGAGAAGCGCATCCGCACCGTCGAAAGAAAACTGGACCGCGTGACCGACCGGGCGGCCGCCCGCCGCGCCGACCGGCGCGAGGAAGGGTTCGGCCTCGTCGCTATCGCGGGCTACACCAACGCCGGGAAATCCACGCTGCTCCACCGATTGGCCGACGACCTCGCGGTCGAGGAACTCCACCCCGGCCACGCCGACCTCGACGGCGAAGCGGAGGTAGCCGACCGGCTGTTCAAGACCCTCGAAACAACGACCAGGCGGGCGACTCTCGACGGCCGTCCGGTGCTGCTGACCGACACCGTGGGCCTCGTGGACGGGCTTCCCCACGACCTCGTGGCGTCGTTCAGCGCGACACTCGACGCCGTCGCCGATAGCGACGCGGGACTGTTGGTCGTCGACGCCAGCGACCCGCTCGATACCCTCCGGGAGAAGCTTCGTGTCTCGATAGCCGAGCTGAACGACCCGCGCGGGAAACTCGTCGCCGTGCTCAACAAGACTGACCTGCTGAGCGCGGAGGAAACGGCCGAGCACCAGGCGGCTGTCGCTGAGCAGTCCGGTATCCACGCCGTGGTGCCGGTCAGCGCAATCGAGGGAACGGGCATCGACCGGCTCCGGTCGGTTGTCAGCGGGACCCTCCCGAGCCGGCGTGCGCAGTTCGCCCTCCCGAACGACGGGGAAACCCAGTCGTTCATCGCGTGGGTCCACGACCACGGGCAGGTCGAAACCGCCTACGAGGGCGACAGCGTTCGGGTCAGATTCGAAGCGAGCCCGGAAGTCGTTCAGCGGGCGGTTTCGCGGGCTGAATCGCTTCAGAACCGGAATTGAGGGAGGGCGGAACGTCTGACAAATCGGCGTTCTCCGCTGACTTTTTCTCACCCTACACCGATGGGCCCGTGTGTGCGACGCCCCGGCGCTGACGGCGGCCGCGAACCGGCCCGGCACAGCGGCGGACGCACGCGGCTCAACCATGACTGACAACAGCGGCAACGACCGACGACGGGACATCGACGGGCGAATCGACACGCTGGGAACCGGTACGAACGGCGTGAGCCGTCGGCAGGGCGAACGCGTCGGAAACCGCTCGGACGACGAGCGACGAACGAACGCCG
>JBDGQC010000140.1:0-3174 GCA_042219375.1 Halolamina sp. | reverse complement strand
GAGGCGGAAACTGACCACGAAGCGCCCGAGACCGACGCGGAGGATGAGGACGAGGCGTTCGTCGGGGCCGGAACCGAGGACGACGAGGAACTCGCCGACTCCGAGGGGGAATCCGTCGAGAACCGGGCTGAAGACGTGGACGAGCGCTCGGCGCTGGAGGTCGAACTCGACCCGTTCGTGCGCGCCTACGCCGGTCGGCGGGCGACTGAACTCGGCGAGGAGAGCCTCGACGAGTACATCGTCGGCTCGGTGAAAGGCTACCTCGCCGGCCTGCTCGGCGGTGACGTCGCCTCGCCCGGGACGCTCGAACGCGAGGTCGAGGTCAATGCCGACCCCATCTTCGGCGGCCTGCTCGACAGCATCGCCGACGAGGACGAGTCAGCGGCCGACGTGATTATCGAGGCAATCGGCGAGACCTACGACGTGCCGGTCGAGGAGGGGTCGCTGGTCGTCGCCGGCCTGCGCGACCACGAGGCGCTGCTCAACGGCGTCGTCGCCAACACCTCCAACGACCTCGACGACGTGTCGGAAGTGGTGCAGGCGGCCGTCGAAACGCGGCTCATCGAGGAACCCGCCGAGTAATCATCCGCCGAACGCGGTCCGTTTTTGGAGCCCTCAGCCACGGGCGGGAAGCCTTTTGAATCACCCACGACAAGCCTGGGCTATGCAACCACGGGACCTCTCGGACCACGTCGAGTACGCCCCCGGTCGGGGCATCGAGGAGGTCGCCCGGGACCTCGGTCTCGACCCGGACGACCTGGTCAAACTCTCCTCGAACGAGAACCCACACGGCGCCAGCCCCGCGGCAGTGGAGGCCGTCGAGGGCGCCGCCAGCGACATATCGGTCTATCCGAAGGCCGCCCACACCGACCTCACGGCCGCGCTGGCCGAAAAGTGGGGCGTCGAACCCGAGCAGGTCTGGGTAAGCCCCGGCGCCGACGGCGCTATCGACTACCTCTCCCGTGCGATGCTCGACCCCGGCGACGAGGTGCTGGTCCCTGAACCCGGCTTCTCCTACTACGGGATGAGCGCGCGCTACCACCACGGCGAGCCGTCGACCTACACCCTCTCGAAGGACGAGGGGTTCGCCATCACCGCCGAGCGGGTGCTCGACGCCTACGACGGCGAGCGGATGGTGTTCATCACCTCGCCGCACAACCCCACCGGCGCGGTCATGGAGCGCGATGCGGTCGAAACCCTGCTCGATGGGGTCGACGAGGGGACGCTTGTCGTGCTCGACGAGGCGTATAGTGAGTTCGCCGAGGAGCCATCCGGCGCGGAGCTACTGGCGGAGCACGAGAACCTCGCGGTGCTGCGCACGTTCTCGAAAGCCTACGGGCTGGCGGGGCTTCGCATCGGCTACGCGCTCGTGCCCGCGGCGTGGGGCGAGGCATACGCGCGCGTCTCCACCCCCTTCGCCGCCAGCGAGGCGGCGCTCCGGGCGGCGATGGCGGCGCTTGACGACGACGAACACGTCGAGAAGACCGTCGAGGGAGCGAAATGGGCCCGCCAGTACATCAGCGAAACCCTCGACGCCCCCACGTTCGACAGCGCGGCGAACTTCGTGCTCTGTGACGTGGGTGACGGGTCGGCGGTTGCCGAGGCCGCACAGGAGCGCGGAGTCATCGTCCGAGACTGTAGTTCGTTCGGCCTGCCGGGCTGTATTCGCGTGTCCTGTGGTACAGAGGAACAGACCCGCCGTGCCGTCGAGACGCTGAATGCCGTTCTCGCCGAGCGCGGGACGGCGGCCGAAATATGAGCGAGGCCGAATCCGACGGGACGGTGTCGAACAGCGCCGAGGAGCTCGCTTTCGACCGCGTCGCGCTCACGGGCACGCCCGGAACAGGGAAGACCAGCGTCGCCGAGCGAGTGGCCGAACGGCTCGGCATCGAAGTCATCCACCTCAACGACCGCATCCGGGAGGAGGAACTCTACACCGGCCGCGACGAGGAGCGCGACTCCCTCATCGCGGATATCGACGCCGTCCGGGAGCATCTCGGCGACTGGTCCGGGCTCGTCGACTCCCACCTCGCCCACCAACTCGACGCCGAGGCCGTTATCGTGTTGCGCTGTGCACCCGACGAACTGACTGAACGACTCGAAAACCGTGGCGAGCCCCCGGAAAAAGCCGCGGAGAACGCCGAGAGCGAGGCGTTGGATATCGTCCTCAGCGAAGCGGTCAGGAAACACGGCGAGGGGGTCGTCTACGAAATCGACACCACCGGACGCACCGTCGAGGACGTCGCCGACGACGTGGTCGCCGTGCTGCGGGGCGAACGCGAGCCAGCGGCGGGAATCGTGGATTTCACGGGTGCGTTATGACGCTCGACCGCTTCCGTCCCGTCGCCGACCGCGCGCTGGTGCCGTTTGTCGACCTCTCCGAACGGCTCGGGCTCACCCCGGACGGCATCAGTATCATCGCGTTCGGGTTCGCGGTGGCCGCGGGCGGGGCCTTTTTCGCGGCCGGCGAGGGGGCGGCCTCCCGCATCTGGTTTCTGGTTGCCGCCGTCTTCGTGTTCTGTAACGGCTGGCTGGACCTGGTCGACGGCGCGCTCGCCCGGAGTTTGGGCACCGACTCCGTGGCCGGGGACCTGCTCGACCACGTGTTGGACCGCTACGCCGACGTAATCATCATCGCCGGCCTCGCTGCCGGTGCTGACGCCTACGCGCTCGGCCTGCTCGCAGTTACGGGGGTGCTGTTGACCTCCTACCTCGGGACGCAGATTCAGGCCGTCGGCCTCGGCCGGGAGTACGGCGGGCTACTCGGCCGGGCTGACCGCCTCGCCCTTGTCGGCGTCGTCGGCGTCGTCGCGTTCATCGCGCCGGGCGAACTCGTCAGGGGGTATACTGCCGTCGAACTCCTGCTCGCGCTGTTTGCCATCGTCGGCCACATCACCGCACTCCAGCGGTTCTGGGGCGCGTGGTCGGACCTGGAGTGACCCCCGTCCCGTCGCCGGTTCCTTTTTACAGCGCGACGCGTTAGCTCGGGTATGCCTCAGTGTGAGATGTGCGGCGCCGAGAAATCCTCGCTCACCACCACGAAGGTCGAGGGTGCGGAACTCGAACTCTGTGACGACTGTACGGACTTCGGGACGGAGGTCAAAACGGAGTCGAGTTCGACGACGACCAGCAAGTACTCCACCTCCTCGTCCTCGGGCGGCGCGTCCTCCTCCA
>JBDGQC010000066.1:4410-9906 GCA_042219375.1 Halolamina sp. | reverse complement strand
TGGCTCGTCGCGGCCATATGCGGTGTGGTCGGCCCCTCCTACAAGAACTCTCGGGACGGGTCTGCCACGTACGCGGCGCCCCGTCGAACGTCGCTGTGGTACTTTCCACACCAGCAGGAGGGGGCTGTCAGAATCGCCCGCCGTGTGACTACACCCTTCCTGCAATCAACGCTTATCGGGCTTCGCGCCAATCCTCCACCGGGATGTCGCTCCGCGAGAGGGCCGTCGAGGCCATCGGGCGCCTCTGGCCGGCCCGGACCGTCCGAAAGCTCGTCGCCTGGGTGCGCCCGTCCCGCATCGCGCCCACCTCGCCGCCACGGACCATCACCGACGACGAGGGGCGGGAGGTCCACATCCGCCCCTACCGCGACGACGACTTCGACCCCCTGGTGACGATGTACGACGAGTTCGACACCCGCCAGCGCGCTCAGGGGGTGCCGCCGGTCAGGACCGAGGACATCGAGGAGTGGGTCGAGTCCCTGCTCCCGGGCGTGAACGCCGTCGCGGTCGCGGACGACCGCATCGTCGGCCACGTGACGTTCGTCCCGGACGACACCGGCCGCCACGAACTCGCGATTTTCGTCCATCAGAGCTACCAGGGAGCGGGTGTCGGGTCGGCGCTGCTGTCGACCGGGCTGGGCTACGCCGCGGAGCAGGGCGTCGAGTACGTCTGGCTGTCCGTCGAGGCGGGGAAACGGGGTATCCAGCGATGGTACGCCCGCGCCGGGTTCTCGACGGTCAACCCGATGGGGAGCGCCCACCGGATGTCACAGGTGCTGTGAGTGCTGCCGGCCGAAACCGAGAAAATGGGATCGCCCGGATTCGAACCACGGTCGTTCTGCTTCGCGCCACTCCCTGATTCGAATCCACGCCAGTAGCTGCTGCTCGCGGGGTGCTCGCAGCAGCAACATGGGATCGCCCGGATTCGAACCGGGGTCACGGGCACCCAAGGCCCGAAGTATACCAAGCTAACCCACGATCCCGTACCCATGACTCCGCGGGTGACGCGCTAAAGCGTTTCGCAAGCGGGCTCAGGGCGAGAGCCCGAACATGACCGCGATACCCACCGTCGTCACGCCCATCAGGAGCAGTTGGAGCGGGCCACCCACCCGGAGATAGTCGGTGAAGCGGTACCCCCCGGGGCCGTACACGAACAGGTTCGTCTGGTAGCCCACGGGCGTCATGAACGCCGTACTGGCCGCGAACATCACCGCCAGCAGGAACGCGAACGCGCTGGCGCCGATGGACTGGGCCGCTTCGACGGCGACCGGAATCATCAGCACGACGCTCGCGTTGTTGCTGATGACGTTGGTCAGCAGCGCCGTCACGAGGTAGAACAGCGCGAGCACGCCTATCGTCGGCAGGAACGCCGAGGACGCGACGACGCCCTGCGCGAGCAGGGAGGCCGCACCGGTCTCCTCCAGCGCGATACCGAGCGGGATGACCCCCGCGAGCAGGAGAATTACGTCCCATTGCACCGCGTCGTACAGTTCGCCGGGTTTGAGACAGCCGGTGACCACCATCGCGAGCGACCCAGCCAGCGCCGATACGACAATCGGGAGGATGCCCGCGCCCGCGAGGCCGACGGCGGCGGCGACGATGCCGATAGCGAGCCAGGTCTTCCCCTCGCGCCAGTCGTGGCGCTCTACCTCCCCGGCGACGATGAAATCCCGGTTGGCCTCCAGGCGCTCGAACGAGTCCGTCGTCGCCTGCACGAGCAGCGTGTCGCCGACCTTCAGCGGAATCTGGTCCATGCGGCGGCGGACCAGTTCCCGCCCACGCCGGAGCGCGAGCACCGTCGCGTCGTAGCGCTGGCGAAACCCGGTCGAAACCAGCGACTCGCCGACGAGCGACGACCCGGGGGCGATGACGACTTCCACGAGGTTGTGACCGCTCTCGGCCTGTTCGAGTTCCTCCTCGTCGACGGTCACGTCCGGGACGAGGGCCAACCCCTCCACGTCGAGCAGGTCGAGCAGGGTATCTCGGTCCGTGCGGAGCGTGAAGATGTCCCCGGCCTGAATCTGCTTCGGGTTGAGCGGTTCGAGGAACACCTCGTCGTCGCGGATAAGTTGAAGCAGGTCCATGTCGAACGACGACTCCGCGAGCGCGGGACCGACCTTCTGCCCGACCAGCGGGGACCCCTCCTGTACTGTCACCTCCGCGAGGTAGTCCGCGACGCCGAACTCCTCGGTCAGGTCGCCGCGGGGCTTGATTCGCGCGGGCGTGAGCCAGCGTCCTATCGTCATCAGGTAGACGATGCCGACCACCGAGACGACGATACCCAGCGCGGTGAACTCGAACATCGAGATAGCGTGGAGGTCCGATTCTGGATACTGGACCGCCAGCCGCGCTGCCACGTCGCTGGCGAGGATGTTGGTCGACGTCCCGATGAGGGTGAGCGTCCCGCCGAACATCGAGGCGTAGGAGAGCGGCAGCAGTAGTTTCGAGGGCGAGGTGTTCCCCCGGTCGGCCACGTCGACCACCATCGGAAGCAGAATCGCAACGGCGGCGGTGTTGTTGATGAACCCCGAGATGGGCGAGACGACGCCGATGACCGCACCCAACTGCTTGCTCTCGCTATCGCCGGTGACCGCGGCGATAACCGAGCCGAGCGTCTGGACGATACCGGTCCGGCGGACCCCCTCGCTGAGGATGAACATCGCGAGCACCGTGATGGTCGCCGGACTGGCGAACCCCGAGAGCCCCTGTTCGGGGCGAATCATCGTCACCTGCGCGGCGATGACGCCGGCATCCGCCAACGCGGCCGTGACTGGTTCGACCAGCATCAGCGTCACCATCACCCCAAGGGCGGTGATGTCCACCGGAACGGGTTCGAGCGCGAACAGCCCCAGCGCCGCGAGGACGATGAGCGTGACGAGAGCGATACCCGGGGTTATCGTTACCACGAGCGACGAATCGCCGGCGGTCGGCAAAAGGGTGAGGTATCTCGGGTGGGCCGGAGGTCGGACGCCCCGGCCGGAAGCTACCGACGCCGCCCTCAGAGCTCTTGCTCCGCCAGTTCGAGGTCCGCGACCAGTTCGTAGGGGGTGCGGTCCTCCCGAATCCCGTCAAGGATGCGGAACGCGTCGTCCGGCGAGAGGAAGTGGCTCGTCACCGCCCGCCCGAGCGGCGTCGGCTCGAAGCCGTCGATGAACTCCCACTCCAGCAGTTTGCCGACGGCGTGTTTGGTGGGCACGTCGCCGAGCATCCGGTCGTTCAACTGCTTGGCCAACTTTCCGGCGACGACGATGTTGGCCAGCGTCTCCTCGGCGGCAGCCGCCTCGTCGTACACCGTCGAGACGTCCTCCATCTCGCCTTTCAGGAGTTTGAACGCAACCTCGTCCTCCGTGGCCTCCATCGAGCCGTGGTAGACGCAGTCGGGTTCGACCAGCAGGTACACTTTCCCCTTGTCGTGGTAGTCGGGACGGCCTGCACGGCCGAGCATCTGAGAGAACTCCTGGACGGAAAGCCACTCGATGCCCATCGCCAGCGAGTCGAAGATGACCTGTGAGGCGGGGAAGTCCACCCCAGCGGCGAGCGCAGCGGTGGTGACGACCGCCGAGAGGTCCTGGTTCCCGAACTGGCGCTCGACCTGCTTGCGCCGGCCGTAATCCAGCCCCGCGTGGTACGGCGCCGAACTGTACTCCAGCTTCCGGGATATCTCGTGACAGCGCCGCCGGGAGTTGGTGAAGACGATGGTCTGTCCCCGGTAGCCCTTCGAGGATTTGGTGTCGAACTCCCGTTTGACCAACCGATTCTCGATGCGGAGCTTCTCCCGCCCGTCCGCGAAGGTGACGTGGCGCTCGATGGGGACGGGGCGCTCCTCGAACTCGATGAGGGTGGCCTCCAGCCGCTCTGCCAGCCACTCGGGGTTGCCGACGGTCGCGGAGAGATAGATATACTGGGCGCCGTCGTAGCTTGGCCGCTGGTTGGCCCGCTGTTCGCAGTAGTACTTGAGCCGGGAAATCATCCCGTCGAGGCGGTGGCCTCGCTCGCCCTCCTTCAGCGAGTGAATCTCGTCGATGACGACGGTGCCGATGTCGCCCATGTCCTTGCCCGTCCGGAGGCCGTGGTCGATTCCCTCGTAGGTGCCGACGATGATGTCGGCGTTGGGGTCGAACTGCGCGCCGGAGCCAGTCACCCGGGAGCCGCCCACTCGGAGAGTCACGTCGAGATGGTCGCCGTAGCGGGCCTCGAAGTCCTCGTGTTTCTGGTTGGCCAGCGCGACAAGCGGGACCAGAAACAGCATCGTCCCCTCGCCCCGTAGCGCGCGGTCCACGCCCGCGAGTTCGCCAACGAGAGTCTTCCCCGTCGCCGTCGCGGAGACCACCAGTTGGTCCCGGCCCTGCGCTCGCGCTTCCGTGCCGCCCGTGCGCTCGCCGGAGACGTGTTCGGCGCCGAACAGCCCGTTCTCGACAGCGAGGCTCTGGACCGGGAGCAGGTGGTCGAACCGGTCCTCGACCATCTCCTGCAGCACGGGGTGGAGGTCCAGGTCGCTCGTCGGGTAGGGGTCCACCTCGTCGGTCGTCGCCGAGATGGTGTCGAACTGCGTGAGGTCGGGGTCGAGTTCGCCCTGGAGCAGGTCGATGATGCGGTCCAGGTCGCCCACTTCGAGCAGGAGTTCCTCCAGGCGGTCCTGTGCGGCACCGGTGAACTGTCCCTTGAACGCGAGTTCGCGTTCGAGTTCTTCGATGGCACAGTCCCGGCAGATGTGGTCGCGGTCGGCCGAGATGGCCGACTCCTCGGTTATCGGCGAGTAGCGGCCGGCGTTGGCGCAGTAGCGGCAGGTGCGGACCACCAGCGCTTCCTGCTGGTAGCCATCGAGCATGGCCTGGAGGCGCTCGCGGCCCTCGCTGGAGGTCTGCTGGGAGATGCGGATGCGGTCGGCGTTGCGGGCGAGTTCGACGAACTCCTCGGGGCGCAGCGGCTCGTCGCCGTTCTCCGCCGAGCGGAGGAACCGCCGCGGCCGGGGGCCGGCGCCGGTCTCCTTGAGTTCGAGCGTCCCGCGAAACACCCTCGACCCGTCCCGGACCACGACGACCAGGAAGTCGTCGCCGGACTCGTGGAGGAAGAGCGTATCGACGCGGGCGACCTGCTGAGACACGGGTGATTGTAGGGCGAGCGGGTATTTCAGGGATACGGTGCGCGCCGGGCGAGGACCATGTGACTGGCAGTCACCCTCACAGAGACTTTACACGCCTCCAACGTGTAAGATTCGGTAATGAAGCCCTCCACGCGACAGAAGACGACGCTGTTCTGTGCGGTCTGCGGCCACGAGAGCCCGCCGGACGGCGACTGGGACGAATCGGCTACCGAAACGGAGCGGGGCGACAGGCTCACGCTCTCCTGCCCCGACTGCGAGACGACGGTCACCCGGCGCCCGCTCGACAGCAGCGTCGACGCCGTCGTCGTCGCGGACTGACCGGCGATTGTCGGCCGGATAGGGCGCAGACTAGCCGGCGATTGTCGGCCGGGTAGGGCGCTGACCGACACCTA
>JBDGQC010000066.1:0-4310 GCA_042219375.1 Halolamina sp. | reverse complement strand
TAGGGCGCAGACTAGCCGGCGATTGTCGGCCGGGTAGGGCGCTGACCGACACCTATCAGCCGGCACTCACTATTCTTCGAGTTGAATCTCGTCATCGCCGTTCGGCACGGCACAGAGGAACGCGCCGGGGTCCTCGCCCTCGTTGCGGTACCAGTGGACCGTCCCGCCAGGGATGAGCAGCGAGTCACCCGCCGAGACGGTGTGCTCGGTTGCCTCGCCGTCCTCCTGTTCGATGCCGACCGTGTACTCGCCCTCCAGCACGTACTGTTCGTGTTCAACCTCGTTGGTGTGGCGAGGAACGGAGGCGCCGGGGTCCAGCACGAACCGCCGGATGGCGAAGTTCGGAGCGCCGTCACGTTCGTCCAGTAGCACGCCCTTCGACAGGCCCTCCGCGGCGTCGACGGACTCGTACTCGATTTCCGCGGCGCGCTTCACGACCGGTTCGGAAGTGGCTTCTGGCTGGCTCATAGGTGGTAGTTCGGCTGGTGAGATGTAAATCGCGGGGCTCGGAGCACGGTCGCGCCCGCCGCGGGACCGGTTCGTGAAGGCACCGAGCGGTCCCCTTTTTCACCCGCCGTCCCGAACGGCTCTGTATGAAAGGTCTGCGCATCGGGAGCGCGTTCGGTATCCCGATAAAGCTCGACGCCACGTTCCTCCTGATACTGCCGCTGTTTGCCTACCTCATCGGGAGCGACGTGGAACTCATCGTCGACCAGCTACTGAACGGGCTCTTCGACGCGGGTATCGACCCGGCCGCCCTCACTGGCGGGCTGTTCCCGTTCGCGCTGGGCGGGGTCGCCGCTGTCGGCCTGTTCGCCTGTGTCCTGCTCCACGAACTCGGCCACTCGCTGGTGGCGATGCATTACGGCTACGACATCGACTCCATCACCCTCTGGCTGCTGGGCGGCATCGCCCGCTTCACCGAGATGCCCGAGGACTGGAAAGTCGAACTCCAGGTCGCTATCGCGGGCCCCATCGTCAGCATCGCGCTCGGCGTCGGCGCCTACGCGGCGTTCACCGTCACCCCCGGGAGCCAGCCCGCAATCGCGTTCGTAGTCGGCTACCTCGCGCTGATGAACATCGTGCTCGCGGCGTTCAACATGCTGCCGGGCTTCCCGATGGACGGCGGGCGCGTGCTCCGGGCCCTGCTGGCCCGCACCCGGCCGTACGCGCGGGCGACACAGATCGCCGCCGAGGTGGGCAAGGGGTTCGCGGTGCTGCTCGGCCTGTTCGGCCTGTTCAACTTCAATCTCTACATGCTCGCGCTCGCCTTCTTCATCTACATGGGTGCGGCAGGGGAAGCCCAACAGACCGTCATGCGGGCGGCGTTCCGCGGGGTCACCGTCGGCGACGTGATGACCGGCGGCGACGACCTCCACACCGTCTCGCCCACCGACACCGTGGCCGAACTCGTCCAGCGGATGTTCCGCGAGCGCCACACGGGCTACCCCGTGGTGGAAAACGGCCAACTCGTCGGGATGGTGACGCTGGGCGACGCCCAGAACGTCAAGGAGGTAGAGCGCGACGCGATGCGCGTCGATGACGTGATGGCGGCGGACATCGTCACCGTCACCCCCCAGACCGACGCGCTGGAAGCGCTCCAGACGATGCAGCAGAACGGTATCGGTCGGCTTCCGGTCATCGACGCCGAGGGCGAACTCTGTGGCATCATCTCCCGGACCGACCTGATGACGGCGTTCGACATCATCCAGTCAAGCGGCGCCACCTCCGGCGACTCGCTCGGGCCGGGCGCGACGCCGTTCAGTCGGTAGCCCGGCTACGCCGCCGGTTCTTCGACGCCCCGGAGTTCGATACGCGCACCCGTCTCCCCGTTCTCCGCGCCGACCGTCCAGCCGTGGGCGTCCGCGATGCGCCGGACGATTGCCAGTCCGAGGCCGGTGCCGTTGCCGGTTGACTGGCCCGATTCGAAGGCGGCGTCGGCGTCCGTGAACCCGGTGCCGTCGTCGATGACGGCGATGCCGTCGGCGAGTTTCTCAATGCGCACGGTGCCGGCGTTCCCGTGCTCGATGCTGTTGCGAAAGAGGTTCTCCAGAAGCCGCTGGAGCCGGCCGGGGTCGGCCAGTCGCTGCCCCGTGACATCGACGACCAGCGACGCGTCGCCGGTGTCGACCATCGACCACGCGGTTCGCACGACCGACTCGATATCGACGGGCACCGGCTCCACCGTCGGCTCCCCGCGGGCGAGCGCGAGCACGTCGTCGATGATGGTGTTCATGCGCTCCAGCGCGTCCCTGGCGTCGTTGAGGTGCGAAATCTCTCCGGTTTCGAGCGCGATACTGACCCGACCCTGCGCGACGTTGAGCGGGTTCCGCAGGTCGTGGCTCACCGCGCTGGCGAACTGTTCGAGCCGGTCGTTCTGCCGTTCGAGTTCGGCGGTCCGTTCGAGCCACTGGAGCGCCGACTCGGTGTGGGCCACGAGCAGTTCCGCGAGTTCCCGGTCGTTCTCGTCGAAGGCGGCCACCTCCGAGGAAACCGCCTGGAAGATACCGAACTCCCCGATGGGGACCGTCAGCCCGGACCGGAGTGCCTCGACGGCGGGTTCCCCCTCCGAATCCTCGAGCATGTCGTCCGTCAGGTCGCTCTCGCCGGTTGCGAGCGCGCGGCCGCTGGTTCCTTCGTCAACCGCTAACGGCGCGTCGCCGACCTCGAACGGGCTGGCGTCCGAGGCGGCGGTCAGTTCCAGCCGCCCGTCCACCGGCCGGCTGGTCACACACCAGTCGAACTCCAGGATGTCGGTCGCGGCGGCCACCGTCTCCCGGTACACCGCCGTCTCGCTCTCGGCGCTCTGGAGCCGATGGGCCGCCTCGTGAAGCTGGGAAACCCGCTCGTTCAACCGCTCCAGCTCCGCCGCACGACGGATGCGCGAGAGCGCCTCGCGGGTGTGGGTGACGAGCAGTTCCGCCAGTTCTCGGTCGGTCTCGTCGAACGTGCCCACCTCCGAGGAGACGGCCTGAAACAGCGCGTCGTCGCCGATGGGAATCGTCAACGCCGACCGGATGGCGTCGTCGGCCGGCGAGCCGTCGGCGTCGGCCAGCACGTCGTTCGTCAGGTCGCTCTCGCCCGACCGGTACACCCGGCCGGCAACACCCTCGTCCACCGCCAGCAGCGTGTCACCGACCTCGAATGGGCTCGCCTCCGAGGCGGCGGTGAGTTCGAACCGCCCGTCCACCGGCCGGCTGGTCACACACCAGTCAAACTCCAGGATATCGATAGCGGCGGTTACTGTCTCCTGATACACCGCCGCCTCGCTCTCGGCGCTCTGGAGTCGGTGGGCCACCTCGTGGAGCCGGGAGATGCGCTCGTTCGTGCGTTCGAGCGCGCGCTCACGGCGCTTTCGCTCGGTGAGGTCGAAGTAGACGGCGAACACCCGTTCGACGGCCCCCGTATCCTGGTCGACGGGAATCAGCCGAAGGAGGAACTCGCGGGTGCCGTTCGCCGTCTCACGAGTGACCTCAGTCTCGAACAGGTCGCCATCGCGGACCCGGTTGCTGAGCCCCCTGGCGGCCGCGCGGCGCTCGGACGTGGCGACGACGTCGTCGATGTCCTCGCCGATGACCGCCTCCCGCTCCACGCCGAACGTTTCCTCGAACGCGGGGTTCACATCTCGGATGCGGGGCCCGTCCTCGTGTTCGACGTACACAATGCTCTCGGCCGCGTTGTCGAACAGGGCGCGTATCTGCCCGGCCCCAGCCTCACTTCCACCGGACGGCCCTTCGGTAGCCGTCTCGCCCGCCTCGGCCCGTCGCCGGGCGACAACGTTGCGGATGCGGGTGACGAGCGGTTCCCCGCTGTCGTCGATGAACCGCTCCCGGACGATGTCCGCGGCGTCCTCGCCGACGAGGGTCGCCGCGCTGCCGGCCGTCGTGTCGTCGTCGGTCACCAGAACGAGCACCGGGGGCACGGAGTCGTGGTCACGGGCCTGCTGGTGGAATGCAACCCAGTCGCCCTCGGAAAGGGTATCGGCGACGAGGAGGCAGTCGACCCGGCCGTTCGCCATCCGGCCGGCGGCGTCCGCGGCGGCGCTCTCGCGCAGAACGTCGATATCGTCGGCGGTTCCGAGCCACCCGTCGACTGCCGCGCCGGTGGCCGCGTCACCGACGAAAAGCAATCGGATAGCCGAAAGGACACCGGAACGGCGCTGGAGGCCCCCGGTCATGCGTTACTCCCCTTCGAGAGTTCACCCTTCTAAACCCTAACGATTGTTTAGGTTTTTACAGGTCATCTCGCCGTAAATCAACGCTTGTCGACCGGAAACCCTCCCGGCTTCCGACGGACGACCCGCTTCGCGG
>JBDGQC010000156.1:0-10009 GCA_042219375.1 Halolamina sp. | reverse complement strand
ATGGGCGGGCCCGCCTACGACCCCGAGAGCGTTATCGGCCTCCCCTCGGGCGAAATCGGAATCATGGGTCCCGAGGCCGCTATCAACGCCGTCTACGCCCGGAAACTCGACGAAATCGACGACCCCGAGGAGCGCAAACAGCGCGAGCAGGAACTCCGGGAGGAGTACCGCCAGGACATCGACGTGCGCCGGATGGCCAGCGAGGTCGTCATCGACGACGTGATTCCGCCGTCCTCGCTGCGGCAGGAACTGGTCAACCGCTTCGCGTTCTACCAGGACGTCCAGAAGGAACTCCCCGATAAGAAACACGGCACGGTTCTGTAGTCGCCTGTCCACCCGAAGTTCAAGTAGGAGAACGGGACCATCCCGTCCGTGACCTGAATTCGACCCGCGGGGGAACTGGGCGGGAGTGCGATACCCCCCCGCGGGAGCGGTCGGATCGCCTGTTCGCCATTCATCTCAAGCGGCGTCCCCCGGGGCCGTCTGCCGGGTTTCCTTTCCCAGTCCAACAACGCGCGTGGCTACCCTCTCTCCTCCCCCAGCGCGTCCAGCAACACCACCCACGCCAGCGCGGCGAGCCCCACATCCCGAATCAGCACGTCAACGAATAGACCGTCAGTAACGGCAACGACGGCGAGATACACCACCGTCGCGAGGAGCGAGACTGCGGCGACGGCCGCCGAAGGCGCGACGAACCGGTCGGCCAGCAACAGCCCGCCGAACAGTATCTCCAGCCAGCCGTTGGCCAGCATGAACAGCGCCGGGGACACCACCAGCCACGGCGTCAGCCAGTCGGTGACGTAAACGGTCCACGCGCCCGGCGCGAGTAGCTTGTGAACGCCCGCGAGCACGAGCATCGCGCCGAGACCGACTCGGGCGAGTGTTGCCGTCGACGCGCGTTCCGAAACGGGTCCGAGCAATTCACGGAGCCATGCAGTTATCGGATTCATCGGTGTCTCAACTCGGCGAGTAGTCGGATGACCCGGTTTCGATGACGGTGGCGACGGCTTTCATCTACGCGCCGTCCTCGACGTTCGCTTTCTTCAGCGAGAGGGCAGTACGGTCGAACTCACAGACCAGCGTGTCCCCATCCGGGCCATCACCCCCCTCGTCCACTTTGAACGCCTCGACGTGCATCTCCACGATGCCGCGTTCGCCATCGCTCGTTTCGGATTTGTCGGTTACCGTCGAGCGGGCATAGAGCGTGTCGCCGTGGAACACCGGGTTCGGGTGTTCGACGTTGTCGTAGGAGAGGTTGGCGACGATGGTGCCGTCGGTGGTGTCGGGGATGGAGAGGCCGACCGCCAGCGCCATCGTGTAGATACCGTTGACCAACCGCTCGCCGAACTGGGTGTCCGCCGCGAACTCGGCGTCAAGGTGGAGCGGCTGCTGGTTCATGGTCATATCGCAGAACGTCTGGTTGTCCCGTTCTGAAACGGTACGACGTTTCTCGTGTTCGATGGTCTCGCCCACCTCGAACTCCTCGTAGTAGCGTCCGGTCATACCCTTCTGCTCCACCGGTCAACGCAAAACGCTGACGGCTCCCCTCCGTACTGTCTTCTTGGGCGCACAGAACCCCGCCTCGGGGGGCAGAAACTCGCCGACTGGACGGCCATTGCGACGTGTCACGGCTTCGCGGCGCCGTTATCCAGCGTCTCGTTCGCCCCGCCCTTTTTTACTTATTCCCTGTGTTGTATAAACCACATGAGGGGGAGAAGTAGCCGACCACGGAGTGACCGGGCACAGGGGCGTCTCGGGATTATGAGTATCGTAGTGCTGGTGGTGGCGTTGGTTGTCGGTAGCGGTGCGCCGGCGGTGCTCGCTGCGGGGAACGCGAGCGTTTCCGCCAGCCCGAACACCGCGGGCTCGACAGCGACACACACGGTTATGATGGAGGTGGCGAACAACGTGGCCGGGTCGTCACTCGACCACATCGATATCTACTACGGTGCCGGTTCGAACCCGGCCGACGTGAGTAACGTCGGGGTAGAGGACGTGATACGGTTCGGGGTCGACCGCGACGCCGACGGTGACATCGACGACTCCGCCATGGGCGGGTCGATGACCGTGAGCGCTTCGAACAACGGGAACGCGCTCACCATACAGAACACGTCCGGTCCCACGAACTTGGAGGAGGGTGACGTGATTATCGCCGAGTACAAGGACGTACAAAACCCGGACAGCAAGGGCGTGTACGACGTCCAGCTCGAACTGAACGGCGCCGATACCGCGCAAACGAGCTATCAGATTACGTCCGACTCGACGGCGACTGCGACGCCGACGCCAACGCCGACCGCGACGCCGACCCCAACGCCGACTGATTCGGGTAACGAAACGCCGACACCGACGCCGACGGATTCGGGGACTGGTAACGAAACGCCGACGCCGACGCCGACGGCGTCTGAATCGGGTGGCGGGGGAGATGGCGTGTTCTCGACGCCGAGACCGACGGCAACGCCGACTGCGACCGAAACTCCGACCGAGACCACCGTCACGGAAACCGCTACTCCGACGGAGACGCCGACCGCGACGGCGACCGACGGCGAGGCTCAGGGCGCGACTGACGCGACCACATCTGAAAGCCCCACCCCAACCGCCCAACAGCGGCTGACTGAACCGGAGCCGAACAGCTCCGGAATCGACGCCGTGAAGGCAGCGGTCGTGCTCGTGGCGGCGCTGCTCGCCGGGGCTATCTGGCTGCTGAAGCTCCAATCCTGACGCGGAAGGGTTGGGCCGATTACCTTTTTACGCCGGCCACATCGCCTATACCGGCGCGTCGTGAACCCACGCATCGGGGGGCGCGCATGGAATGTGTCCGCCGATAGCCTTATGCACAACAGTTTCCGCACCTTGGTACTCGTAACGCTCGTCGCCGTCGGCGCGGTTGCTGGCGCCGCGGCGGCCGCAGCGAACGGCTCCGTCTCGGCCTCGCCGGCGACGCCGGGCGAGACGGCGACCCACACTATCACGGTAACGGTAGGCAGCAGTACCACGGGGTCGCTCAACGGCCTCGCTATCGACTACAGCGGGACGGGCACCGACATCAGCAACGTCGGCGTCGAGAACGTCCGTACTGTCGGCATCGACCGTGGCGACGATACCGACGGGGACAGTATCGACCAGGACGTCTCCGACGACATGGAGTCCGCCCAGGGAAGCAACGACGGCGAGACCCTCACGCTGCAGTTCGGCGGTTCCCACGACCTGAACGAGGGCGACGAAATCGTGGTCGTCGTGGAGGAGGTCCAGAACCCCGAGGCGGGCGACTACACCGTCGACCTGGACATCAACCCCCAGAGCACCGGCGGCGAGGCCTCGGCCACGCTGAGTATCGGAGACACCGCCTCGGGTTCAACAGCGACCGATTCGGACAGCGCCGGCGATACCAATACGGACTCGGCGGGGAGTGACGGCGGTTCGGAGGTCAGCGGGCCCGGCTTTGGCGCGGGGCTGACCGTACTCGCCCTGCTGGGCGGTGCGTTCGTCGCAACCCGGCGCCGGAACTGACCACCGTCGCTCGTTTCACGTTCCCAGCGGAGCCAATCGACTTAACGCCTCTCGGACGCTGGTCGGCCGTATGGCACGCAGGAGCCTCCTGTTCTCGCCCGGCGACCGCCCGGAACTGATGCGGAAAGCGCCCGGAACGGACGCGGACGTGGTCTGTTTCGACCTGGAGGACGCCGTCGCGCCCGGCGAGAAGGACACGGGTCGCGAGGCCGTCCACGACCTGCTTTCGGACCCGTCGTTCGACCCCGACTGCGAGGTGACGGTGCGCGTGAGCGCCGAGGGAGCGGCGGCCGACATCGACGCGGTGCTCGGCGACGGGGACGTGCGACTCGACGCGGTGATGGTTCCGAAAGTCGCCGAGGCCGAGGACGTGACCTGGATTGCTGACCTGCTGGAGGAACACGACCGCGACCTCCCGGTGTTCGCGTTGGTCGAAACGGCGCAGGGGGTGTTGAACGCCGCCGATATCGCCGCTGCCCCGGCGACGGACGCGCTGGTGTTCGGCGCTGAGGACCTTGCCGCGGACCTCGGCGCGACCCGCACGGAAGAGGGGACCGAGATACTGCACGCTCGCCAACAGGTGGTGCTGGCGGCCAGCGCGGCCGGTATCGACGCCATCGACACGGTTCATACGGATTACGGCGACGAGGAAGGGCTCCGCCGGGAGACGGCGTTCGCCAGCGAACTGGGCTACGACGGGAAGATGGCCATCCACCCAACACAGGTGAGCGTCATCAACGAGGCGTTCACGCCCGACCCCGAGCGCGTCGAGTGGGCCGAGAAAGTCATCGCCGCCCGGGACGAGGCCGCTGCGGAGGGTCGCGGCGTGTTCAGCGTCGAGGGTGAGATGGTCGACGCCCCGCTTATCGCGCAGGCCGAGCGGGTGCTCGACCTCGCCGCCGCGGCCGAGGAATGACCGCGTCGGGGCCCACCCAGTCGAGCGAGCGAGGGGAGCCCCGTCGCATCGTTTCGGCAGGCTTATTCGCCCCTCGGGGGGATTCTAATGCGGATATGACAGACGAGGCCAACCCGTTCGAGAGCCTGCAGGAGCAGATCGACGACGCGGCGGCGTACCTCGACGTGGGCGACGACGTCATCCACCGGCTCAAATACCCCGAGCGCGTGCTGGAGACCAACCTCTCGGTCGACATGGACGACGGCACGCTGGAGCGGTTCAAAGCGTTCCGGTCGGAGTTCAACGGCGACCGGGGACCGTACAAGGGCGGCATCCGGTATCACCCGGGCGTCAGCCGGGACGAGGTGAAGGCGCTCTCGGGCTGGATGGTGTACAAGTGTGCGGTTGTGGACATCCCCTACGGCGGCGGGAAGGGCGGTATCGTCATCGACCCCTCCGAGTACTCCGCGAACGAACTGGAGAACATCACCCGCTCGTTCGCCGAGGAAATCCGGCCGCTGATCGGCGAGGACAAGGACATCCCCGCGCCCGACGTGAACACGGGCCAGCGGGAGATGAACTGGATCAAGGACACCTACGAGACGCTGGAGAACACGACCGAACCCGGCGTCGTCACCGGTAAATCACCTGACTCCGGTGGTAGCGCGGGCCGCGTCGAAGCGACCGGCCGCTCCACGATGCTGACTGCTCGTGAGGGCTTTGACTACCTCGGCAAGGAGATGGAGGGCGCCTCCGTCGCCGTCCAGGGCTACGGGAACGCCGGCTGGATTGCCGCCGACCTCATCGACGACCTCGGCGCGGACATCGTCGCCGTCTCGGACTCCTCCGGCGCCATCCACAACGCCGATGGCTTCGATCCCGTCGCAGTCAAGGAGTTCAAGCGCGACACCGGCTCCGTCTCGGGCTACGAGGGCGCCGAGGCGATGACCAACGACGACCTGCTCACCATGGACGTGGACCTGTTGGTCCCGGCCGCGCTGGAGAACGCCATCGACGGCGACCTCGCGGCAGACGTCAGTGCCGATGTCATCGTCGAGGCCGCAAACGGCCCGCTCACGCCCGAGGCCGACGACGTGCTGACGGAGAAGGACGTCCACGTCTTCCCGGACATTCTTGCCAACGCCGGCGGCGTTACTGTCTCCTACTTCGAGTGGGTCCAGAACCGCCAGCGGTTCTACTGGAGCGAGGAGCGGGTTAACGAGGAACTCGAAGTCATCATCACCGATGCCTTCGACGGTCTGACCGAGGCGTACGAGGCCTTCGACGTGCCGAATTTCCGAACTGCGGCGTACGTCGTCGCCATCCAGCGCGTCGTCGACGCGTTCACCGACAACGGCAACTGGCCGTAGGCCTCCTGTCGGCCGACTACGCGGTTTTTCCTCTTTCGTCCGCGTCTTCAGTAGCGGTTCGCGCTCGGGACGGTTCACCGCCGACGCGGCTGCAGGGACGGAGCGTTCGTCCGCTTCGGTAGTTCTTTCATCGGCGCCGTGTTGCACCGGATATGGTGAATCTCGGACTGGTGGTGGCGCAGTTCAACGCGTCCGTCACCGAGCAGATGGCGGAGGCGGCGACGAACGCCGCCGCCGACCGCGGCGTGGAGGTCACGAGCACCGTCCGGGTGCCGGGCGTCTACGACACGCCGCTGGCGGCCGACAGACTCGCCCGAGAGGACGACATCGACGCGGTTGCCGTCGTCGGCACGGTCGTCACGGGGGATACGGACCACGACCAGACCATCGCGAACGCCACGGCGGAATCGATTCAGGACGTGAGCCTCGACCGGGACACGCCGGTCACGTTCGGCATCACCGGGCCGGGACAGAGCGGCGCCGAGGCCCGCGAACGCGTCCAGAAGGGCGGCGCGGCCGTCGACGCGGCGGTCGACCTGGTGGAGGAACTCCCATGAGCGGGCACGACTGGGGGTTCGCCGACCGGGTGGGCCGCGTCGAGCCGTCGGCGACCGTCGCCGTCGGCAACAAGGCCAGCGAACTCAAAGAACAGGGAGTCGATGTCGTCGACCTCTCGGTCGGCGAACCCGACTTCCCGACGCCGGAGCGCATCCGGGAAACCGGCCGACAAGCCATCGCCGACGGCCACACGACCTACACCGCTTCCAACGGCATCCCGGAACTGCGGAGAGCCATCTCGACGAACCTCAAGGGGAAGGGCGTCGATTGCGCCCCGGAGAACGTCGTCGTCACCCCCGGCGCGAAGCAGGCGCTGTTCGAAACGATGCAGGCGCTCGTGGACGACGGGGACGAGGTCGTCCTGCTCGACCCTGCGTGGGTTTCCTACGAGGCGATGGCGAAAATCGCTGGCGCGGACCTCACCCGCGTTGACCTGGGCCAGCACGGCTTCGCGCTCGAACCCGGGCTGGACGACCTGGCTGCGGCGGTTTCGGACGACACCCAGCTACTCGTCGTCAACTCCCCGTCGAACCCTACTGGTGCGGTGTTCTCCGAGAGCGCGCTGGCGGGGGTGCGTGACCTCGCCGTCGAGCACGACATCACCGTCCTCGCCGACGAGATTTACGACCGCATCAGCTACGACGCCGACCCGGTTTCGCTCGCCTCCCTCGACGGCATGGCCGAGCGCACCGTCACCGTCAACGGCTTCTCGAAGGCGTACGCGATGACCGGCTGGCGGCTCGGTTACCTCGCCGCGCCCGAACCGCTGGTCGACCAGGTCTCGAAGGTCCACAGCCACTCCGTCACCTGCGCGGCAAACTTCGTCCAGCACGCCGGCGTCGAGGCACTCCGCAGCGTGGAAACCGAGGTGGCGGAGATGGTCGCTGCCTTCGAGCAGCGACGGGACCTCGTCGTGGACCTGCTGGCCGACCGCGGGAAGATGATTCCCAAGCCCGAGGGGGCGTTCTACGCGATGATACCCACGGATGCGGGACCCACCGACGACGTGGCATGGGCCGACACGGCCATCGAGGAGGCCCACGTCGCCGCGGTTCCGGGAAGCGCGTTCAACGCGCCGGGCTACGCCCGAATATCGTACGCCGCCAGCGAGGAACGGTTGCGAGAGGGGTTCTCGCGGCTGGCGGCGGAAGGGCTGATCTAACGGCGCCGCCAGAACCGAACGCCCGACTCGGTTCCGGCAGCGACGACCGCTGTTTCTCTCGTGTTCCGTACTGCCGTCACGTTCGTCGTCAGCGCCCCGTCGAGCGGGAGCGAGAACACCTGTTCGACCACTCCCGCAGCACCGTTCCACGCCACCCCGACCAACGACTGCCGTTGCTGGTCTGGGAGCAACAGGAGCCAGCGGTCGTCGCCGGCGAACCGGCCCGCAATCCCGCCACCGAGATTCCGACCCCCGATTTCGTGTGAGCCGTACCCGCCGTCGTCCGTCGCGGCCAGCCGGAGGCGGTCGCCGTCGCGGCAGTAGAACTCGGCGACGCCGCCGATGTGTGGTGTTTTCACGGCCGCAATCGCTTGTTCGTCGTTCGGGCCGAACGGCGCGACGGCGAGTTGATGGCGCCAGCGAAAACCCGCGCCGACCGGCGGCCCCACCGCTCGCCAGTCGCCATCGACGCCCAGCGCGACGATGCGCGCGCCGTCGGTGGCGTCGCTCGCCGTCACCACGGCTGCGGGGTCGCCGCCGAGCGTCGCGAGCATCGCGGACCGTCCCTCGATAACCGTTCCTTCGGGCGGTCGGAGGTGCCGCTCGATTTCGCCCGACGCGGCGTTCACGACGGCGAGACTGCCGGCCTCGATTTCGTCGCCGAGGACGCCGTGGTCGTAGGAGTCGGTCGGCTCCGCGAGCACGAACACTCGGTTGCCGCTGGCGACCGGAACCGCGTCCGGGAGCGAATCGACCGTCACGGTTCCGCCCGTGGTCTGGAGGCGGCGGTCCTGGCGGACCCACGCTAACCCTCCGGCGACAGGAACCGGATGGGTGTGGGCTGCGAGCGAGGCCGGTGCCGAAACCCGGAGGTCATCGTCATGGACCAGTAACGGCGGGCCATCGATTCGCTCGGGCGTGAGTTCGAACCTCCCTACGCCGTCTTCGGTCACACGAAGGCCGGCGACGCTCCCGTCCTCCAGGACTGCCGCCCAGCTGCTCCCTGATTGTGTTTGAATCCCGGCGAGCCATACCGGGGTCACCGACAGGGCGATGTCGAGAGTCTCGGCTGTTCGTAGGTCGAGTTTGTCCGGGATGGCTGGGTTCCCGCTCGGCTCGATGCCCGGGAGGCCGTACGCCGCGTTCGTGCCGGGTGATTGGGTTTCTCCGGCTGTCGTCCCGGCCGTCTGGCTTTCGTCGCCCGAGGGCGTCGCCCCGCAGCCGGCGAGCGCGGCGAGTGCGGCCAGGAGCGCGCGGCGCTGCATACGCCCTCGTTGAGCGCGGGTGACTTGACGCTGCCCCCGACTATTTGTATCGTCGTCTCCCACGAACCGATATGAACGGCATCCACGACCTCGCGGGGATGGACGGCTTCGAGGACCTGCCCGCCGACGAACCGGACGACGCCAGCCCGTTTTACCACGACTGGGAGGGGGTGGTAGAGGCGCTCTTTCTCACCGGCCTCGCCCGCGACGCGTTCAACCTCGACCGCTTCCGCGCGACGCTCGAACGCCACGACCCCGAGTACTACCTCTCGACGCGGTACTACGAGCGCTGGCAGACCGGTCTCGAATCGCTGTTCGCCGACGCCGGCGTCATCGACAAACAGGAGGTCCGGCAGCGCGCGCTCGCGTTCGAGGCCGGCGACGCCGCGGTCCCCGACGAGAGCGACCCGGAGGTCACCGACGAGGTGCTCACGGGCGTCACCGAGTCCTATGGGAGCGACCGTGACACCGTCGAACCCGCCTTCAGCGAGGGCGACCGCGTGGTCGTGAAAAACGAGCACCCGACCCACCACACCCGCGCGCCGCGCTACGTCCGGGGCGTCGAGGGCGAGATACAGGGCCATAGCGGGACGCACGTCTTCCCCGACGACAACGCGCGAGGCGAGGAGCGCGCCGTGCCGATGTACAACGTCCGCTTCGAGGCGGCGGATATCTGGGGCGCTGAGCACACCGACGCCGACGCGGTTCGACTGGAGTGCTGGGAACCGTATCTGCGGGCGGCCGAGGCCTAACCGTCGTCGCGGTTTCAGGAAATCCCGGTTTCAGCGGTGCCCCGACACCTCGACCGGCTCGTAGGGCTCCTCCAGGTACTCCATCTCGGAACTCGATAGCGATACGGAGAGCGCCTCGACGGCGTCCTCCAGATGCTCGATGCTGGTGGTGCCGACGATGGGGGCATCGACCGCGTCCTTTTCGAACAGCCACGCCAGCGCGATCTGGGCCATCTCCAGGTCTTTCTCCGCGGCGAGTTCCTCGACGCGCTCGTTCACCTCGCGGCCGCCCTTTTCGAGGTACGGGTGGCGGTCGGCGTCGGCCTCGCTCTGCCCGCGAGCGGTCGTCTCCAGGTCCTCGTGCGGCCGCGCGAGGTAGCCGCGGGCCAGCGGCGACCACGGCATGACGCCGACGCTCTTCTTCTGGGTGTAGGGCAGCATCTCCCGCTCCTCCTCCCGGTAGAGGAGGCTGTAGTGGTTCTGCATCGTCTCGAACCGCTCCAGGCCGAGGCGGTCGCTGG
>JBDGQC010000187.1:6872-10130 GCA_042219375.1 Halolamina sp. | reverse complement strand
GTCGAACCAGCAAAGCGGGATGTAGCTCCCTGCAGGCTCACCCGGCGCCGAGAGCGAGCCGAGTACCCGCCATTCCTCGTCCGTTTCGAGCATCACCGTCCCGTGATACGTTGCGGCGACGAGATACCCGTCGATACCCGCCAGCCCGGTCACCGTCTCCGCGGGACGGGGATGGTCGACCGGTTCGAGACGCTCGCCGTCGCTGGAACGGAACAGTTCGGCATCGGCATCCTCGTCGCTCCAAGTCGCGGTGTGGGCGACGTTGGCACCGGCGTACAGGTCACCGTCGACGGCCGCGGCCGAGCGGAAGTACCGCTGGTCGAAGCCGTCGTCCAGCCGGGTCCACGACTCGCCGGCGTCGGTGGTCCGGAACAGCCCGAACCCGGTAGCGGCGAGGTACTCGGCCGGACCCACAACGTGGAGTTCGTGGATGTCGTCGTCGACGCCGTCGCGGCGCTCGATCCACGTCTCCCCTCCGTCGTCGCTGAGATGGACACCACCTACTTCGACACCAGCGACGACACGCCCCGGCGCGCCGGCGGGCGCATGCAGGTCCCGCACCTGCGCGAGGTCATCGTGGCGGGGGAGTTGCCAGTCCGACTGTGACGGGAGGTCGCGGAAGCCGTCCAGTTCCTGCCATGCGGATTCCCGTTGGGGAGTTTCGGTACCGTCGACGGGAGAAGTTTCGTCGGGACTGGCGGCGTAGACGTGTGCGGGGCGCGTGCCCGCGTACAGGCGGCCGTCCGAGTCCGCGGCGACAGAGTAGACCTTCTCCTCCGGTACGTTCAGGTTCGTCCAGTCCTCGCCGTCGAGCGAGTGGTACAGTCCGCTCTCCGTGGCGGCGAAGACGCCGTCGTACGCGTCGAACCGCCGGAGCCGCATGACTTCGCCCCCGTCGTGGATTTTCTGTACCGTCGTGTCGTCCCCGTCCTCGATACCGGAGAGCCGATAGATGCCGTCGTCGGTTCCCGCAAAGAGCATAGTTGGCTGTTGCCCGCCGCGAGCCATAATCGTTCCCTGAAACGGTTTTCAGTAGGTCGCCTGACCGCGCCCCTCAAGTTGCACCAGCCCGTTCCATGGGTAATGAGCGACTCCGAGAGCGGCCCCCTCTCCCCGGACCGCCCGGACGCCGAACGCCCCTTCCAGGTAGACGCCCCCTTCGAGCCAGCGGGCGACCAACCCGAGGCCATCGAGCAGTTGGCCGACGGGTTCCGGCAGGGGATGGACACCCAGACCCTGCTGGGTGTCACCGGGTCGGGGAAGACCAACACCGTCTCGTGGACCATCGAGGAGATTCAGCAGCCGACCCTCGTCATCGCCCACAACAAGACGCTCGCGGCCCAACTCTACGAGGAGTTCCGCGAACTGTTCCCGGAGAACGCCGTCGAGTATTTCGTCTCCTACTACGACTACTACCAGCCAGAGGCGTACGTCGAGCAGACGGACACGTTCATCGACAAGGACGCCTCCATCAACGACGAAATCGACCGGCTGCGCCACTCCGCGACCCGCTCGCTGCTCACCCGCGACGACGTCATCGTCGTCGCCTCCGTCTCGGCCATCTACGGCCTGGGTGACCCGCAGAACTACGTCGATATGTCGCTGCGGCTCGAAGTCGGCGAGTCGGTCGGCCGCGACGACCTGCTCGGCCAGTTGGTGGACCTCAACTACGAGCGCAACGACGTGGACTTCACCCAGGGGACGTTCCGGGTCCGGGGCGACACGGTCGAAATCTACCCGATGTACGGCCGCTACGCCGTCCGGGTGGAGTTCTGGGGCGACGAAATCGACCGGATGCAGAAGATTGACCCGCTGGAGGGCGAGGTTGTGAGCCAGGAACCGGCCGTGCTCGTCCACCCCGCGGAACACTACTCCATCCCCGAGGAGCGCCTGCAGAACGCGATGGCCGAAATCGAGGACCTGATGCACGACCGGGTGCGCCACTTCGAGCGGGAGGGCGACCTGGTCGCGGCCCAGCGCATCGAGGAGCGCACCACCTTCGACCTGGAGATGCTCCAGGAGACGGGCTACTGTTCGGGCATCGAGAACTACTCCGTCCACCTCTCTGACCGCGAGGTCGGCGAACCGCCCTACACGCTGCTCGACTACTTCCCCGACGAGTTCCTCACCGTCGTCGACGAGTCCCACCAGACGCTCCCGCAGATCAAGGGACAGTTCGAGGGCGACAAATCACGCAAGGACTCGCTGGTGAAAAACGGCTTCCGGCTCCCGACCGCGTACGACAACCGCCCGCTCACCTTCGAGGAGTTCCAGGAGAAGACCGACCGGACGCTCTACGTCTCGGCGACGCCCGGCGAGTACGAACGCGAGCACAGCGATCAGGTGGTCGAACAGATCGTCCGCCCGACCCACCTGGTGGACCCCGCCGTCGAGGTCACGAGCGCGCAGGGACAGATCGAGGACCTGATGGACCGCATCAACGAGCGCATCGAAACCGGCGAGCGCACGCTGGTCACCACGCTCACCAAGCGGATGGCCGAGGACCTGACCGAGTATCTGGAGGAGGCCGGCGTCGACGTGGCCTACATGCACGACGAGACGGACACCCTGGAGCGCCACGAGATCATCCGCTCGCTCCGCCTCGGCGACATCGACGTGCTCGTCGGCATCAACCTCCTCCGCGAAGGGCTGGACATCCCCGAGGTCAGCCTCGTGGCCATCCTCGACGCCGATCAGGAGGGGTTCCTCCGCTCCACGACGACGCTGGTCCAGACGATGGGCCGGGCCGCACGGAACGTCAACGGCGAGGTCGTGCTCTACGCCGACAAGCGCACGGACGCGATGCAGGATGCTATCGAGGAGACGCGCCGCCGCCGCGCGATTCAGCAGCGCTACAACCAGAAACACGGGTTCGAGCCCCAGACCATCCAGAAGGCGGTCGGGGAGACCAACCTCCCGGGCAGCAAGACCGACACGGCCGACGCGACGGTCGACGACGTGGCCGACGCCGACGACGCCGCGCGCAAAATCGACCTGCTGGAGGACCGGATGGAGGCCGCCGCGGACAACCTGGAGTTCGAACTCGCCGCGGATATCCGCGACCGCATCCGCGAACTGCGCGAGGAGTTCGACCTCGACGGCGGCGAGGAAGAGGGCGTCGTCCCCGAACCGGACCCCGAGTTCTGAGAGGGGCAGGAGCCGAGCGCAGCCCCCGCTATGCGGCTACTGCTTTCAGCTATCGGTTTACCGGAATACTGTTTCAGCTATCGGTTTACCGGAATACTGTTTCAGCTATCG
>JBDGQC010000187.1:0-6772 GCA_042219375.1 Halolamina sp. | reverse complement strand
TTTACCGGAATACTGTTTCAGCTATCGGTTTACCGGAATACTGTTTCAGCTATCGGTTTACCGGAATACTGTTTCAGCTATCGACGCTCTCCCAGTAAACACCGCGAACGACTCCCGTTCAGATTAACTGAGCACGGTCCTGCTCACCGCGTCGACCCCGTCAAACAGGCCGAGTGCGTCACCGAGCGGGAGGCTCGCGTCCTCCGAAACACCGCCTGTCAACGTTCGGTACTCCAGGCTCGATTGCTCGCTCTCGTTGGCGCTCCCGTTCGACGCGCCGTCCGAGGCGTTCTCACTCTGGTTCGATCCATCGTCCGAGGCGTTGTCGCTCCCGTTCCCCGCCGAGTCACCGTTACCCGCGTCGGTCGAGCCGTTCCCGGCCTCCGTCGAGCGGTTCCCGGCGTCAGTCGTGTTCTTGCCGTTCGCTGAATCGCCGCTGTTCGCGCCGTCGGCGCTCTCGTTTGTCCCGTTTGCGTTCCCGCGGTCGGTCGCACTCCCATTGCCGGCGTCAGCGGGTGCGTCGCTTTCGTTGCCGGCGTCGCCAGGCGCGTTGCTCTCGTTGCCGGCGTCGCTCGGCTTTCTGTCGGTCTCGTTCGCGTCAGTTCCGTCAGGGGCGCCGTTCCCAGCCTCGCTTGATTGTCCGCGGTCCGACTCGTTCGGCGGGCCGCGCTCGGAGGCGTTGGGGGCGTTCCCGAGGCCGTTCCCGGCACCTTCGCCGGCGATGTTCCGCGCCGCCTCGGCGACTTCCCCGCCGCTGGTGCGGTTGGCCTGCCGGGCGAGGGACCGGACTTCGCTCACGTTAGCGCCCTTCTCTCGGAGCGCCTCCTCGGGGAGCCCCTCGGCGGCGTCAGCCGTCTGGTTCGCCCGGCGCTCGACCGCACGGAGCTCCGCGGCGAGCACGGCGAGACGAGCCTGGTACTCGCCTTTGCTGATACTGCCGTTCTCGTAGGCCTGTTTCAGCCGTTCCTTCTTGGCTTCGAGTTCGGCGAGGCGTTCGGCGAGGCGTTCGCTCTCGTTGGCGACGACGCCCGCCTTCGAGGCGTTCGTGTCGGCGGCGTTCAGCCGCTGGTCGAGCGAGCGGCTGGCGACTTCGCTGTTGACCTCTGACTCCTGCACCCCGACCACGCCGGCGAAGGAGGAGCCGGGCTGGGGTTCGGAGGACGATTGCCCTGTCAGCGTCGCCGCAGCGGGGACGCTGCCGGCGAGCACCGCGAGGACCACGGCGACGGTGACGGCTCGGTGCATACCCGGACCCACGTCCTACAGGGGTATAAACGGTCAACTCGCTCCACCCGTATTCACTCCAGTTAACCGAGTTTAACGCGCTACCGTCCGGCGATTACTCGGTTCTCCCGAGTTCGTCAGATTCCTCGGGGAATCGCAGGACGTTCTCGCGACCCAGCCGGAACGACTCCACCTTCCCCTCGTCCCGAAGGTCACTCACCACCTGACTTGTCCGAGCGGCGCTCCAGTCGAGTTCCTCTGTGACGACCTGCTGTTTCATCCGGCCGCCGTGGTCCTCCAGCAGGTTCAGCACGCGCTCCTCCGGGCTCAGTAGCTCTTCGGGGGTCTCGCTGGCTGCGGCGCCGGACTCCTCGGCGCCCGTTTCGGCTGCGGGTTCGGAAGCTTCACCGGCTTCACCGCCCCCCTCACCGCTCGTGCCTGGTTCGGCCGTGGCTCCCGTCTCGGCTGTCGATTCACCCGTCGCCGGTACGCCGCTCGGCGGGCCGCCCGCAGCGGCCTGCTTTCGCCGGTAGTACCAGGCGGCGCCGACGAGCACGAGCACCACTCCCGCAGCGATGGGCGCCCATCCGGGCAGGAGTCCGGGCTCGGCGACGACCACGCGTGGCTGGTTCGTGCCGAAGTCGGTCGGCCCCTCCCACGTCACGGACTGGTCGCTCTTACCGTCGGGCGCAGGGTCGACGCTCGCTAACTCGTAGCCGTCGGGCCAGTTGAATGTGAGTTTGGTGTCCGCGTCGAGGAACAGGCCGGCGAGTGCGTCGCCGATGACGATGCGCCCGTTCTCGGTCGCCGCGAACCCGGTCCATTGGAAGCTGTAGCTGACGACGCCGTACTGGCCGTCGATGGTCGTCCGGGTGGTCACGCTGACGTTCGAGACGGCCATCTCCCGCCCGGTCGCGTTCTCGGCGGCGGCGACCGTCGAGCGCATCCGGTTGGCGAACTGCCCCCGGTAGTCGCTGGTGTTGTTGCGGATGTCCGCGCGGAGGCTGTCGAACGCCGCGGTCGTGTTCTCGTCGTCGAGGCGGATGCGATAGTCGATGGTCCACGTAGCGTCGCCGTCGGCGTCGACGGCCGCCGAGAGCACCACCGCGTCGGTTTCCACGTCGCCGCTCTGGAGCGACCCGAAGCCCTCTCCCGCGGCGGCGGTGGTTCCCCCGGTGAGTATCAGGGCGGCCACGAGGACGACCAGGAGGGCGCCGAAGCGGTCCATTCGAGCGAACGTGAGTCGGGGCAGACCAAAGGCGTTACCGTCCCGAGTTCCGGGCGGTCGGGGGCGCCGGAACCCCCCTTCCCGGCGGTGAACACCTCGAAACGGCCACAGCCCTTATCGGCGCGCGCCGGGTGAACGGAGAGTATGACCCGACGAGGCAACCTGGAGGCGGAGGGCCTGTTGAAACTCGTCCTCCTGCTGGTGGTCGTCTGGCTGTTCATCGAGATACTCGATGCGGCACTCGGCCTGCTGCGGGGGCTGCTCGGGCTCCTGCCGGACGTTCTCGGCGTGATTATCGTCGTCCTCCTGGTGCTCTGGCTGGTCGACCGCATCTGAGCGGTCGGTCCCCGACGACGCGTTTTTGGGCGCGGACCGACCAGTTCAGACATGCACCGCCGTCGCCTCAGAACGCCCTATCTCGTCCCGGGAGGCGCGGAGGCGTGAACCTGCAGGTCCCCCCTGAGGTCGAGCGCCTCGCCGACGAACTCCACCCGAAGCTGACCGGTTTCGAGACGATACGCCAGCGCCACACGCTCGTCGTCAAACGCATCGAGAACGACGAGTGGCGCACCGGTCCCGGCGGGGTTCGGGAGCGCCTGCGCCGGGTTCTCGACCGCACGAAGCCGTTCCCGGTGCGCGTCACGGGCATCGACTACTTCGCGGACCCGCCGACCGGGCGTGCGCCCGTCGTCTACCTGACCGTCGAGAGTGAGGGGATTCACCAGCTCCACCGGCGGCTGTGTCAGGAGTTCCCCGTCGTGGAGGAGTACGAGGGTGCGGGCTACACACCCCACATCACGCTGGCCCGCGGCGGCAGCGTCGAGGACGCCGAACGGCTGACGGACGTGTCGTTCGAGCCCATCGAGTGGACGGCCAAGCGGGCGTTCACGTGGGACCGGGAACACCGCGAGGCGGTGGACCGGTTCCGGCTCCGGGGCTAACGCTCGCTGACCCGCATCGTCATCGGCTCCTCGGGATGCATCGTGAGCGAGCCACGGAGCGCCAGTTCCGGGCCCGTGTAATCGAGTTCGAACCGCTGGCCGAGGACGGCGAGGACGAGTTTCGCCTCCAGGTCGGCGAACTGCTTGCCGATGCAATGGCGCGGGCCGCCGCCGAACGGGAAGTAGGCGAACCGCGGGCGCTCGCGCCGGCGTTCGGGGAGCCAGCGCTCCGGGTCGAACTGCTCGGGGTCGTCGTACCACCGCTCGGAGCGGTGGACCACCCACTGGGGGAGCATGACTGCGGACTCGGCGGGCACGCGGTACCCCCCGAGTTTCACGTCCACCTGCGGCTCGCGGAACACGGCGTAGACCGGCGGGTAGAGCCGCATGGACTCCGAGAGCGCGCGGTCGGTGAAACTCAGTTGGCGGGCGTCGCCCGCGTCCGGCGCGTCGTCGCCGACCACCTCGTCCACTTCGGCGAGGTGGCGCTCCCGGGCCTCTGGATGCTCGCTCAGGAGATAGAGGGTGTAGGATAGCGCCAGCGCGGTGGTGTCGTGGCCCGCAAGCAGCATCGTCATCAGTTCGTCGCGTAGCTGTGAATCGCTCTGCTCGCCGCGCTCGCGAGCCCGGAGCAGGATGGAGGTGAGGTCCATCGGTTCCTCCCCCGCCTCGCTGACGGCTGTGGGGCCGCTCTCGATGGTGCCCGCGCGCTCCGCCAACAGGTCGTCGATGACGCCCTCCAGCGTTTCGACGGCGGCGGCGAACTCGCGGTTCTCCGCGGTCGGCGCCCAGTCGGGGATGACGACCCGCCGCGGGTCCGGTTCGAAGCGCTGGCCCAGGGGTTCGAGGTTCTCCTGTACGGTCCGAACGGTCGACTCGTCGGCCTCGACGCCGAACATCGCGGCGATGATGACTTTGACGGTCAACTGCGCGAGTTCGATGTCGAGGGCGACTTCGTCGCCGTCCTGCCAGTCCGCGACGTGTTCGGCGGCGATGCGACTCATCGTGTCGGCGATGGACTGGATGCGCGTGGCGGCGAAGGCGGGGTTCGCGAGGTTCCGCTGTTCGCGCCACCGCTTGCCGTCGCTCAGGAGGAGGCCCTCGCCCAGCAAGTCGTCGATGGCGTCGCCGAAGACGAGTTTCTGGTAGTTCTCGTCCTCGCTGACGAGCACGCGCTCGATTTCCTCGGGGTCGGTGACCATGTAGGTCGGGAGCGGGCCGAGATCGAACTTGGCGATGCGCGGGTAGGCGTCGCCGACGGCCGAGAGGAACGCGAAGGGGTCCTTGGCGTACTCGCGGCTGTTGCCGACGAGCGGGAGGCCGTTCGGACCCGGGGGGCTGGTGGCCATAGCGATAGGTAGGGCTACAGGCGGAAAACGGTTCGGCGGGGCCCGCACTCGGAGGGTTATGGTTCGGGCGGCGTCCCGTCGTAGGCCGCCATATCCCCGAAGAAGTTCAGCATCCCGAACTTCAGTTTCTCGGGGTTCATGTCGATGAGTTCAGCCCGCTCCTCCTCGGGGAACGTGTCCCGAACGGAGTACCGGCCCATGTCCTCGCGCGTGTACCGCTTGTCCGCGAGCACGCGAACCCCGAAATCCTCCGGCGAGCGGATGACCCGGCCCAGCGCCTGCCGCGTCTTCCGCACCGTCGGGATCTCCACCGCGTACCGCCAGCCCGCCTCGTCGCGGTTGCCGTAGGCGCGCTCGTAGGCCTCCTGTACCGCCTCCAGGCGCTCGTCCAGATGCGGGTAGGGCACGCCCATCACCGCGACGGTCCGGGCGTCGTCGCCGTCGAAGCTCACCCCTTCCGCGAGCGTGCCCCAGAGCGAGGTGAAAAGCGCCGCGCTCTCGCTCTCCACGAACCGCTCGCGGAGGGGTTCGGTCTCCACGTCCGACCCGTCGAGCAGCAGTTCCGTGCCCGCGACGTGGCCGCCGCCCAACCGCTCGTAATACCGCTCGGCCTCGGCGTAAGAGGGGAAAAACAGCAGGCTGTTGCCCGGCGTGAACTCGACCAGGTCGGAGACCAGTTCCCCGACGCTGCGCTGCACGTCAGCATCGCCCCGGTCGCTGGCAAACAGCGCCGGCGTGCCCGCGGCGTAGGTTCGGCGGCGCTCCTCCGGGTACGCCATCCCGTAGGCCATCGTCACGGGGTCGTCCAGCCCCAGCACGTCGGCGGCGACGTCGAACGGCCGCAGGGTCGCGGACATCAGCACGCTCGCGTACACCTCGTCGAACAACGCCTCCGTCACGCGCCGCGGGATGCAGGTGTATAGTTCCGCGCGGCCGTAGAGTTCGTCGGTGCCGGCGTCGCGACGCACCGACACCATCGGGTGCTGGCCGAGTTCGGCGTTCTCGTCCATCCACGTCGCGAGAAACGTCGCGGCGGCGAGGGTCGAACTCTCGGCGCGGGAGGTGGCCTCGCCGTTCCGGTACGCCTCCTCGTACGCCTCGTCGATGGCCTCGCCCAACTGGATAGCCAACTCGGTTTCGGTCTCGATACCCCGGCCCTCGTAATGCTGGAGGAAGGCGAGGGTGAGGTCGTCGCGGGCGTTCTCGTTGCCGATGGGGATGTCGTGCCAGTCCTCGCCCACCTGCTCGCGCTCGCCGAACGCGAAGCTCTCCTCGTAGCTCTCGACGAGCGCATCCCGGAACGCCCCGATGACGTTCTCGGCGGCCGCCACCCGGGAGTCGTCCTCGCTTTCCAGTTCCGAGAGGGCGTTCTCCAGCGTGTTCTCGGTGAGGCTCCGGCTGGCGTGCTCCCGCGCGGCGGCCTCGATGTTGTGGGCCTCGTCGAACACCGTCACCACCCGCTCCGGCTCGCGGTCCAGCCACCGGAAGAACTGCTCGCGGATGTTCGGGTCGAGCAGGTGGTGGTAGTTACAGACCACCAGGTCTACCGCCTCCATCCCTTCCTTCAGCAGTTCGTAGCCACAGAGCCCGTGTTCTTCGGCGTACGCGTAGATTTCCTCGGGCGTGCGCACCCCCTCGTAGAGCCACTCGTAGAACGCGTCGTTGTCGCCGACGAGGTTGTTCCGGTAGTGCTCACAGACGTTCGTCTCGGCGGTGTCGCCGATGCGCTCCTCGACCGCCTCTAACTCCTCCATCACGGCCTCGCGGGCCTCGGCGGCGGCGGCGTCGCCCTCGCGGCTGGCGTCGAGCAGGTCACGCTGGCGCTGTTCGAGTTCCCGTCGCTCGGCCTCGTCCTCGACCAGTTCGCGGGTCGTGTCCCGCAGCGTCTGGCACTCCTGGTAATCCACCCCGATGTGACACATCGAGGATTTCCCCTTGAACACCACCGCCCGCAGCGGTTCCTCGTCGTTGATAGCGCGGGCCTCCTCGACGAACTGGCGCATCTGCTGGTGGACGTTGGTCGTGATGAC
>JBDGQC010000057.1:2072-10216 GCA_042219375.1 Halolamina sp. | reverse complement strand
GGGCGATGGGCGGGACCCAGCACAACAACGGGACCCAGAACATCCGGTCGTACGCGCTCACGTCGCTGGCTACCGGGAGCGCCGCGCACTCCGGTGGCGGCCTGCAGGTCATGCGTGGCCACGCCAACGTCCAGGGTGCGACAGACCTCGCGGTGGCGAGCCATATCCTCCCGGGCTACTACTCGGTCGGGTCGCCCGGGTCGTGGCGCTACTGGACCGACGTGTGGTCGAAGAGTCCCTTCACGAGCGGCGAAATCGGGTTCGAGGAGCTCTACGACCGCTACGACCTGATGCCCGAGGACAAGTACTTGCGGCAGTCCGGCGGGGAGTCACCTGACGAGTCGTTCCCCAACGACCGCTCGATGATGTTCCAGAAGGGGATGACCGTCGCCCGCTGGTTCGACGGCGGGCTTCCCCAGGAGGAACGGCTGAACGAGACGCCGCTCTACCAGCCCGACGAACTCAAAGCCGTGGTCATCTGGGGCCACTCGCTCAACTCCATCTCGGAGATGCAGAAGATGAAAGACGCGATGGACCGGATGGACCTGGTCGTCGTCGTCGACGTGTTCCCCTCGGTGGCCTCGGTGCTGTCCGACCAGGACAACGTGGTCCTCCTCTCGGCGTCCTCCCAGTACGAGCACCACCGCTCGCTGACCAACTCCCACCGCTCGGTTCAGTGGTCCGACCCCGTGCGCCCGCCATCGCACAACACCAAGCCGGACCTGGAAATCATGCAGGAACTCGCCAAGCGCTTCGGCTTCGGCGACCACTTCGACTGGGGCTCCGGCCCCGGCATGTACAACGGCAAGAGCACCTACGAGGAGGTGCTCCGGGAGGTCAACCTCGGCGTCCGCACTATCGGCTACCAACAGGACCCCAGCCGGCTTCAGGAACAGCGGAAGTACGACTGGGCGTTCTCGACCGATAACCTGCGCGCCGAGGAGGAGGGGCTCCCCGTCTCCGGGGAGTTCTGGCAACTCCCGTGGCCGTGTTGGGGCGAGGGCCATCCCGGCACCCCCATCATCTGGAACGACGAACTGGACCCGCGGAACGGCGGACAGGACTTCCGCTCCCGCTGGGGCGTCCAGGCTCCCACGCCCGAGGAATGGGAGGACATGGACACGGACAAGGACTACCCGATGCAGGAAACCTACGACCAGGGCGGCGAGGACGCCCTGAACATGCTCCGGGACTCCTACAACCCCGACTGGGAATCCTCGTTCGACGACGAGGTTCGGGGCGTTCCCCAGTATCCGGGCTTCGCGACGACGCTCCCGCCGGACCCGAGCAACGCGGACGCGCTCTCGCTGCCCTACGCCTACGCGCTTGACCCGACCAAATCCGTCTACGACACGGCGGTGGCGATGAACGAACGCTACGGCAGCGACTTCGACGAGGAGTTCTACGAGCAGTACGACTACAAACAACCCGACGCGCCCACCGGTCGCGGGCGTGCACGCGGCGTGGTCTGGAACTTCCTCGACACCGTCCCGGTCCACCGCGAACCGGTCGAGAGCCCGCGGCCCGACCTCGTCGAGGACTGGCCCGCCAACGGCCAGCAGACCAACTTCTACCGCCTCGACCAGAACAACGCGGAGGTCCAGTCGGCGGCGACGGCCGCCGCGAACTCAGGCGGCTTCTCGACGGTGATGACCACCGGGCGACAGGTCGAGCACCAGGGCGGCGGGGCGGAGTCCCGCTCCAACGAGTACCTGGCTGACCTCCAGCCCCACATGTACGTGGAAATCCACCCGAACAAGGCCGAGGAGATGGGAATCGACGGCGGCGACCTCGTCGTCGTCTCGACGACCGACCGGGGCTCGGTGCTCGTGAAGTCCCGCGTCACCCCACGGCCGGGCACCGCCAGCGGCGACGCACAGAACGAGGAGGAGATATTCCTCCCCTACCACTGGGGCGGGATTGCGAAAGGCGAGAGCCTGCTGGAGAAGTACCCCGACGGGAACGAGCCGTTCGCCATCGGCGACTCGGCGAACTTCATCACCTCCCGCGGCTACGACGTGGAAACCCAGATGCAGGAGACCAAGGCCGCGCTGGCGAAGGTCCGGCCGGCGACACAGGAACTCGTCGACGAACTGAACATGGACGTGAACCTCGCGGAGTTCACGTTCCCGCAGGACGAGGCCGGGTTCGGCCGGCAGAAGGACTTCGACACCCGCGACAACACGACGGTTCAGTAAAATGTCCACGAACGAATCAGACACCGAAATGATGAGCCAGGGGGTGATGAGCACCGGCGACGACACGCGCATCTTCCCCGACGTGGCCGCATGTATCGACTGTGGCGGCTGTGTGGTCGCCTGTAACCGAACCTGGGACGTGCCCCGCGACGAACAGCGCATCAGCATCTCCACGATGCTGGAGGGCGAAGAGGGCGCCGAGGGCCTGAACGCCTCGCCGTCGCAGGCGATGGCCCAAGGGCAGTCGCCCGGCGAGACCAGCGTGCCGATGCAGTGTTACCACTGTGATAACGCGCCGTGTGTCACGGTCTGTCCGGTTGACGCTCTCGTGAAGAAAGACGACGGCTTCGTCGACGTGCGCGACGACGTCTGCATCGGCTGCCAGTACTGCCTCTCGGCGTGTCCCTTCGGCGCGCCGCAGTTCCCCGGGTCCGACGAGGGCGCGGCGAAGCTGTTCGGCACCGGCGGCACGATGGACAAATGTACCATGTGCGAAGAGCGCCAGGACGCGGGCAAGGGCCCGGCCTGCGCCGAGGAGTGCGCGACCGACGCCATCCTCGTCGGCTCCAGCGAGCAGATCGCCGACGAACTCGACAAGCGTGACTCCGGTTCGTTCTTCAACGACCAGGCGATGCACGTCGTCTTTGGCGACGACGCGGAGGCGTTCGGCGTATGAGCAACACCACCGCGGAACACGGCGCACGCAGTTACTCCCGAGCCGTCATCGCGGTCAACGCCGTGGTGTCGGTCCTCGTCTCGCTCGGCCTCGTCTGGGTCGTGAGCGGCTACAACGTGTTCTACGAGGAGCTGTTCCGGGTCCAGCCGACGGTCGAGGGCGGCGGCATCGGCGCCAACTGGGTCACGGGCAACGAAATCGGATGGATGAAAATCATGGTCGACGCCATCCACCTCATCGACATTGTGATGGGGCTGTTCATCCTGCTGATGGTGTTCATCCACTGGGGCGCGTTCCGGCGTCTCGCCAGCCGGATGCGCCAACCCGGGGAGGAGACACTCGCCGCAGATGGCGGAAGCGACACCGCCGGCAACGGAGGTGACACCGAATGACGAACTTAGACCACGGGAAGTTCACGCGGATGACCACGGTGTTCCACTCGCTGCTGGCACTCGACGTGTTCTTCCTGTTTTTCACGGGCTATGCCATCATGTTCAACGACGAACTCTGGTGGATGCTCGTGTTGATGGGGGGCTCGGGCGCCGTCGCGGCACTGCACCGCGCGTTCGGCGTTGGCCTCCTCGCGCTCATCACCTTCTGGATGCTGATGATGGTGACCACCGATGTCGGGCGTTCGAACTTCAGAGAGATAATGCCCAGTCCCGACGACGCCAGGGCGTTCGTTCAGGACATCCAGTTCGTGCTGGGGAACGCCGACGAGCGCCACCCCAACGCCCGGCAGTTCGCCGGCAACACCGCCGACGAGATTCCGCTGCTGAGCTACATCGGCAAGGGCGTGGTGTTCATCTTCGCCGCGGAGCTGGCGATGCTCTCGATTTCCGGGCTGCTCATCTGGTCGAAAACCGGGCTGATGAGCTTCTTCGCGACGAAAACTGCCGCGATGGCGTTCGTCGTCTTCCACGGCCTGCTCGGGGTCATCATGCTGATGGGGATAATGTTCCACATCTTCGAACACGGGTTCCACCCCGCGTTCTTCCCCGTCGAGACGAAGGCGTTCATCCCCCGGTCGATGATTCCGGAGGAACACCAGGACGATGACACCGCTGGCACCGGCATCGAGCATCTCTCGCTGTCCCCCGCGTGGGCGAGCGCGACCAACCTCGTCGGCGCGGCGACGGTCATCGGCATCGTGAGCGTGCTCATCGGCAGCATGTACGACACCGGCTACCCGGTGCCCGGCGACCTGCTGGTCGGCGGCGGCCCGACGAACCTGCTGCTCACCGTGGGCATCAACCTCGGGGTACTCGTGTTGTTCCTGGGGCTGGTGCTCTCGATGTACGGCAACCTCATGCGCATCCGCTGGGAACGGCAGATGCGCGAGGAAAGCGAGGACGCCGAGGCCGAACCAGCCGACTAATCACGCGAGGGCTGTTTTCCTGGACCATAGTTACTTGACTGCTGACTCCAACAGCCTCGCTGATGGATCTTTCACGGGACCCGATGCGACCAGGGGTTATCGTCGGCGGCGTCGCCGCCGGCATCCACCTCGCGATGACCGGCTGGATGGAAGTCAACCGGCTGCTCGCGATGCGGACGCCGGGCGGCGTCGACCGGTATCCCATCGATACTGGGCCGCCGCTCTACTGGTTGCTCATCTGGTACGTCGGCCCTATCATAGCGCTTCTCGTCGCATTCGCCGTCGTCCACCACCGTGAGGAACACCCACTTCAAGTGCTGGCTGGGTTCCTCGCTGGAGGAGTCCTGTTCGGGCTCATTGCCGGTCTCAGACCGCTGTTCTGGGACTCCGACCTGGGGACCTACGCCGTTATCTTCCTGGGGAACACGGTTCGCTACGCGGTGCTGTTCGGCGGCGCTGCGGCTGTCGGCGCGCTCGGGGCACGGGCGTTCACGATGCTGCGGGAAGAAACCGAGTTCGGGTAGCTACGTCACCAGTTCGGCGCCTTCCGTCGAGAGTTCGATGGTTACGTCCTCGCGGGCGTGTTGCTGAATCTGGTCGATGTTCCGCGTCAGCACTTCGAGGATGTCCTCGGGTTCGGGGTAGACCAACATGTTGCCGTCGTCGTCTTCCATCACCAACTGGGTGTCCGAGAGCTGAATCTGGCCCTCCTCAATAGAGGCGACGATAGCCGGCAGCGCCTCGGAGCCGCCGGGTTCGCCCTCCTTTACCCTCGTGATGTAGAGGCTGTCCATCCCGATGAGGTCCTTGTACTCACGGACGCGCTCCGCACAGTTGACCATGTCGCGGGTCACCGCCGTCTTCTCGGGATTGCCGTGCTCCCCTTCGTAGCAGTGTTTGCAAACCCGCAGTTCCATCCGCATGGTTCGGAGTCGGGGCCGGTCGCGGATATAGCTGTCTTCATCGGCAGGGCCGCCCCCGGGAGTTATTACAGCCGGCGTCAAACGTCGAGGTATGGCTGGACTGCCCTACTTCGCGTTCGCGTGGCTGGTCGCGCTGGTCGTCGTCGGCGGGCTGGTCGGGATCGTGACGGTGACCGACGCCCCCGGCGACGACGGCAACGCCTCAGGGACGACGGCGCTTGCGACCGGTCTGTTCGTCGTCGCCCTCGTGGCGTCGATGACCCTGTAACGAGAGCTTCGCCGCGAGCCGAGGCTACTTCCCGCCGCCAGAACATCCACCAGCCATGGCTACGACCAGCGGAGCGCTCGACGCCGAAACCGAGCAGGCCGTCGAGCGCTACGTCGCGGAGTGGATGAGCGAGAACGGGGTCCCCGGGGCGAGCGTCGCCGTGGTCACCGGGACCGACCTCAGTTACAGCGAGGGGTTCGGCGCGCGCGACCTCGACGACGACCTGCCGGCGACGCCCGACACGCTCTACGGTATCGGGTCCTGCACCAAATCCGTCGTCGCGACGGCGGTGCTGCAATGCGTCGAGCGCACCGACCTCGAACTGTCGGACCCCGTCTCCGAATACCTCCCCCACCTCTCGGAGGTGCCGGGCGACCCGGTCACCGTGGAGTCGCTGTTGAACCACACCTCGGGGATGCCCAGCGACGGCAACCTCTCGGCGCTCGTCACCCGGCTGACCGACATCGGCGACGCGAACGTCCCGCTCACCAGCGAGGACGACTTCCGGCGGCACGTCCAGGCAAGCAGCGACGAGCGCTACACCGAGGACGAGCATTTCTTCTACTACAACACCGGCTTCGCGCTGCTCGGAAAGCTGGTCGCGGAGCTCACGGGTATCGACTTCGAACGCTACGTCCGCAAGAACGTCTTCGCCCCGCTGGGAATGGAGCGCTCCTGTTTCACCGCCGAGCGCTTCGAGGCCGAGGAAGACCGGATGAGCGCCTACTACGAGGAGAGCGGTGCGGACGGCGATTCGGAGTGGCGGGAGGGGAGCCTCGGGTTCGCCGAACCCATGTACGCCCCCGGCGGACTCGCCAGTTCGGTCGTCGAGACGTCCCGGTTCCTCCGGGCCCTCATGAACGGCGGCGAACTCGACGGCGAGCGCATCCTGCCGGCCGACGCCGTCACAGCCATGACCACCCCCTCCGTGACCCGGTACGAGAACGTGGACGGCGTCGAGCGGGAGTACGGCTACGGGCTTTCGGTCATGTCGTTCCTCGACGATACGCTTGTCGGGCACGGCGGGATGATGGGGACGACGACGGCCTTCATCGGCTACCTCGACGATGCGGAGGTGGGCGTCGTCGTCGCCTGCAACACCGCGCCCGCACACCATCCGACCGTGGCCGGCCACGCGCTGTTGGCCATTCTCCAGGGCGAGGACCCCGAAGCGGCCGTGCCGCGGCTGGCGCTGGAGCGGAAAGCCGATAGCCTCGTCGGCGAGTACGAGTCCTACCGCGCCATCCAGGAAGCCACAGTCGAGCGTGAGGGGACGAACCTCTCGGTCGAGGTGACAGGTCGCCTCGGCGACCGCTCGATGACGCTGTTCCCCGAAACCGCCGACCCCGAGGACCTGACCTACTACACGGTTTCCGGGGATTCACGGGTGGCCGTCGAGTTCCTCGACACCGAGGAAGGGGTTGACATGCTGCTCCAGCGCTGGCGGCTTCACCGACAGCACGAGTAACCGGAGCGGGAACGGCTACTCCTCGACACCCCCGTCAAGGTCGGCCGCACGGTCCACGTCGCGGTGGATACCGGGGTCATCGACGGCCACGCGTTCGACGGGGTTCCGGGCGATTAGTTCACGCCCGCCCACGTCGCCGGATACGGATTCGAGTGCGTCGAAATGGACAGCATCGAACAGCACCGGGTTCCCCCGCTTCCCGGCGTGCTCCGGGACGACGATATCCGCACCGGATGCACGCCATCGGTCGATGACTGTGCGGTACGTCTCGGCCGCAACCCAGGGCATGTCGCCGAGCGCGAACAGCGCGGCGTCGGCCTCGTGGTCGCGTGCCCATGCCACGCCGCGCGCGACTGACGTTGCTTGTCCGTCCTCGTAGTTCGGGTTGTGTACGGACGCGATTCCGACCGGGTCAAGGGCGCTGGCGACCCGATTATAACCGTGACCGAGTACTGCGACGGGGGCTTCGGCTGGTGAACCCACGAGATTGCGGGCCGCGAGGCGGACGACCGGTTCGGCGTTCTCGTCGCGCTCGGAACGGGGTGAAACCCGTGCCAGGAGCTTGTTCCCTCCCTCGAAGCGGGTGCCCAGCCCCGCCGCGAGGAGGACGCCGACGACCCGGGCCCGTCGTGTCATACTCCGTCCACCCGGGCGGGGAGCAAAAAGCTTCACCCAACAGGTTCGCACGGGCTGTTGACTAACGAGCGCCGACAGCTACTCGACCGACCCGGAGTCGTCCAGCCGTAGGTCACTCAGCCGTTCAAGTGCTGCACGAAGCTCGGGTTCTCCGGCATCGACCGCGCGCGTGCCGCTCTCGACGCCGACGGTCGTGACCGCCGCTTCTACCTCGCCGACACCGGGCTGTTGACCCAGAACCCACGCGTACGTCGCCGCCTGTAGTTCATACCGCTTCCAGAGGTCGTCGTCCAGCGGGTTGAGCACTACCTTCAGGTCGTCTACTCGCCAGCGGTTCTCCGAATCGACCGAGACGATGTCGGCCTCCCCGCCGAGTTCGACGGCGACGCCGGCGGTTTCGGACCCGCCCCCGACACGCGCGACAGCGTCGAGCGGTTCCTCGACGTATCGCCGCTCCCCGTTCAGCCGGTCCCAGAGCGCGCTCTCGGCCAGTTGGGGGAGGAGGGTTCCCTCGACGTACCGCCGGAGGCGCTCACGCTCCACCGACGCGACGCCGCGCGCGTGGGTCGCCATCGCCCGGTCGATAGCCGCCGGAAG
>JBDGQC010000057.1:0-1972 GCA_042219375.1 Halolamina sp. | reverse complement strand
CCGACGCGACGCCGCGCGCGTGGGTCGCCATCGCCCGGTCGATAGCCGCCGGAAGCGGCCCCGAGCCGTCCCGGAGCGTCGCCGTCTCGACTTCTCGCGCGAGCGCGGTCGCGAAGGCGTCGTGGGCCACGTCGCCGACGACATCCGGGCCCATGGTCTCGAAGGAGAGTGGGAGCGAGTCGGCGACGCCGTCGTGGTCGGTGTGGAGGGCTTCACCGCTCAGATGTGCGAGCAGGTGCTCCTCCGGCGCGTCCGCGAGCGGGTAAACCGTACTTGGGTTTACGAAACGCGGGGTCCACCCGCGGGAGGGCAGGTCGGGGACCCTCCCGGTAGAGCGGTCGTCCGGTTCCGGTCCGGTTTCAACGGTCTCATCCGACTCTCGCGGTTCCGCCCTCGTCAGTCGATGGACGGCGACGGTCAACGGGGCGTGGTCCCCGGGCGTCTGGACAGTATACGTCCTGGGGCGATCGGCGTCGAACGCGAACGCGTCCCGGAGCGTGTCCATCCAGCGGTCACGGGGTTCCGGTTCCTCGCGGCGCTCGGGAAGCGGGAGAACGAGGTGGTCCCGCGCTCGCGATAGCGCGACGAACAGCACGCGCCAGCGCTCGGCCCGCGTGTCGGCGACGGCGTCTCGGAGCGGGGGCGGGCCCGCAAGGCAGTTCCCGTCGGGTATCCACCGTTCGCTCGCCCAGCGGAGGCCGGCCGTGTCGTCGCCCGGCGAGGTGTCGGGATCGTAGGCGCCCTTCGCGAGGACGGTTCCACCGAGTTCGGGGTACGCGTCCGGCAGGGTCAGGTTCGCGGGGGGCGCGAGTCCGAGGTGGCGCCCGTGACTGAGCAACCGGTCCAGATGTGGGCCGAGTCGGCCGAGCGCCGCACCCAGGTCCGCCACCGCGACCACGTCGTCCTCGTCGCCTTTGGCGCCGTGAATCGTGCGGAACGTCACGTCCGCCCCGTCGGTTGTCGGGAGCGTCGGTCCGCCGCGGGGGTTGTGTCGGGCGTGCCCGAGTGCGGCAGCTAACTGTGCGAGCGAGTACGCCTCGTCTTCCTCCCACTCTTCGACAGTCGCGACCAGTCGGTCGAGGACGGCGGTGTCGTCAGTCGTGGTGGTGCTCACGTCGAACGGGTCCGCCGCGAGGTCGAGCGTTTCGATAACGTCACTCACCACGGCTGTGCCGGCGCTCGCGAGGTGGGTCGGCCGGCGCTCCGCCAGCGTCGAGAGGCCGTCGACGAACGCCGCTTCCGGGGCCGACAGGGTCCCCGCTTCGGCGACCGCGTGAATCGACCAGTCGGCGCGCATCAGTCTGTCGACGAGCGTGTTGAGCGGCAGGTCGTCGTCGTTGACGAGTTCGAGCGTCGCCGACTGGCTGGTCGGGTCCTGAAGCCACTCGACCACCGCACAGACGGCACCAACCAGCGGGTGGTCGAACAGCGCACGGCTGGTGTCCCGCACCGAGAGGCCGGCATCGGTGAAGGCGTCGATGTAGCTGTCCATGTAGGTGCGGCGGTGAAACAGGACCGTAACGCCCGGGTCAGCACCGCCCTCGGCCGCGAACTGTCCTTCGCGCAGCCCCGTCGCGATGCAGTCGGCCAGCGCCTCGGCCTCGCCCAGCCCCTCCCGTGGGTCCACCCAGCGTCCCGACCCGGGTCGTCCCTGTCCCTCGAAGGCGGCGATGTGGAGGTTCGGGTCCTCCGTCGGGTCCCGAACGGTCGAAAGGGGCTGGTACGCATCGCCAGTTGAGGATGCCGCTGCTGGGGCGCCCCGGGCCGGGTCCGAGAATACGGGCGCGAATACGGTGTCGATGGCCGCGGCAACGCCCGGGCGACAGCGATAGGTACGGGTCGCACGCGCGGACTCGTGGCGGTCCCAATCGATGCCGAAGTACTCGCCGTCCTCGACGGCCGCCGCGAAGAGGCCGGGTTGGGCGTTCCGCCACGCGTAGATGCTCTGGTTCCGGTCCCCGACGAGCAGGAC
>JBDGQC010000093.1:0-10221 GCA_042219375.1 Halolamina sp. | reverse complement strand
CCGCCTCCCCGATTTGAACGGGGGACAGCTCGATCTTCAGTCGAGTGCTCTCCCAATCTGAGCTAAGGCGGCGCGCAGTCGAAGCGAGGCCCGAGCGGGCATTAAGGATTACGAAACCGACGCCCGGCGTCAGGCCACGTCGCGTTCGTCCTTGAACACGTACGTTCCACCGTCGGTGATGACGTAGGTCTTTATCAGTATTTTGCCGTCGTTCTGTCTCACCGAGTAGGCCTCGGCGTAGCCGAGTTCGACCGTCTTGGTGTCGGTGAACGACTCGCCGGCGGGGAGTTCACCGACATCGGACGTGCCCTCCCAGACCTTGTTGTCGTAGTTATCGCCGGTGTAAATCTCCGAGCGGACCTTCACGCCGGTCGCGGTCTCGTTCTGATTGTTGGTGATCGTCGCGGTAACCTCGCGGCAGGTGTCACCGCACTCCTCGATGCTGTCGATGACGAACGAGAACGGGTCCTGCGTGTCGGTTCCCGAGGCGCCTTCCGTTCCGGTCGCCTCGACGATGACGGTGTCGCTGAAGGTCGCGGTCGCGGTGTCACCGCCGTCTTCGCCGCCACCGCCGCCGAGGCCGCCGTCACCGCCGCTATCGCTCGGTTCACCCGGTGCCGGTCCGAAGCCGAGAGCGAACGCGCCCACGACACCGCCGATCACGACGAGCAGCGCGACCGCCGCGATGGCGAGATATTTCACGTTCATGGAGGGGTCCTATCAGGGTATTGAATCCGCGTCAAAAAGGTCTGTCGGCAGTCCGCCGCACCCAGTATCAGCATTCCGACGTTTTCTGGTTGGGCTGATTCACGTCGCGTAAGTCACGGGCTCGGGGGATTTGAACCGCGAGGACTCGCTTTGCTCGCCCTCTGGGTTCAAACCGCCCTCACGAAGCGTTCGGCCCTCGCTGTCGCTCGGGCACTCACATGGGCTCGGGCGGATTTGAACCACCGGCCTTCTCCATGTAAAGGAGACGTCATACCGAACTAGACCACGAGCCCGTGCCTGAATCGACCGCCCCCGAGCGAATAATTATTTCGCTCTCGGCGCAACCCTTAGCACCCGGCCGCCCGTGTATCCGGTGTGCGTACGCGTCGCCGCCTGCTGCTGCTCGTCGTCGCCCTGCTCGCCGCCACCGGCGCGGCCGTCGTCCTCTACGACTCCGGCGAACGGACCACCGTCACGTTCGTGGACGAGAACGACACCACGCTCGCGACCGCCGAAGTGGCCGTCTCGGACACGTTCCCCGAGCGCTACACCGGCCTGAGCGACACCGAATCCCTCGGCCCCAACGAGGGGATGCTGTTCGTCCATCCGAGCGAAGGGAACTACACCTACGTGATGCGGGATATGGCGTTCCCAATCGACATCGTGTTCGTCGCCGCGAACGGTACCATCACCACCGTTCACCACGCCGAACTGCCGGAGGACGGCGAGGACCTCCAAGGCTATAGTGGCCGCGGGAAATACGTCGTCGAACTCCCCTACGAGTTCACGGCCGAACACGGTATCGAGGTCGGTGACCGCGTGCTGATTCCCGACGAACATCGAAAAGCCGAGGGCTGAGCAGCCGAACGCCAAGCCATGACCGACGACAGCATCGACGCCCTCGCCGACCGCGAGGGCTGGAACGCCGAGGAGTTCGCCGCCCGCGTCCATTACCGTGGCGACGGCGAACGCTACAGCATCGAGTACTACGCGCCCAGCGACTGCGTGGTCTACTGGCGGGTGAAAGGCGACGGCGAAACCGCCGTCCCGGTCGGCCGCGGGACCGTGCCCGACCCCCTTCGCGCGCGCATCCGCGAGGACCTCGACGCCGCGGGCATCGACCCGAGCGTGGAACAGCGCACGCTGTAGCAGCGTGGGAACCCACAACACACCACCCAAAACTACTCCGGCACCCGTCCGGTCGAGAGAAACGTCCGTGCTGGGTCACGGTTACGCCGGAATTATGATGTTTCGATTCGTAAGTGTTTTTGAGGCGGGTTGCGTTTTTCAGTTCAATGTCACACCCTTCTGACGAGGATGATCCGTTCGAGGACATCCGCCAGAAGACGGAAAACCCCATGAAGCGGCTGTTCGGGGAGTACGGGCTGCGGAACGCCCCGTACTTCCTGATGGGGCTCTTCGGGAGCGTCGCCGCACGGATACTCGACCTGCTCCCGCCGCTGCTTCTGGGTATCGCTATCGACTCCATCTTTCGGGACACCATCCCGTACGACCTACCGGTGATTCCGCAGGCGTGGCTCCCCACGACGACCTCTGGCCAGTTCTGGTTCACCATCGGGGCCATCGCTTTCGCGTTCTTCGGCGGGTCCGGGTTCCACTGGGTGCGCAACTACGGCTGGAACTCCTTCGCTCAGAACATCCAGCACAGCGTCCGTACTGACACCTATGACAAGATGCAGCGGCTGAACATGGACTTCTTCGCCGAGAAGCAGACCGGCGAGATGATGTCCATCCTCTCGAACGACGTGAACCGGCTGGAACGGTTCCTCAACGACGGGATGAACTCCGCGTTCCGGCTCTCGGTGATGGTCGTCGGCATCGCCGCCATCCTGCTCTGGCTCAACCCTCGGCTGGCTCTCATCACGCTGCTGCCGATTCCCATCATCGCCGTCACCACGTGGAAGTTCATCGAAGTCATCCAGCCCAAGTACGCCGACGTGCGCAAGACCGTGGGCCACCTCAACAGCCGCCTGGAGAACAACCTCGGCGGCATCAAGGTCATCAAGACGTTCAACACGGAGAGCTTCGAGTCCGAGCGCGTCGACGACGTCTCGATGGAGTACTACGACGCCAACTGGGACGCGATTAACACCCGTATCAAGTTCTTCCCCGCGCTGCGTGTCATCACCGGCATCGGCTTCGTCATCACGTTCACCGTGGGCGGCCTCTGGGTGCTCGGGCAGGCGCCGACCTGGATCACCGGCGGTGCGGGTCCCCTCGGCGAGGGTGTGTTCGTGTCGTTCATCCTCTACACCCAGCGGTTCATCTGGCCGATGGCGCAGTTCGGCTCCATCATCAACATGTATCAGCGGGCCCGTGCCTCCAGCGCGCGCCTGTTCGGCCTGATGGACACGCCCTCGCGCATCGTCGAGGACCCCGACGCCGAGGAACTGGAAATCACCGACGGCCACGTCGAGTACGACGGCGTGACGTTCGGCTACGACGAGGAAACCATCGTCGAGGACATCAACTTCGAGGTTCCCGGCGGCGACACCGTCGCGCTTGTTGGCCCCACGGGGGCCGGCAAATCGACGGTACTGAAACTCCTGTTGCGGATGTACGACGTGGACGACGGCGCCATCCGCATCGACCACCAGGACATCCGCGACGTGACAATCCCCTCCCTCCGCCAGCAACTCGGCTACGTCTCCCAGGACACGTTCATGTTCTACGGCACCGTCGCCGACAACATCGAGTACGGCACGTTCGGCGCGGACCACGAGCAGGTGGTCGAGGCCGCGAAAGCCGCCGAGGCCCACGAGTTCATCATGAACCTCCCCGACGGCTACGAGACGGAAATCGGCGAACGCGGGGTCAAACTCTCGGGCGGCCAGCGCCAGCGGCTCTCCATCGCGCGGGCCGTCCTAAAGGACCCGGAAATCCTCATCCTCGACGAGGCCACCTCGGACGTGGACACTGAGACGGAGATGCTCATCCAGCGCTCCATCGACAAACTCACCGAGGACCGCACCACGTTCGCCATCGCCCACCGCCTCTCGACCATTAAGGACGCCGACCAGATTATCGTGCTGGAGGACGGCCGCATCGTCGAGCGCGGCACCCACGAAGAACTCATCGGCGACGACGGGCTCTATGCCCACCTCTGGGGCGTGCAGGCCGGCGAAATCGACGAACTCCCCGAGGAGTTCATCGAGCGCGCCCAGCAGCGCCATGCCGAGGCCGACGTGGAAGTGGACGACGACTGACCGCGCGGTCCGCCTTTTCCCCGCCGCCCACCGCAGGCTACAAGCGACCGCCAGCCCACGCCCGGGTATGCACCTCGCCGACGCCACGTGGACCGACGTTCGGGACGCCGACACCCGTCTCGCGCTGCTTCCGGTCGGCTCGACCGAAGGCCACGGCCCCCACGCCCCTCTCGGGACCGACACACTCGACGCCGAATCCGTCGCCGAAGCCGGGGCGGAACGCTACGAGGCCGAGAGAAACGAGCCGGTCGTCGTCGGCCCGCCCGTGACCGTCGGCATCAGCGAGGAACACCGTGCCTTCGACGGCACGCTCTGGGTTTCCCCGGACACGTTCCGCGCGTACGTGACAGAAACCGTCGAGAGCCTCACCCATCACGGGTTTGACCGCGTGGTGCTGGTCAACGGCCACGGCGGCAACAGCGACGCACTCCGGGAGGTCAGCGCCCGCCTGACCCGCGATGGGACTGCCCGGGTTGCCCCGTTTACCTGGTTCGACGCCGTCGGTGAACACAGTAGCGAGATGGGCCACGCGGGCCCGCTGGAGACGGCGCTCCTGCGAAAGGAACACCCCGAACTGGTGCGGGAGGACCGCATCGAGGCGGCCCGCGAGGGCGGGAGCGACCGCTGGGGGGACTGGGTGTCGGGCGTGAATCTGGCCTACGACAGCGACGAGTTCACCGAGAACGGCGTCGTCGGCGACCCCGCCGAGGGCGACGCAGAACTGGGCGCGGAGCTACTGACGCTGGCGAGCGAGGCGCTGGTGGAACTGCTCATCGCGCTGGACAAACGGGGGTCGGAGAACTGACTGCGGCGTTACTCTTCAGTTTCCTCGTCCTCGGTGGCGTCCTGCAGCGCCGACCGGAGGCCGGGAAGCGTGCCCGCGAGGTCGCCGACGTCCTCGTGGGCCTCCTCGATGTCCTCGATGAGGTCCTCCAGGTCCTCGATGGCCTCGTCCAGATCGTCGGCGTCCTCGAAGGCGTCGGCGCGTTCGCCCATCACGTACTGCTTTTTCGCCTGCCGAAGGTGTTCGGCTGCCTCGCCGGTGTCCAGCGCCGAGCGCAGCGAGTTGAGCACGCCGAGCGCGTTCTCGGCCTCGACATCCCAGATGGCGTCGGCCGCCGGCAACGCCGCACGGGCGTCGGCCAGATGCGTCTCGACCTCCGAGCGCATCTCCGCGGCGGCCTCGCCGAACAGGTCGTCCTCGTCGAACGTCGTCTGGCTCATGGGGGTTGGTTGCACACCCACGAGCTAAAAGGGTCGCCACGGAGCGGAAGTGAAACCCGCAGCAACGCCGGCCGACTCGGGGATTCACGCGCGGTCCGGGGTTCAGTTCCACTCGGGTTTCGCCCCTACGGCTCGACGGACACGAGTTTCATCAACGGGTAGCCGTCCTCCATCTCCATCCGGGTGCGGGCGCGGACCCCTTCGTAATCGATGCGCATCTCTACCTCCAGCAGGTGGCCCGACAGCTCCGTATACCCCTCGGTATGGCCGATGTCGGCCGCCACCCGCTCGTCAAGGATGTCGACGGTCACGGCCTCGCAGTAGGGCTGGTTCTCGATGGACTCCTCCATCGCGGTTTCGAGGCTCCGCGCGCTGGCGGGCGAGACGGGCGTGCCCGCGAACTGGTGGTAGAGCGAGCCGAACTTGATGCCGGCCTCGAAGCAGGCCTGCTGGGCGTCGGTGGGGTCGGACATGCCCGGCACTCGTCGCGGGGAGGGGAAAGCGGTGTCGGGGCCGGCCCACAGTTCGGACCGGACCGTACTGTATTTACCCTCCCTCGCCGCACATTGACCCGAATGGACGACCCGGTCCTGCTGACGGGCGCCGGCGGGCGTGTGGGGCAGGCCATCCTGTCGCGACTGGCCGACGCGTTCGACTGGCGCCTCCTCGACCGCGAGCCAATCCCCGAAGCTCAACGCCACGGCATCCCCGAATCCGCGTCGTACGTCGCCGACGTGACCGACGAGTCAGCTGTCGCCGAGGCCGTCCGTGGCTGTGGCGCCGTCGTCCACCTCGCGGGCGACCCGCGCCCGAACGCGCCGTGGGATTCGGTGCTTTCCAACAACATCGACGGCAGCCAGACGGTGTTCCGCGCCGCCGTCGAGGCCGGCGTCGAAAAGGTGGCCTTCGCCTCCTCGAACCACGCCGTCGGCGCCTACGAGGACGCGAAGCGCACGCCGGAAATATACCGGAAAACAGGCGAGTATCAGCTCGACGGGTCGGAGCTCCCGCGGCCCTCGAACCTCTACGGCGTCTCGAAGGCCACCGGCGAGGTGCTCGGGCGGTACTACCACGACGAGCACGACCTCTCCGTGGTCTGTGTCCGCATCGGCAACCTCACCGAAGGCCACCCGCCTCGGGAGTACGAGCGCGGGCAGGCGATGTGGCTCTCCCACCGGGACTGTGCCCACCTGTTCGACCGCTGTCTGCGAGCGGAGTACGACTACGAAATCGTCTACGGCATCTCGGACAACGACCGCAAGTACTACTCCATCGAGCGCGCCAGGGAGGTGCTGGGCTACGACCCCGTCGACAACTCCGCCGCGTACACGTTCGAAGGCGAACCCAAAGACGAGTCATAGGGCAACGGGACTCCGACCCCAAACCATATCGTGGTAACTACTAACCCGGTAGCTATGCCCGGCGCACGCGTCACCACCGGCGAACGAGTCACGCTTCGGACGGCCGAGACGGAAGACGTTCCGTTTCTCCAGCGGGCGTACGCCAACCCGGAACTGCGCTACCCGCTCGGCTGGGACATCACGACCCAGACCGAACTGGAACGCGAGTTCGAGGACGGGGGCACTCACGACGAGATGTTCCTCGTCTGCCTCGACGACGAGGACGCCGGTCCCGGCGACCCGGCCGACGGCGAAACCCGCCCCATCGGCTGTGTCATCGCGGCGACCAGCGAGCGAGCACGGTCCGGTATCGGGTTCTGGCTCGTGCCGGCGGTCCACGGCGAGGGGTACGCCACAGAGGCGGTGTCGCTCGTGCTCGATTACCTGTTCCGCGTCTACCCGCACCCGGCCGTGTACGCGAAGGCGCTCCCGCACAACGACGCTTCCCGCGGGCTACTGGAGTCGCTCGGGTTTCAGGAGGAGGGCCGGGCCCGCAAGGAGGCGTTCTGGGACGGCGAGTACCACGACAGCATCGCGTACAGCCTCCTCCGCGAGGAGTGGCAGGGGGAACCGTAGCCCCCTGTTCCGCTCAGGCCTCGTCGCTCTCGTCGAACAACCCGTCGACGTCCCGTTCCTTCCGGCGTTCTCGTTCGACCATCCCCGACAGCCGCTGGAAGATTATCGGCCGCTGTGCGGGGTCGCCGACAAAATCCCGGAGGAACGTCGCGTAGTTCGACGCCGCCGGGTGTTCCTCGGCCCGGGCGAACCGCACCGCGTCGGCGACGACGTCCGTATCGTACCCCGCCCTGTCGGCGACGACCGACGCGACCGCGCCCGCCGCCGCGAGCGAGAGCGTTCCCGGGACGGGGTGTTCGCCGGCCACGGAAACCGGCGGGACCGGCCTGCGCTCGATGCGCTCCGGGTCGGCGCGAAACGCGTCGAGCCACCGGCGCAGGGCGGCGACGGTGACTCCCCGGCCGTCGATGTCGTCGCTGTCGAGGCGTTCGGTCGCGCGGTCAGCCGCCGCGGTCGCCGCGGTCCATTCGCCCTGTCGGCCACGGGCGACCGCGTCGGCAAACGCCGCCAGGCCGTCAAGGAGTGGGGGCGTTCCGCTCTCACTATCAGTCCCTGCCCAGACCGCCCGGGCCGCAGCGTACTCACCGGCGTTGTACGCCGCAGCACCCGCGCGGAGCGCTTCCGCGACCGGAAGTGGGCCCAGCGCGTCACTCACCGCGAGCCCTCCGCCGCGGCGAGTTCGTCCTCGTCGACGAAGACGACGATCTCCCGCCCCATGGTACGGAGGTAATGGAACCGCTTCTCGTAGCCGTCGAGTTCGTTCGCCAGTTCCCGTTCCCGCTTGGCGTGTGCGATGACCACCGCGGGGTCGTCCTCCGCGAGGCGCTGGTCCAGCGCCGTGCTGTTGTAGGCGCAGGCGGTTTCCCAGCCGTCAGCGGCGGCGTACCAGTGCATCGGCAACCCTTGTAACAGCCGCAAGCACTCCGGTCGCGGCTCACCCCCGCTCCCGGGTTCGGCGACCAGTTCACTCCCGTAGAACAGCACGTCGGTTCCCTCGTGGGCCGGCGCGATGGCGGCGATGTCGGAGAGCGTCGTCCGCATCTCCTGCTGTGGCTGGGCGTACTGCACCATCGCGTTGTCGTCGGCGGTCGGGTTGAGATACACCGCCGACACCGCCGGGCCGACGATGAGGCCCGCGACGAGCAGGAACACCATCGCCGTCAGCGCCATCCCGACGCGGTCCTCGTCAAGCAGCGTCCGGCGACCCCACCTGCCGACCATGCCGAGGCCGACACCCGCCGGGAGCGTCAGCGGGACGAGCGCGTTCACCATGACCCAGCCAGCCCGGATGTCCGTCGCCAGGGGGTACCCGAAGACGCTGACGAAGCCCCAGTACCCCGCAAACATCACCAGCGGGCGCGGCCGGTCGGTTGCGTAGCGCGCGACGAGGAAGCCGACGACCGCGAACGTCGTCGTCACCGCAGCGTAGTCCGCGAGCACGCCAAGCGAGTGTTCGAGATAGCAGAGATAGCCCGCGATGAGGTTATCCTTCCCACAGCCGGGTTCGGTGCTCCCGCCGAACCAGTAGTTCAGCCCCCGCTCGATGTCCGCCCAGGTGCTGTCCAGTAGTTGGGGGACCAGCGTCGGGTCGAACACCGCGTCCCAGAGGCCGACGGCAGGGCCGGGCGCACGCGGCGCGTAGAAGAACAGCGAGATGGCGAGAAAGAGCCCCGCGCCGCCGAGAACCGCCTCGCCCCACGGGAACACCGCGCGGTCCGGGAACAGTTCGTCGAGCAGCATCACGCCGGCGATGAAGCCGACGAGCAGCGCCACCGCCGCGGTGAGCGCCCAGCCCGACACCGCCGTGTAGACAAACAGCAGGGCCGATACCGCGGTAATCCCGCTCCAGAGCACTGCGTCGGTCGAGCGGTCCGGTCCCGACAGCGCGCGCTCAAGCGGGCGGAGCCGGCGGGCGATGGCCTCTGTCCCGGTCCGGGCGTCGGCGGGGTTCATCAGGGAGAAATCCAGCAGCAGCGCCCCCGCACCCAGCCAGCAGAGGACGTAGACGACGGCGTTCTCCTTCGACGCGAAGCCGAGGCCGGCCAGCGCGAACGCCGGATACAGCAGGGCCGGGCGGTTCCGGTCGGAGGCTCGGAGGGCGAAGCCGAATGCGGCGGTCATGAACGCTGCAACCAGTAGCGTGCTCCGGTAGAACCGCGAGTAGTAGAGCAGGACGGGGTTGAACGCGAGCAGCGCGGCCATCGCGACGGTCTCAGCGTCACGAAGCCGGTCACGGAACAGCAGCGCAACCAGCGGGAGCGCCGCGCCGACCAGCGCGACGAACAGCCGCATGATGAAATCGGTGGTGCCGAACAGCCCGAAGAGGGCGGCATTGACGTACTGTGCGAACGGTCCGTGGACGATGTAGCGGTAGCTTATCTCCCCGGTCTGCAGGTAGTCGTACGCCCAGTAGGCGACCCGGCCCTCGTCGTAGTGGGCGACCCGGTTGCCGAGGAAGACGATGCGGGCGAGAAGCCCCAAGACGACGATTGCGCCGACGGTCCGAACCGTGCTGTCGGTCCGGTCGAGCGCCGCCGTGACTGCGGAGCGGTCCATCGCTCACGAACTGCCACCGACAGAACGTAAGTCTTCCACTTCGGGACGGACAGCCGCCCACCGACCGGTGGCTTAGAACACCTCGTCGGCGTCGATGCGGCCGTCGCGCTCGACGCCCCGCACCGTCACCTCCTCGCCGAGTCGGACGCTCTCACCCGTCTCGACGCTGCGTGTCTCCTCGCCGCTGTCGAGCACGACCGGGCTCCCGGACTGAACGACTGTTCCGGTAAATTCGACCTCCTCGGCCTCGCCGTCGTCGGCAGTCTCGTCGACGGCAGCACCTGTACCCGTGTCCGGCCCATCGCCGTCCGCGAAGGAGGAGAGGCCGCCCTGTCCGGCAGGGGTCTTCGCCGTCTTGTCGCCGCTTTGGTCCCCGGTGTCCACGTCCGCCTCGCCCTCCAGCACGCTGACGGTGGACTGCCAGCCGGCGGAGGCCTCGAGTTCGTCCTGCCAGCCGTCCTGGATCTCCACGTCGGTGAACGCCACGCGGTCGGCGAGTTCGATGTCCCGGTCGGCCTTGTCGCCCCAGA
>JBDGQC010000027.1:0-10238 GCA_042219375.1 Halolamina sp. | reverse complement strand
AGGTTCGGTACTCGCTGCGGGTGCTCGAAGAGGAGAACCTCATCGAGCCGTCGAGCCAGGGTGCGATAACCACCGACCACACCGGGGAGTTCGTCGAGGATCTGGACGAGAAACTCGAAAGTACGGTAGAGAAGCTCCGGTCGATGCGCATCGAGTCCGCACCAGAAGCGGACAACTGAACGGTCAACCGCCCGCAACGACTGGTTCTCCCGTCTACAGTTCGGGAACGCTGACGTGGAACTCACCCTCTCTGGTCTCGACCAGACAGAGGTGATAGCCACCCTTACGGGAGAGTTTCACGAAGCTTTTGTGGCTGTCACGGCTCAGGAAGCCGCTGCCCGTCGCGTCTTCCGCAGTCTCCAGCGCACCGGGCTCGTAGTAACTCGTCGTGACGAAAAACGCCGAAGCGAGGCTTTCCTGGGCCTTCGCGACCGGCGTCGCGTTCTGAATAAGCGCTCCCAGCATCGACTCCGTCGCGGCCTCCCGGGACTCGTTAAGGTCAGCGACGACGAGCGGGTTCCCCATCCGGTCGCGTACCACCACGTCGAAGGAAACCATCTCGGGAGGGGCTTCCTCCTCCTCCGCTTCCTCTTCGTTCGGGAGTTCAACGGCGCCCCGGAATTCGATGCGGTCGATGTCGGGGATGGCGTCGAATAGCTCGCCCAGCGCCGCCTGGTTGCGGGTTTCGAGGATGTCGTGGACCAGGCCCTCGACCAGCCAGCGGGCGAACCCGTACTCCATGGTCTCGTGGAGCCACTGCTCGAAGGGTTGCCCCTCCACGATGGCGCCCTCCTCCTCGAACTCGGTGTGATGTTCCAGCCGCAGGTTGTCGTTGACCGCCTCCCGGCCGGCCTCCCCGTCGTGGGCGTTTTGGAGCGTCGGACCGCCCTGGCGCTCGTATCTGACGAACAGGTTCGTCCCCTCAAGTGCGCGCTTGGCTGAGATGCTGTGGTCGCCCTCGGGAATGTACTCCTCGACCTCGGCGAGTTCGGACTCGGCGGCCGATAGCTCCGACTCTAGGCGGTCGACGGTGGCCTGAAGCTCCTCGATTTCCTGTTCGAGTTCGGTGGCCTTCGTGTTGGCCTCGTCGCGTTCGCCCTCAAGCCGGTCGCGTTCACCCTGGAGCCGTTCGTTCTCCGAGCGGAGGTGTTCGTTGTCCTCCTCCAGTTCCTCGACGCGCTCCTGTAGGCGGTCACGCTCCGCTCTGAGTTCCTGCACGTCGGCGTCGCGGTGTCCCGCCGAATTACCGGCTCGGCTCCCGCCCGATGCCGCCGGATCAGCCTCGACGCCGCCAGGCACCTGCTCGGACATGTCGACCGACTCGTCCGGGTCGAGCGCGGGAATCGTCTTCGCTCCCCGCCATTGTTCCTCGGACAGGCCGGACTCCGCCGGCGCCGCCCGGGACGGCTCGGCTGCCCGGCTCGGCTCCCGCTCGCGGCGTTCATCCTCGCGTCGCGTTCCCTCGGCGGTGTCGCTGTCGGCCGCAGCAGCCGTCTCCTCGTCCGATGCGGGCCGCTCACGGGGTTCCGCCGGGGTAGCCCCGGTTGCTTCGGCCGGGGCCTCCTCCTCGCTCGACGCCTCGGCTTCCGCCGGACTCGCTGTCTCCGGGTCGTCGACTTCGGCGGCTTCCTCGGGTTCGTTCGCTGTTTCGCTCTCCGCCGCGGCGGCATCGGCCGACTCCTCCGCCGAGTCATCGACGGCAGCGGCGGATTCCTCGGCACCGTCGCCGGGGATGTCGGATATCTCCAGGTCCACCGTGTTGACCTGATAGATACCCACTTCGTCGTCGGCGCGTTCGAACGCCTCATCGCCGGTGAGCCGTTCGGCGTTGTTCCCGACGAAAGCGACGGGCAGCGACCGCCCGCCGTAGTAGGCGACGTAGTAATCTCCTGAGAGCACGTTCTCCGAGAGCTCGATGTAGCCCGTGAAGTTGCCCGATTCCAGGGTTTCGTTGACCTCCGAAATCGGCGTGTCCTCGCTGTAGTACTCCGCACGCGTCTCCCCGCCCGTCTCCTGCATGGCGAACAGGAGCGGGAGCGAGGGGTCGGGTGCGGAGTACGCTGTGCCGTCGGCATCGGCGAACGTGTCGATATCGCCGCCAAAGACGCCGATGACCCGGCCGTTCAGCATGAACAGCCACGAATCGCCATCGGTGGCCGCCCCGCTGAACTCGCGGTCGGCGAGTTCGCGTAGCCCATCGTGGCCGTCAGTAAACGGCTCCGAGTTCCACTCGGTCACTCGCTCGACCGTGTTACTCTTCATCGTTGCCGATGTGTGGCCGGGTAGGGGCAAAATAGTTTCCGGAGAGCCACAGCCAACCAGTAACGTATCTGAATAGTGTGGGATGGTTCTCGTCAGAGCACGCGGCACGAACGGCGCCGGCTCGGCGTCGAGGGCATACCGGCGGTTTTCTCGACCATCAGACCGCCACTCGGTCGAAACGTGCTGTGCACGATGATTCTCGGCTGCCCGAAGTGATATCCGTTCCCAGGTCATCTCACCCGGTGTGTTGCCGTGGCTCTCGACGGCCGGGTTACCACAGTCGAACCGGCAATGGGCCCGCCTCTCGGGACCGGCTGCTGCAGCCGTGGCTATCGGGAGCATTCTCGTCGCGACGCTGGTCTCGCCGACGTTCTCGTGGTGGGCCGGCGCGCTGTCAGACCTCGGAACGACCCCGGGGACGGTGTGGCTGTTCAATGGCGGCCTCGTCGTCGGGTGCGTACTCGGCCTTCCCTATGGGTGGGCGCTCTGGACCAGGGCGGCCGACCAACTCGGCCGTCTCCGCGCGGGGACGTACGTCGCCGCAATCCTCTCGATGGCCGGCGTGGGGCTGTTCCCCGCCGGCACCGCCCCACACCTGCCGCTCGCGCTCGCCTTCTTCGTTCTCTGTTCGCTCACGCTACTCGTCGACGGTGTCGCCCGCTTCCGACTCAGGACGGGAAAACTCGCGCTGCTTGCGGGCCTCGTTTCGCCGTCAGTCTGGCCAGTCTGGGGGCTCTGGGTCGCGCCCGGCGCTGGTATCGCCGTCCCCGAGTTCGTCGGCGCTGTCCTGTTCGCGCTCTGGATTGGGGGCCTGAGCCCCGAACGTCCCGGTTATCTCGGCTAACCGCGCGCGATTTCGGCGAAGGCGTCGATGGCCTCGTCGTTGCCCGCGACCACGAGCACGTCGTCCGCCTGCACCACGAGGTCCGCGCCGACGCCCGTCAGCACCTCGTCGTCCCGCTCGACGGCCAGTACCGTACAGTTGGTCCGTGCGCGCACGTCGACTTCGCCGAGGTTGCGCCCGGCGAGCGCGGGCGCCTGCATGCGGACCAACTCGACCTGCGTCTCGGGGGTGATGACCTCCTCGTCGAGCAGTTTGGAGGCGAGCATCCGGCCGCTGACGGTCGGCAGCGAAAGCACGTACTCCGCGCCGGCGCGGTAGAGCTTCGGCGTCGAGTCTGCGTCGTTGGCCCGCGCGATTATCTCCACCTCGGACGCGACGTGCTCGGCGACCAGCGCCGCGAACAGCGCGGTCGTGTCGTCCTTGACCGCGAGCACGAGGCTCCGTGCCGAGGTGAGGTCCGCCTCCTCCAGCGTGACCGGTTCGGTCACGTCGCCGACCACGTCGACCCCCGGTTTGTCCTCGATGTCGATGACCGTCGTCGAGAGCCCGGAGGTGGTGACGGCTTCGGCGACCGCCGAGCCGACGACGCCGTACCCCGCCACCACCACGTCCCCCTGGCGGTCCCGTCGGCTCTCGGAAAGCGTCAACTCCCGCATCGCCTTCACCTCCTCGGGGAGGCCGCCGACGAGCAGGATGGTGTGTTCGTCGATAACTCGGTCCGGGTCAGGCGGTGAGACGAACTCCCCGCGGAACCACGCGCCGATGATGTTCGTCCCTGTGAACTCGTCGATGCCGCAGTCCGCGATGGTCCGGCCCTCGATGGGCGAGCCCTCTTGGACCAGGAGTTCCGCGATATCGAGGTCCATGCCGACTTCGATAGGACCGCCGATGCTGGTTTCGACTGCCGACGAGGCCTTGCTCGCAAGCGACTCGCCGAGCAGGTCGCGCGGCTGAATCACCTCGTCGGCCCCGGCGTAGCGGTGGTAGTCGACGTTGCTTTCCTCCTCGACCAGGCTCAACAGTTGCGTGTCCGGCGCGACGTGGCTCGCCGCGAGCATGATGCTGGCGTTGGTTTCGTCGTCCGCACCGGCGACCACGGCGTCGGCGTCACCGATGTTGACGGCCCGCATCACGTCGACGTCCTCGGGGTCGCCTTCCACGACCGGGAGTTCTTCGCCGTTGAGCGAATCGGCACGCGCGGGGTCGGACTCGATGACGACGTAGTCCTTGTCGCGCGTGTCCAGTTCGTCGACGAGCGCCTCGACGGTCGGCGAGAACGTACAGATGATGACGTGGTCCTCGCCCTCGTAGCCGGTTGCGGGGCGGGATTCGAACGCCTCCGCGAACAGCGGCAGGACGAACGCCGGCAGCGTGAGGAAGATGAGCGCGACGCCCGTGAGCTGCATCGCCATCGAGAGCACGAGCATGGGCCAGGCCTCCAGGTCGTTGGCTCGCTCGCCGTAGCCGACGGTTGTGAACGTCTCCACGACCACGTGAAGCGATTCCAGGAAGCTGATCTGGACGCCCTGTAGCGCCGCTACCGAAACCTGGTAGATGAACGCGTACAGGAGCATCACGACAGCGGTCCCAACCAGGTAGAGCCCCGCTCGTCGCGCCGGGCTGGCCATAGCCGAGTCTCTCGCCGGAACGGTTAAAATCCGCCGGCCAGCCGCCGAAGAGCTAAGCCGCCCGGGCACCCAAAGAGGCCCGTGACCCGAGAGGTGCCCCTCGACGCCCAGTCGCCGCGCTTCCTCGACGCCGAGGACATCGACGACGAGAAGGGAGACATCGCGGTCTGTCGGTGCGGGCTGAGCGACGAGTTCCCGTTCTGTGACGGCTCCCACCGCCGGACCGACGGCGAGGGCGACGGCGTCTACCGCTACGTGGACGGCGAGCGCCGGCGCGTCGTCAGCGTGACGTTCGCCGACGGCGAGACAGTCGAGTACGAGGGCGGGGCGGACGAGTAACCCCTTCCGGCACGCGACCGGGAGCTTTAGCCGGATGGCGCGCCCACCGTCCCCTGTGTACCGGACCGGCCACCTCGGGGTATCGCTGCTCGTTTTCGCCCCAATCGGCTATCTGCTCGTCGCCGCCGGCTCCCCGCTCGCGGCGCTGGTCACCGGCGGCGCCATGCTCTGGCTCGCGATGCTACCGGATGTTGACCACCGCCTTCCCCTCATCTCCCATCGCGGCCCGACCCACTCGCTACTGTTCGCCGTCCTCATCGGCGGCGCCTTCGGCGGTGCCGGCCTCCTGCTCGAGGAGGTCGGCGCGGGGGGTGCCGTCGCCGAACTGCTCGGCCTTGCTGCCTTCCCCGGTGTCGGCCTTCCAGCCTTCGGGTTCGCGGTCGGCTTCTCGGCCATCGCCGCGCACCTTTTGGGGGACGTGCTCACGCCAGCGGGGGTGAACCTGTTCTGGCCCGCGAGCAGAGAGTACAGCCTCTATATCACCCGGGCGGACAACACGCTCGCCAACTACGGGTTGTTCCTCCTGGGGCTGTTCGCGGTTGCCGCCGCGGGCGTACTGGCGCTTCAGGGCGCGCCGGCGTAGCCTGACAGCACCGGTGTCTCACTCCAGCGCGACAACCACCTCACTCGCCCAGCGCTTGAACCCCAGCGACGCCGCGAGAGCGAGCGACGCTGACTCGGTTTCGGGCGTCCGGTAGCGCGCGACCGTACTCGGGTCCCGCTCGAACGCCGCGGCGACGACGCATGAAACGACCTCCTGGCCGAGCCCTTCGTTCCGCCACTCGGGGGCGACGACGACGCCCACGTCCGCGAACGGTGAATCGCCGAGCGTCGCCAGGGCGACGAGGTCACCGTCGCGGAACAGTCCAGCAGTACGGTCGGGCCGAAAGGTCGGCGATGCCCGCGCCCATTCGTGGTCGGGCACGCGCTCGCGGAAGTGCTCGAATACGGCCTCGTCATCGGTTCCGAGGAGCCGAGCCCGGTCGTGGGTTGCCGAGAACGCCCGGGTGTCGACGTACCCGAGCACGGCCGGACCGTGCGCCACCATCCCGTCCGCAAGAGCATCCTGGATGACGGCGTCCACGTCGGTTAGGGGGCGCTGAGCCAGTCGGTCACGGCAGGAGGAAAGCTGGTCCTCTCTCCCTTCCGGGGCGCTGACGACTGTCGCGTTCCCCCGCCTGAGGAGTCTAATCGTCCGCCCGTCCGGGCGTTCGGCAAGGGTGACGCCGGTGCGCTCGAACGCCGCCGGTCGGCAGCCTAACCGGTCGGCCCAGTACCGGCGAACCGCGGCAACGGTGGACGGGGCCAGCGACATCTCTCCGTTGGTTGGACTGCTCCGGCAAAAACGGTCGGTCCCCGGACAGCAACGCCCGGGTTGAAGTACCGAGCCGTCCAACCGCCGGCCATGACCGAGCCGACACTCGCAGACGACGCCATGACTCGCTTCGAGGTGCCCGAGTTCGAGGAGTTGCCCGACGACCTCCAGAGCCGCATTGCCGAGGAGACTGAAGAGGCCGGGTTCACCCCGAACGTGTTCTCGGCGTTCGCGTACAAGCCCAGCCACTTCCGGGCCTTTTTCGAGTACCACGACGCCCTCGTCGACGACACCGCGCTGGAGCGCGAGGAGGTAGAGATGATCGTCGTCGCCGTCTCCGGGCGCAACCATTGCTACTACTGCAACGTCGCCCACGGCGCGCTGCTGCGCATCTACTCGGGGGACCCCGAACTCGCCGACCAGTTGGTGGCGAACTACCGCCAGGCCGACATCAGCGAGAAGCGAATGGCGATGCTGGACCTGGCCGTGAAACTGACCGAAGCCCCCGACGAAGTGACGGAAGCAGACCTCAAACGGCTCGCCGAGGCGGGCTACAGCCCCGAGGCGATGTGGGACATCGCCGCCGTGACGGCCTTTTTCAACCTCAGCAACCGGATGGCGATGTTCGCGGACATGCGGCCGAATGAGGAGTTTCACACGATGGGGCGGTAGCGCGCCGCTCCAATCACGAACCGATATACGCTCCGACTACGTCATTCAACGTATGACTGATACGTCCGCCCCGGACGCGTGGTTTACGGGAGTCGAACCGGGGGACACCGAGGCAGCGGCACGCGCGGTCCGGCGGGGAACTGCTGAGGCCCCGGCTGACTGGCCCGCGCTCGCCGTCGAAACCGGGTTCGTCGACGACGAGGACGCGTACTACGACACGCTCCACGACGCCACAATCAGGGCCGCCCGCGACGCCGCTCGGGAGGCTGAACAGGCAGACGACCAACAGCTAATCCACGCGCTCCGGGCGATGGACGACACAGAGCGCACCGCCAATGAACTCGCCGAGCGCGTCGAGGAGTGGGCCGGTGCGCTCATCGAGACCGACACCGACGCGACCGGCCTCGACTTCGCCGCCGTCGTCGCCCAGCGCACTCCCGAGAACGCCACCGAGGAGCGGGTGGTTTCGCTGGCTCAGCGAGCCGTCGACCTGCGCGACGAGCGTGAGGACTTGCGGACCTTCATCGAGCGCCGCGCGCCCGAGGTGGCGCCGAACCTCGCGGAGATGGCCGGCCCCACCCTCGCCGCGCGCCTGATTTCGTTGGCCGGCGGGCTGGAGGAACTGGCAAAGAAGCCCTCCGGCACCGTGCAGGTGTTGGGCGCCGAGGAGGCGCTGTTCGCCCACCTCCGCGGCCACGCGCCGTCGCCGAAACACGGCGTCATCTTCACCCACGAGTTCGTGCGCGGCACGCGCCCGGAGGACCGCGGCTCCGCAGCGCGCGCGCTGGCGGGGAAGCTCTCCATTGCCGCCCGCATCGACCACTACGCGGGCGACTTCCGGCCGGGGCTGCACGAGGAACTCCGGGAGCGAATGGAAACCATCCGCGCCCGCGCGGAGGACGAAACAGCCGCGGAGACGGGGGAGGCCGATGAGTAACCTCCCGGCGGGCGTCGAGCGCCGCAGTATCGACGGCGAGCAGCGCCTGACGACCCGCGGTGAGCCGGTGTACGGCGAGCCGACCGTCGACGACCGCCGGGTGTGGGACGCCGGCCGGTCGAAGCTCGGTGCGATGCTCGAACTCGGGATGGACACCCGCCTGCAGGGCGGCGACGCGGTGCTCTACCTCGGCGCCGCATCCGGGACGACGGTCAGCCACGTCGCCGACTTCGGGGGGCCGACCTACGCGGTGGAGTTCGCGCCGCGACCGGTCCGGGACCTGGTGGACGTGGCAGAAGACCGGCCGAACCTGTTTCCGCTGCTCGCTGACGCGCGGACGCCGCGGGAGTACGCGGGCGTCGTGGAATCCGGCCTCGACTGTATCGTCCAGGACGTGGCGACCCGCGGCCAGGCCCAGGTCGCCAACCGGAACGCGCAGTTCCTCGCCGACGACGGACTGCTGCTCGCGGCAGTCAAGGCCCGGAGCGAGGACGTGGTTGCGGAGCCGGAATCGGTGTTCGAGGACGTAACGACGACGCTCGCTGACCGCTACGAGGTGCTTGAGACGGCACGGCTGGACCCGTACCACGAGGACCATCTGGGCGTGGTCGCGCGCCGCGACTGACCGTCGTCCCACGGCGTTCGGACGCGAATTTAGAAGCGATGAGCCCGCCGGCGGGGGCGGTTCTGCACATGCTTCGCCGGAGCCCGCACCCTATTTAGGCGGGGGCTGCAAAGCCCGAGGAAATGGAGGAGTTGGGTTCCCGGGAGAACTTCGACCGGATGGGCACCCTCGGGGTCGAGGAGGAGTTCTACATCGTGGACGACCAGGGCCGCCCGCAGTCCGGCATCAAGGAACTCGTCTACGGGGACGACGACCCAGGGCCGCCGCTTTCGGACAGGCTGGACCACGAACTGTTCCAGTTCACCATCGAGACCCAGACCCCGCGTATCGAGGAGGTGAGCGACGCCGAAGACGCGATGCTCGCCGTCCGGGAAGCGCTCGTCGAGTACGCCGCGGACCACGGCTACCGCATCGCCGGGGCGGGGCTCCACCCCGCCGCGAAGTGGCGGGAACTCGACCACGCCCAGAAACCCCGGTATCGCTCCCAACTCGACCGGATTCAGTATCCCCAGCACCGCAACACCACCGCGGGCCTCCACGTCCACGTCGGCGTCGACGACGCGGACAAGGCGGTCTGGATCGCCAACCAACTCCGCTGGGAGATGCCGCCGCTGCTGGCGCTGTCGGCCAACTCGCCGTTCTGGAACGGGTTCGACACCGGACTCGCGTCGGCGCGTGCGAAGATTTTCGAGAACCTCCCCAACACCGGGATGCCGACGGCGTTCGAGGATTTCGACGCGTTCCAGCGCTACGAGCGCCGGATGGTCGAACTGGGCTCCATCGAGGACCGCGGCGAACTCTGGTTCGACGTGCGACCCCACAGCGGCCACGGAACCGTCGAGGTCCGCTCGCCGGACGGCCAGTCCGACCCCGCCGTCGTGCAGGCGTTCGTCGAACACGTCCACGCGCTGGTGATGGACCTCGCGGAGCGCTACGAGGACGGCGCCCGCGACGGTCCCGACGGGACCGATACCGCACGCGGCGGGAACGGCCTCCGCCGCGAACTCTTGGACGAGAACAAGTGGCGCGCGACCCGCCACGGTCACGACGCGTCCTTCATCGACCGCGACGGCGCATCCACGGTGTCGCTGGCCGAGGCCGTCGAGCGAACCTGCGACCGCATCGGCAACGATTCGCTGGCTGACCTGCTCGACCAGGAGAGCGGAACGGCCCGCCAGCGACGCATCCACGAGGAGGGCGGAATGGACGCGCTGTGTGAGTCGCTGCTCCTGTAGCTACAGGTCGTAGAGAGCGCCGAACTTCGCCTCGGCGTAGTCGAGGAACGGCTCGGCGGTAATCGGGTCGCCCGTCGCGCGCTCGACCAGTTCGTCGGTCCGGTAGCGCTGGCCGTGGCGATGGACGTGGTTCTCCAGCCATTTGTGGACCGCGTCGAACTCGCCGGCCGCGATACGGTTGTCCACGTCCGGCACGTCGTCCCGCAGCGCGTCCCAGAGCTGGGCGGCGATGACGCTGCCGACGGTGTAGGAGATGAAGCCCGGCAGGTTCTTCGACCAATGGATGTCCTGGAGACAGCCGTTCGTGTCCGTCTCCGGGACGACGCCGAGGTACTCCTCCATCTTTCTGTTCCACTCCCGGGGCACGTCGGCGGCGTCGAG
>JBDGQC010000194.1:5201-10343 GCA_042219375.1 Halolamina sp. | reverse complement strand
CAGGGGCTCTCCTACGCCGTCGCCAACCGCGGCGCCGACCACATGTACGGCGGGATGCTCGGCCTGGAGTACTCCGGCGAACTCGACCCCGAGGGGACGCTGGGCAAGGCCGACACCCTGGTCGAGAAGGAGAACCGCAACGTCATCCGGGACTCGGGTGTGGTCTGTGCGTTCGCGGGCGACTACATCACCGACGAGCGCCTGGCGACGCTGCTCGAAACCGACTACGAGCGGCTCCAGGAGATCGGCGCCGAAGCCATCGCGCGCGAACGCCACTTCAACAACCAGCGCGGGAAGGACGTCGAGGACGACCGCCTCCCCTACGAGATTCCCGACCTGGACGAGGCGATTCAGGAGTACTACGACGCGCGTGGCTGGGACGACGACGGCACCGTGGCCGACGTGGACTCGGCCGCCCCCGCGTCGGCGGACGACTAAAGCGCCCGGCGGGGCTATCCCCCGTACACCGACGGCACGATTCGCACGGTATCGCCGTCTTCGAGTTCCGTGTCCAGGCCGTCGATATGTGTGATGTTCTTCTCGTTCAGCGTGACGACAGTCGCCCCCGCGGTTGTTTCCGCGTCCTCGTCGACGAGGCGGCCAGCCAGTTCCTCGTACTCCCCTTCCAGGTTCCGCAGCAGGTCGCCTGCGGTCGTTCCCTCGTCGTACTCGCCGCCGACGTGCTCCTCGCCCACGTCGTCGCGGAACGGGCCGAACAGTCTGCACTCGACGTTCATACGTCGGGGTAGGACAGAATGGGTCAAGTAGCCGGCGGTCGCGGGTGTCGAACGGGGCGGCCGCTCAGCCGGTCGTGACGATTTCGACCACGTCGCGGTCACCCAGTTCGTGGTCCGTGCCGACCTGCCGACCCGAGCGACAGTCGATACCGTGGAGCAGGCCGTCGCCGATGTCCGAGTGGAGCGTGTAGGCGAAATCCTCGACCGTCGCTTCCTCGGACAGCAGGAAGCAGTCCCGGAACACCCCTTTCTCGTCGTCGGCCCCGTTCGCGCTGCCGGGGAAGACGGCCACGCAGTCGAGCGTGTCGAAAAGTGCGGTCTCGAGCGCGTCCTGGACTCCCGTGCCGCCATAGGCCGCGAGGAACTCCCGAATCTGTTCGAGGCCCGCTTCCTGCTCCGCGCTCATATCGCCGACGATACCGAAGTCGGCGTCGCCCGGCGTGTACTCGACGACGCCAGTCTCGGCAGCCTTCTTCAGAGATTTCTCCGCGTGTGCGCTCACGGGCACGAAATCGAGGTGGTCGTACTGCGCCTCACCGGTGATTTCGGCCCAGTTCTCCCGGGCCGCCGGGGTGTCCATCTTGTTCGCCGCGATGACGACCGGTTTGGTGCGCTTGCGGATTTCGCGGGCCAACTCTTCGCGCTGCTCGTCGGTCCACGCCTCGGGGTCGAAGCCGACGTTCTGGGCCAGGAGAATCTGCTTGACCTCTTCGGCGACGATGCCGAAGGCATCCATCTGCTCGGCGAGTGCCTCCTCCACGTCACCGTCACCGCCGTGGTAGCCCGTGAGGTGGCGTTCGATGCCCTTCTCCAGCACGTCCAGATACCACATATCGAGTTCGTCCTCCAGGAAGGCGATGTCCTCGCGGGGGTCGTGGCCCTCCGTCGCCTCGCCCTCCAGGTCCGTCTCGCCGGAGAAATCCACGACGTGGACGAGCACGTCCGTCTCGTTCAGGTCCGAGAGGAACTGGTTGCCGAGCCCGTTGCCCTCGTGGGCGCCGGGGATGAGGCCGGCGACATCCACGAGTTTGACCGGAACGAACCGGGTGCCGTCGTCGCAGTAGCCCACGCTCGGGGTACACGTCTCGTCGAACTCCGGGGCCGCACAGTCCACGCGCACGTACGCCTCGCCTACGCTCGGGTCGATTGTCGTGAACGGGTAGGCGCCCTCGGGCACGTCGTTCATCGTCGCAGCGTTGAACAGCGTCGATTTGCCCACGGAGGGCTTCCCGACGAGACCGATCCGATAACTCATTACGCCGACCGACGCGGGTCCCGGACAAAAGCCGTGCCATCGGGGGCGTCACCGCCTGAGAACATCACACACGGAAGACACAGGAGATTTGCCTGCCCGCGGCGAACCCCGTCCATGACCGATGAGACGACGGGCACCGAGGCCTCGCGCGGCGACACCTTCGGGGTCGGCGTCCACGTGACCGAGGAGGAACTCCGCATCGTCGTCCGGGTCCCGTCGGATATCGATTCGGGCTGGACCAGCCGCGAGCAGTTCCAGACGCTGGTACAGGAGGTCGTCTGGGAACGGCTCGACCAGACGGAGACACTCCGGGCCGTCGCGGCGTCGACGCCGCCGGGCGAGACGGCGATGCTCGGGACGGTGACGCTTCAGCCCGACGGGTCCGTCGTCGCGGCGTCCCTCGACGCGCCGGAGGAAAGCTGAGAAACTACTCCTCGGGGAGTGATTCGACCGCCAGTCCGAGTTGAGCCGCGTAATCGGGGTCGTAGCTACGGCAGTCGTAACGGTTGGCGCCGTTGGTGTCGCCGCGCAGCGAGACGCCGTCGAGCCACGCGAGGCCGGAGAGCGCGGCGCCGAGCATCCGGGGTGAAAGCTCCGTCTCAATCGCGCCGTGGAGTTGGCTGGCCTGTGGATACGTCCGGTCGACCCGTTCGAGCGCGCGGAGCGCATCGCGCCAGTAGCGCCGGAAGTAGCCGAACTTCGTGGGGTCGGCCTCCCGAAGCCGCCGGACTGCCGCGGTCGCCTCGGCAGGGGGGACAGGCGAGCCGACCGTCTCGGTGAGGAGTTCCCCGAACTCGACGGCCGCGCCTGCGGCCTCCGTCTCGGGGTCGACGCTGACGATGATTCCGGAACGGCCGCGTTCGACGACGTTCTCAAACAGCGGTCGTAGCTCCCGGCGCCCGGTGTCGGCCAGGAGTTCATCGAGCGAGTCGACGTACAGGAGCGTATCGGTGGGGCCCGACTCCCAGCCGTCGAGGAACCGTCCGATGACGTCCGACAGTACGTCGCTATCGACGGGGCGCGGGACCGTCGCCATCGCGAGATCGTTCGAAACCACGCGTGTCGCCGGGGCGCTCGTCGCGGCACCACGGGCGAGACCGTAGCACTCGACCAGCGCCAACTGTTCGGCGGTGGCGGTCGAACGCTCCCACCGCCGGTGCCATTCGTCGGCGGAGGATTCGGTCAGCACGGCGAGAACGTTCCGCCCGGCCGACCGCTCACGGAGCTCCTCCATCCCTCGCTCCGCTCCGAACGCGAGGAGCGCCGGCGAGTCAGGACCAGGGGCCATCGTTGTTAATACATATACACCACACCTCATAAAAATGAGGGTCTTGGCAGGATGAAACGCCCCTGTCGTGGCCCGGCTGCTCCCGGATATGACCACACGACTCGGACAGGTTCGGGACCCCCGGCCGAACTCTCCCGGAAACGGCGGAGACGCTACCACCGCAGGGACCGTCGCCGCCGGAGCGGGCCGACCAGCTTCAACTCAACATTCTTACGGGCATTTTTATTGGAAACACCCCCGTTGGATAAGGGGATTAGAGACCCTCCGCCCGGTCGACCGGACAATCGTATGAACGAACCACGAGAGCGTAGATTCGAGTAGAACCGCTGATGGCGCCTACCTCACCGGGGACTGCTCAGTTGTCCTATCGGTGGATAGCGTTATCGCTGCTTGTGTTTGCTGGCCTCGTCTTCGGGTTCGCCGCCCCGTCCATCACCGCCGCCGCCGAATCGACCGCGTCACCGAACGCGACTATCGTCGCCTCGCCGAACGACCCCGGCACGACCGCGACCCATCGGGTAACGGCCGTCGTGCAATCGGAATCGGCCGGGGACTCGCTAAACACGTTCAGGGTCGACTACACGGCTTCCGCGCATCCGGCCGACGTGAGTAACGTGAGTCAAAGCGACGTCGTCGCGGTCGGCCTCGACACCGACGGCGACGGTGTCATCGACACGAACGTCTCCAGCGACCTGGGGGAGGTGAGCGCGTCGAACAACGGTCACACCCTCTCGTTCGGCTTCGGCGGAAGCTACAACCTGCATAAGGGCGACCGGTTCATCGTCGAGTTCGAGGCCGCCGTCAACCCCGACGCCGAGGGCACGTTCGACGTCAACCAGTCGATTAACTACCAGAGTAACCCGGTCCACACCTACACGACGGGGCTCACGACCGACGGGACCGACGGCACGGCCTCGATCAGCGCGGACCCGAACACGGACGGTGCGACATCGAACCACAGCGTGAACCGAACGGTCGGCTACGTCGACAACGGCACGGCGCTGACGACCGTCGAAGTGAACTACTCGACAGCGTCGAGTCCGGCGAGCGTCTCCAACGTAAGCGCGGGCGACGTGACCGAGGCCGGCCTCGATACCGACGGCGACGGCCAGTCCGATGTCGACCTGTTGCCGAAACTGACCGGCGTCGCAATCAGCGACGGCGGCGAGACGGTCACCTTCGAATTCGACGGCTCGGTGACGCTATCGACGGACGACCGCGTTCACATCGTGTTCGGTAACGTGACGAACCCACCGGACGCGGGCAATTACACCGTGGAAGTCCGGCTCAACAGTAGCCGGTCCGCGCCGCCGACGGCGACTCTCTCCATCGCGCAGGCATCGGAGACGGCGAACGCGTCCGTGACAGCGTCACCCACGGACCCGAACGCGACGGCGACCCACACCGCGACGGGGACGGTCGGGTCGAAGTCGGACGGCGATTCGCTCAACGGGTTCACCGTCGACTACACGGCCTCCGCGCATCCGGCTGACGTGAGCAACGTGAGCCAGGGCGATGTCGTCGCGGTCGGCCTCGACACCGACGGCGACGGGACCATCGACACGAACGTCTCGGACGACCTGAGCGAGGTGAGCGTCTCCAACAACGGCCACACCGTCAAATTCGGCTTCGGCGGAAGTTACTCCCTCACCGCGGGGGATCGAATCATCGTCGAGTTCGACAACGCCCAAAACCCCGCCGCCGAGGGAACCTTCGATGTTGGTGTGCGCATCAACCCCCAGAGCACGGGGGACGCGTACACGACTGGGCTCACAATCAAGAACACGACCAACAACGGCGGGACGGACGACGGCACAACCGACGGTAGTGGCACGGACAACAGCACGACCGACGGTGGCAGC
>JBDGQC010000194.1:0-5101 GCA_042219375.1 Halolamina sp. | reverse complement strand
CGACGGCACAACCGACGGTAGTGGCACGGACAACAGCACGACCGACGGTGGCAGCACGACCCCGACTGCGGACCTCAATGCGGAGCCGGCGACTGCGAACACGATGTCGACACACCGCATCGCGGCGGGCGTCGGAAGCGTCGACGACGGGAGCACGCTCGAAGCGATTGCCATCGAGTACCCCGTCGGCCAGCGTGGGGCCGACCTGGGTGACGTTGGGCTCAACGGAATTAGCGTCGGCGTCGACACCGACGGCGACGGCGTCACCGATACGTCGCTGACGGACGACCTCGCGGCGGTTCGGATCAATACGGACGGGAGGCTGCTGCTCGTCTTCGACGGCGACTACACCCTCGCTGCTGGCGACACAGTTAGAATCGCCGTTGAGGACGTCCGCAATCCCGCCGCGGGCGACCACGACGTTGCTGTCGAAATCAACCCGGGGGCGACGGACTCCGCGGTGACGACGAGGCTCTCGACGACGGCGCGGGGAGCGACCGCCGACTCCGCCGTCGAGGACGCGGTGTTTGTGGCTGACCCGCCGGCTGCCGGAATGAACGCCACGCACACCGCTCGCGTCACCCTCGCGGAACCGCTCACGCTCGACCGCGTGACCGTCGGTTACCCGGGCGCTGTCGGCCTCGATGGGGTTAACGAATCCGCGCTCATCCGCTTCGGGGTCGACGCCGATGGCGACGGCGAGATCGACCGGAGCCTCCGGTCGGTCGTCGGCTCGGTAACGGTGTCCGACGGGGCGGTGACGGTCGACCTCCGGGATGCCCGGGCGCTCGACGCCGGCGAAACGCTCATCATCGCGCTCGAAGACGTGCAGAACCCGGCTATCGGTGCCCACTCCGCCACGGTCCGGCTGAACGACCGGCCGGCTGCGTCGGTGCAGATGGCAATCGGCTCTGTGAACGCTCGGACAGCGACGTTCCGAACCGACAACGGGAGCCAGACCATCGTCCAGTATCCAGCCGACGAGACGGTCACGGTCGACCTGAGAGACCTGAAGCGCAACGGGGTCAGACTCGTCTGGGTACGGGTTCGGCCGGCTAACGACACCACACAGCTCGTCGTCGGGAGCGGTGACCGAACCTACGAATCCGTCGACGCCCGTGGCCGGCAGCTCGCACAGCTCCCGGTCGAGCATAACGGCGTGGCCATCGAGACGGCGACGGTGGTGTTCGAAGTCGCCAAGTCCCGACTCAATGGGACGGGATACGGCCCGAGGAACGTCTCGCTGTACTACCGGGAAGACGGTAACTGGACCCGCGCGGAGACCGAACTGGTCGGCGAGACGGCCGACAGCTATCGGTTCGCAGCGAGCGCGGTTTCGCTGTCCACCTACGCCGTCCGTCTGGAGCCGCCGAACCCCCGACAGCAACCCGCCATCGGGGTTGGCAACGTTTCCCTCTCGCAAACGACCGTCGAGGCGGGCAACTCGACGACTGTCACCGTGGTTGTACGCAACGACGGCGAAGCCCCCGGGACTCGGACTTTCTCGCTGACCGTCAACGGCGTCGTGCTCGCGGACGCCACGGTTTCGCTCGCCCCGAACGAATCGACCACCCTGACGTTCGAGCACGCGTTCAGCCGCGCCGGCACCTACGAGGTCGGCGTCGGCGGGGAATCGGTCTCCGTGCGAGTCCGGGCGACGAACGCGACCGCGGCGACGCAAGCCTCGACGACCCGTTCGAACGTCCCCGGATTCGGCGCGTTGGCAGCGCTGGTCGCAGTCGTGCTGGCGGCTGGCTTGCTTCTCGTCGGGAGGGTGCATCAATGACCACTACCGTTCATATGACACCAAAACAGACTGACTCGGCTTCACACTACACGCTGGTAGATGTCTCCACCGTGGCGGCCCCGTCGAACAGGTGTTCGGTTGCTCCCCGGGAGAGCCGTCGGATAGCTCCGACAAGACTGTCGTTACGGTTGCGCCCGACACGAGTTCGGCGACATCACCCCCATGGACTCGCTGGTTCCCTGAAACGAACCGACGGAGGCGACGATGACTAACGGGGCTACAGCCGATGAGACAGCGGAAGCCGGAACGATGACTGGGCGGACGTCGACCGACGACACGACGATACAGATTGTCGAGGACGAGTCGAAGGTCGCCGAACTCTATCGCCTGCACCTTCGGAACGAGCACGAGGTGCGAGTCGCGGAGACCGGACGGGCTGCGCTCGACCGGCTGGACGAGTCGGTCGACGTGCTACTGGTGGACCGTCGCATGCCGGGGCTGTCCGGCGACGAGTTCGTGGAGGAAGTCCGGGAGCGTGGCCACGACTGTGCCATCGCGCTGGTGTCGGCGGTCGACCCCGAAATCGACGTCGTCGACACCGCGTTCGACGCCTATCTGGTCAAGCCACTCAGCGCCGAGGCGCTCCAGCGGACCGTCGAGGAGCTGTTGACGATACAGGAGTACGACGACCCGGTCCGCGACCAGTACGCGTTACTCCAGCAACTCACGACGCTCAAGACCAGCGGGGCGCGGCAAGGTCACGACGACCAGGCGTACAGCGCCCGTATCGACCAGCTACGACGCTGTCGCGAGGGGACGACTAACGCGGAATCGCTCGTCGACTCGACGTTCGAACCGGTGTTGGCCGAACTAACCGAGGAGTGCCGTCAGTCGACCTAACCATGTCCGAATCCATTCGAGCGTCGCCACTCGCGGCTTTCGCCCTGTGCTGTGTCGTGGCAGCGCTCGTAGCGGTGCCCGCGCTCGGCGCCGCGACGGCCGGAGGCGCGAGCGTGACGGTCACCACCGAAACGACCGACGGCACACTAAGCGTCGAGGTGCGACTCACCAACACCGGCGAAACCGCGGGCCGATACACGGTCGAACTGGTTCGCGACGAAGGCGGGCTGGTCGCAGAACGGAGTCTCCGCGTTCCCGCGAACGGAACCCGGCAGGTCGTCTTCGACGACGAAGTCTCCGGCACGGTTTCGTACACGGTCTACGTCAACAGCGTGGAAGTCGAAGCGTTCACCGTCACTATGGCGACTGCGTCGACCCCGACGGACGACCGGCGGCTACCCGAGCCGCTTCTCGTCGGTCTACTCGGTGCTGGTGTGGTTCTCGTCATCGGGCCCGTCCTTCTCTGGCTCTTCTGATGGGCTGACGAGCGCCGGCAACAGCAGGTCGATTGTCGTTCCGTTCTCCCCGGTGGACACCTCGACGGAACCCTCTGCCTGCTGGACCATCCAGTACACGAACCGGAGGCCGATTCCGCTCCCGTGTTCCAGCGATGTCTCCTCCGCACCCGTGAGGACACGCCGCTCCTGGTCCGGGATTCCGGGGCCGTTGTCGTTGATTCGGAAGCGGACTTCTTCCTCCATATCCGCCGGGTCGGGAACGTCCGCGTCCGTACGCGCCGGAACTGCGGCGTCGGCGGTCCCGTCGAAGGTCTCGCCGGAGTCGGCTGCGTCCGGTTCGCCGGTCCGCTCGACCGCCGCTCCGATAATGACCGGGTCGCTCGGGTTGTGCTCGACCGCGTTCTCGAACAGTTCCTCGATGGCGTACGGGAGCAAGGGCGATGCCAGCACCCACGCCTGGTCGGGGAGCTCCGTGAACACCTCGACGTTGTCGTGGCTCTCACGGAGCGACATGGCTTTCTCCTCGACGATTTCGACCAGTTCCACCGCCTCGGTAGTCGTCGCCTCCGCCATCAACTGCTCGAGTTCCCGGGCCTTGTCGGCCTGTTCGATGAGGTTCCAGCCCATGTCACAGATTTTCTCGGTAATACGGATCACCTCCTCGTTGTCGGTGTGTTCCGGCACGAGTTCGGCCTGTCCGAGAATGATGTTGATGTCGTTGCGGAGGTTGTGACGGAGGAGGCGATGGAGCATCCCGCGCCGGCGCTTCTGCTCCTCGACGGCCGCTTCCCGCTCGGCGAGCGTCGTCGTGAGCCGGTCGAACCCCTCGCCGATCTGGCTCCACTCATCGGCGGCGGAGAACTCCGGCGAATGGTCGTACTCGCCGCGGCGAATGGCGGTGAACCCGTCCAGCAGCCGCTCGATCTGTCTGAGATTCGTCCGGTACTCCCACGCACCGAACGTCGCCATCGAGAGAAGCACTACCAGGAGGCTCAGCGCCTGCGCATAGAAGGCGGTTCTGAGCGTCCGGTCGAGCGCGGCGCGGTTCTGCTCGACGTGTACCTCCCAGTTCGTGGAGGCAACGGGTGCCGTTCCCGTGATTGCCGACTCGAACGACCCCGAGGGTTCGCCGAACGTCACCGAATCAGCACCGCCGTCAGTCGGTGCCGTCACGTACACCGCCGTCGCTTCGTCGGTCGACGTTGTCGGACTGAAGAAGGCGCCAGTCCCGATTGGAATCGTGGCCGCCAGCACCGCCGTGACCTCGTCGGGGTCGTCGCCGGCGGCGAAGACGGGCGCGCTGATACGAACGCGACAGGCTCCCCCATCTGGACAGGTGATCCCGGACATATACGACTCCCCCGTCAACGACCGCTCGAAGTACGTCCGGTTCGCGTGGTCGGCACCTTCGACGGCGGTGTCTCGGACGCCGGGTTCGGCGTACGCCGTCGTGACAGTCCCGTTCTCGGCGACGACGTGCGCGCTGGTGAACGCCGAGTTCGCGACGAACGACGCCAGATACTGTTTCACGTTACTGCCCCGCACCGGCGGCCGCGCGGCGAGATACGCGACCCGCTCTTTCTGTTCACGGATCTGCCCTTCAACGATGTCCGCACTCAGCGCCGCCGTCTCCTCGACGTTCGTCTCCATCTGCGAGACGGAGCGCTGCTCGAACAGTTCGAATCCGGCAAACGTCGCGGTGCCGAGAACGAGTCCGACCAGACACAGCGCGATGAGGAGTCGGTGGCGAATCTTCATTGATTGTCCGGTCCGGTCAGTCACACATCTAACACCGGGTGGCCGAATAAAATTAGGGGCTTAGCCGGCCCTCACGGGAGCGACTGAACCGTTCAAACCGCCCCTAATCGACCCTTCTCGGAGTGAAATCGCCAGCGCTACCGCTCGTGGAATGGTGCGGGCGCTCGCCACAAACCACATGCTCAGCGCTCAAACTCCTGAAAAACTGCAATGAATGGGAAGACGGCGAACCAGCTTT
>JBDGQC010000043.1:4693-10365 GCA_042219375.1 Halolamina sp. | reverse complement strand
CTGTGACATCACCGGGGTCCTCATCCTGTTCGGCGTCGTCTCCCTCGTCGTGTGAGAACGAGCGCGGTTTCAGGCCCGACCGGAGCGGGCGTCGTTTCTGCGCCCAAACGTTCAAGCCGCGAGATGACGCATGCTCGGTAATGGAGAAAATCGCGTATCGACCGCGAAACGTCCGGGAGACCCTGGTCGAACTGAAAGACGCGTCGGAGCTCGCAATCGACCTCGCGTACGCCGCCGCCCTCTACGGGCACGAGGGGTTGGCAGAGGCGGTGTACGAACTCGAAGCCGAGGCCGAGTCGTTGCAGTACCCCGCGAAGATTTCGCTCATGCTGGCCGCGAAGCGGGCCGACGACGCCGAGGAACTCGTCGGAATCATCCAGATAGTGGATGCGGCTGTCGCGATTACGAACGCCGCCGCCGACATCGCGGGTATCGTCGCCAACGACATCGGGCTTCCCGAAGAGGTCCGAGCGGCGCTCCCGGAGGCGGACGAGGTCGTGATGCGGGCTTCCGTCGCCGACGGTTCGTCGGCAGTCGGTCAATCCCTGGCCGACCTCGCGCTGGAAACCGAGACGGGCGTCGACGTGACCGCCGTTCGACGCGATTCGAAGTGGATAATCACGCCCGACGACGAGATCAAACTGCAGGCAGGGGACCTCGTCATCGGAAGCGGCCCCGACGACGGAGTCGCCACCGCGTACGAACTACTGACCGGTGAAGAACGCCCGGCCGAGCCTCGCCCGCAGACCGACGTCGAGGAACTCCGGCAGGCGGCGGAGACGGTTATTCGACTGAAAAACATCGCGGAACTCGCCGTCGGGTTGAGCTACGGCGCCGTGCTGTTTGACGACGACGAACTCGCCGCGGAGGTAACCGAACTCGAAGAGCAGTCCGACAGGCTGAAAGGGGACATCGAGACGTGGGTCATCGAAGCCAGCGAGCGGGTAGGGAAGCCGAGCCAGCTTCGAGGGGTGCTCCATCTCGCAACCGCCTCGGAAGCGATCTGCGACGCGGCGCGCGATATCGCCGATATCGTCCTGCGCGAGGGCGACGTTCATCCGGTCTTCGGCCAGGCGGTCAGCGAGAGCGACGAACTCATCACGACCACGACGATCACCGCCGACAGCGACTTCGCCGACCGGAGCCTCGAAACGCTCGAACTCGAAGAGCGAACGGGGATGGGGATTATGGCGATCCGACGGTCCGACGATTGGATTCTGGCGCCTGCCGGCGAAACCACGTTACGGACCGGCGACGTGCTCATCGCGAGAGGCCCCGAAGAAGGCGTGCGGGAGATCAAGCAACAGACGCTGGAGTGAACGGGTGGGCTTTCGCCTCGCTACCGCTGTAACTGCGCTTTCGGAAACGGGCGGCGTCGCCCGGAACGGCGGCGGTTTAGCCAGTAATCGCGAACAGCAGGAGGTTGTGCGCCCCCGGGCCCAGCCCGACAGCCGCGACGAGCGCCAGCAGCAGCCGTCCCTCAGCCGGGTCCGCCTCGACGTACTCCACCAGCAGCGTGACCACGAAGCACGCGAGCGCCGCCTTCACGACGACGAACAGCCACGCAGCGCCCAGCACCTCCGCGGTGGGCAGCGCTGCGCCGACCTCGATGATGGCCCGGGAGAGCGGCGTGCGCTCGGTGGCACCGAGCACGTCGATGCCGACCGCAGTCGAAACGCCGTCGAGACTGTGGGCGACGACTGCCAGCACGCCCGCGGTTTCCGTGACGCGCACTTCCGGCCGGAGCCACAGGAGCCCTCTCCAGACCGCCGCGCCGAGGGCGACGCCGAGCACCGCCGCGACGGCTGGCCAGAACGGTGCGAACGTCCCCGACGTCGTCGCCCACGCGACGCCGACAGCGAGCACCACGACGGCAACCGCGACGCCGGCGGCGAGGAGCACCGGTGCAGTTTCGCGCTCCAGTACGTCGGCAGCGAGCCACGCGGCACCGGCGACGACGGCCGTCGAGAGGTACGCCCCGGGCGTGCCGAGCAGCGGGTCGATGACTGCGGGCGCGGCGCCGACGACGTGGAGCACGTGGAGCCACGCGCCCGCGAGCATCCACGGGATTAGTGCGGCGATAAATCGGTTATCGACCGTCGGCTGTCGCTCGCGGAGGCCGTAAACCACGGCACCCCCCGCGACCAGAAGCGCGAGCAGGTAGGGCAGCGGCGGGAGCGCGAATCCCGCGGGGAGAATCGCCATGGCTGGCCCGGCGGGGCGCCCGGAAGAAAGCCTTACGGAGCACGCGGGCGAGTCTGGACGAACCGGCGTCGAAGTCGACTCACACGGGCAACGGGCTTTTTCAGGACCGCCGACCCAGAGCGGGTATGGACCGCGACACGCTCGCCGGACACATCGACCACACCGTGCTCGGCCCCGAAACGACCTGGGCGGACACGAAGGACGTGCTCGACGAAGCCGCCGAACACGGCATGAACGCCTGCATCCCGCCCTGCTACGTCGAGCAGGCCGCCGCACATGACCACGACGTGACGCTCGCGACGGTTATCGGCTTCCCGCACGGCCAGAACGCGCCGGCGGCCAAGCGCGCCGAGGCGACGACCGCCGACGAGGACGGCGCCGACGAACTCGACGTCGTCATCAACGCCGGTCGGTTGAAAGCCGGTGACGACGAGGCCGTCGAGGACGAACTCGCGGGGGTTGTCGCCGCGACGCCGCTCCCGGTGAAAGTCATCATCGAGACGGCACTACTCGACGACCACGAGAAGCGCCGGGCCTGCGAGGCCGCCGCGGCCGCCGGCGCGGACATGGTGAAAACCTCGACGGGCTTCGCCGACGGCGGCGCCACCGTCTCGGACGTGGAACTGATGAGCGAATACCTTCCGGTGAAGGCCTCCGGCGGCATCGGGAGCTACGAGGAGGCGATGGCGATGCTCGACGCGGGGGCCGAGCGCATCGGCGCGAGTTCCGGCGTCGAAATCCTCTCGGGCGCGCCCGACGGCTGAACACGCCGTCGTCACCCCGCCCGGCGCGGAACGCCGGCTTTCGACGTGTTTTTCTGCGGCCGCCCGCAGTTTTGAGGTATGGCTGAACTCAAACTCGTCGTTTCGGACCCCGACACCGGGGCGACCTATCAGACGGAGGTTGACGGACAGGACGCGAACCGGTTCCTCGGCCGCTCCATCGGCGACGAGGTCGACGGCAGCGTCGTCGGGCTCTCGGAGTCGACGCTCGAACTCACCGGTGGCTCGGACGCCGCCGGCCGACCGATGCGCGGCGACGTGCCGGGCTCGGACCTGAAGGAGCTACTGCTCGAAGGCGGCGTCGGCTTCCACCCCGAGAAAGACGGCGAGCGCCGCCGCGTCACGGTTCGGGGCGCCGAGTTCAGCGAGGAGTCCGCACAGGTCAACGCCAAGGTCATCGGCGACGAGGACGTCGCCGCCGCCTTCGGCGAGGGCGACGAAGACGACGAGTAATCGGTCACGACTTCTCTCGATGCCCGATAGACTCCCCAGCGACCACGCAAGCGTTCGCACCGAGCGCGCCCAGGTCGAGCGCAGCGGCGGCACGCGCCGGCCCTGCCTGCGGCTTCCCGACGGCCTCGACGCCGAGCGAGGCGACTACCTCCGTCTCGTCCTCGACGGCGACGAGTACCACGCCCGGGCGCAGGCCGACGCTTCCGGGCTGCTGCTCCGTGGCGCCTACGACCTGCGAAGCGAGGCCAAGGACCCCGGCCGCGCGGAGAACCGGCTGGTCGAGTGGCTCCAGGAACACGACCGCGAGCCGGACGACCCGCTGGATTTGGACGTGCTCGAAGCCGGCGAGCGCTACGGCCTTCGGCTCCCCGGCGAGCGCGTGGTGTACACGGACACCTCCAGCCCCGGCAGTTCGCTACAGGACATCGCGAAGGACCTCGACGGGTGAGCGGTTGAACCGGGCCGGCGCAACCCCAACGCGGGCCGTTTTTCCGCCGGCGGCGCGTATCACGCCCATGAGCAAGCTTTCGGAGTTTCTCGCCGGCGAGCGCCTCGACGACGTGGCGCTCTATCTCGCCGAGGACCAGTTGGACGAGGACGGGCGACTCGCCGAGGTCGGCGAGGAGCGCGAGAACGGCGTCGTGCTCGTGGTGCCCGGGGAGAAGGGCCGCCAGATGTTCTCGGCCGGCACCGGGATGGACGCGATGCAGTTCGCCAAGGAAGCGATGGGCGAGGAGGGCACCATCCGCACGGACCTCTCGGGCGGGGACTGCCCCGCGGGCGAGGATGGAGACCACGACGTGCAGTTCATCTTCGCGTTCGCCGAGGCCGAGAACCCCGAGGTCGGCGGCATGTACGCCGACGGCGATGTGGTTCACGCCTACGCGCAATGTACGTGCGGGGAGGCGTACTCGGAGAAGTGGGTCGTCGGGAGTCGGAGCGAGTAGGCAGCGTTCAGCAGCCGGCTGACTTACGCCGTCTCTTCCTCGAGCAGATTCTCGAACGCCTGCAGAATCAGCTTCCGCGTCGCCTGGCCCTCGGTTGTCCAGTGCTGGGCCATGTCGAGCATATCGTCGTAGATATCGGGCTTGCAGCCGGCCGCCTGCGGGTGGCCGCCGCCGTTGACCTGCCCGGCGACCTCGTGGGCGCGCTGGAATTCCTCCGAGCCGCGGATGCTCGCGCTCCCGGAGGGTTTGACGATGACCGCGGCGTCACAGCCCTCCTGCCGGAGGGTTTCGGCCACCTCGTTCTGCGAGCAGCGGCCGTAGGTGACGCCGACGGTCCAGTCGCCGATTTCGTGGCGGCTGGCCCGGTCCACGGCGGCCTCGATGCGCTGTTCCTTCTCCACCCGGCGGTGTTCGACGTACTCCAGCACCGGGTCGGGGAGCGCCGCGCCGTAGGTGCCGACCACGGTGGCGTACTCCTCGGGGCCGCTCCAGTAGGCGTAGTCCGCCAGGTCGTCGCTGCGCTCGTCCTCCTTCAGCCAGAGGTCGTGGTCCCGGGTCACGTCGGCGAGGTCCCGGAACCGCTCGTCGAACTCGTAGTCCAGCGACCGCAGCGTCACGTCCACGGTACACTCCTCCTCGCTCTCGCCGATGACGAGGTTGACCCCCGCCGCGCGGACGGCCTCAGCCACCTCCTCGTCCCACTGGTGGTGGTCGAACCAGCGCACCGCGCCGCCCTGCTCGACCAGGGTGTCGAGCGCCTCGCCGACGCTCTCGTAGTCGTCGGGGCAGATGTCACAGACGAAGTAGTCCGCGCCCGCCTCGGCGTGTTTCGCGACGAGTTCGAGCGACTCGTCCAGCGAGTGCGGGCCGGAGGCCACCAGCGCGACCGTCGAGCGTTCGTGTGGCTCGTCCTCGTCCGACTCTTCCTCCTCCGCCCCCTCGTCGTCGCTCGTCTTCTCGACCAGGCGCTCCTCGAACGGGACCACATCGAGCGTGGCGTCGCGTGCCTCGCGGATGAGCGCGACACAGCCCAGGCCGTCGGCGTCGGAGTCCGTGACGACGACGGTGTCGGCGCCGTCGACCGCCTCCGCGATGCGCTCCTCGCGGCGGTCCTCGTCCAGCGAATCCGGGTAGAAAAAGCCCTTCCCCGGCAGCAGCGAGCGCCGGTGCAGCGAGAGCTCGTCGGTCTCGATGAGTTCGTCGTCCATACCTGCGAGAGGCGGAGGCGGCGTATAAGCGCGGTGAAACGGGGCGTGGCGGCGGGAAGGCGCGACCGGTAGGGTTT
>JBDGQC010000043.1:0-4593 GCA_042219375.1 Halolamina sp. | reverse complement strand
CCTTCCGCCGCCCTGCTTCGTGGGTTCAGGATACGCTCCTTCTGTTCGTCCGGGATTCCCGGGCCGTTATCGGTGACTGTCAATCGGACTCTTTCCGCGTCCGTGTCAATACTGACGTGAACCTGGGGCTCATCAGCATCGTTGTGCTCGACCGCGTTCTCAAGCAGGTTATCGACGACTGATCGGAGCCCTCGATTGCCGAGAACGGTAGCGTGGTCAGGAAGCTCCGTCGTCACCGGGATACCGTACGTGTTCTCGACTCGCGTCGCGATCTCGGCAGTGATGGCTGCGAAATCGACCGGTTCGAGGTCCGGTTCCCCGATCAGAGTTTCCGCGACCGCACCGGTCGTCTCGATACGGGTGAGCGCCTCATCGGCCTTCTCAACGATTATCGATGGGTCGACCGACTCTGTCCCGGCGGTCTCTGATTCGGCATCAGTCGCAAGCAAGTGAGCGTGGCCCTGGATTACGGTCAGGTCGTTGCGGAGGTCGTGACGGATGAGGTCGTTGACGAACCCGAGCGCATCACTCACCGTCCGTGCTCGGCGGGCTTCTTCCCGCGTGCGGGCGGTGTAATAGCCCGCAACCACGCCCGCAATACCACCCGCCTCCGCAGCAATCAGGAGCGGAAATATGGCTTCTTCGACGACACGTCCCTCGAACGCTCGCACGAGGAGAGAAAGACCCATGACGGCTACGAACAGCGTGGCCCCGGACAGACACCAGTGACAGACCCGCCAGCGCTCCTCGGGAGACAGGTCAGTCCCGGCAAGCCAGTAGCCTGCATACACTAGCCCGAGCGCGAGGAACCCGTCCAAGAGAAACGCGATTAGGGGCCCGACAAACCCGTCTACGGAGGTGATTTCGGTCGCGTGATGGACGAGGGCGACCAGAAACAGCACCGCGCCGAAAACCCCGATGAACTGCGGCGATTTCTTTTTCACCCGACGAGAATCCATGGGCATCCGGTTTTCACACGTCCCGCTTTACAGTTTTGGTCAATACGACCCTGTTCGATGGGTGTTCTGTATGGAGCGGCCGTGACCCCGGGGTTCTGAACGAGGAAGCTGTATCCCGGCTGCCACTACGCCGCCGCGGCCTCCCCCTCCAACTGCCGGACCGTCAGCACGGGCACCGGACAGGTGCGGACCACGCGCTCGGCGACGCTCCCGATGAGAAACCGGTTCTCGCCGTGACGCCCGCGCGTGCCCGTGGCGACGGCGTCGGCGTCGACCTCGCGAGCGTAGGCCGCGATTTCGTTCGCCGGGCGGCCCTCCCGAACCTCGGTCACCACGTCACGGGTGGCGCGGGCGGCCACGTCAGCGACAGCGTCCTGCCCGTTCTCTCGGAGCCCCTCCCGAAGCTGGTCGCGGATCTCCTCCGGCGAGGAGGTTATTTCGCTCTCGTCGACGACCGAGAGCGCGTGAACCTCGGCGTCGAACCGCTGTGCGAGGTCGAGCGCCACGTCCACGGCGCGCTCGACGCTCTCGGAGCCGTCGGTGGCGACGACGATAGTGTCGAACATACTCGGCTCTTCGGGCGCGGGGACATAACTCCCGCGACGACGCGACGGGAGGGATGTCACGGAAACGGTTTTGCCCCGGCAGGGTCCACGTACCCCTATGGACCCCCTCGAAGTCGACCTCGTGCTCGTCCCGGTTGACGGCAGCGAGGAGTCGACACGCGCAGTCGAGTACGCCGCCGCCGTCGCCGACGCCTACGACGCCGCAGTCCACGTCGTCTACGTGCTCGGCGAGGAGGTGGTTCGTGCCATCGAAACCGGCACCGTGGAGGACGAAGCCATCGCCGAGGAAACCGAGCAGTACGTCGAAACCGCGAGGGAGCTGGCCGGCGAGCAGGGCGTCGACGTGACCACCTCCGTCGCCGCGGGTTTCTCGACCGAGCGACTGAGCCGGCATCCCGGCAGCGTCGTGCTCGACACCGCGGAGGGCGTGGGCGCGGACTTCGTCGTCGTCCCCCGCGAACCACAGACCGGGACAACCGGCGAGGTACTGGAGAAAGCCGCCGAGTACGTGCTGCTGTACGCGAGTCAGCCCGTGCTCTCGGTCTGAAGCTGAATGGCCATCTCCAGTTCGAAGCTCTCGGCGTCGGTGGTCTCGAACCCGATTTTCTTGTAGAGCGACACCGCCGGGCGGTTCCAGCGTTCCACCGTCAGCCACACCTGCTCGACCCCCTTCTCGGCGCCGTAGCCCAGCACCGCCTTGATGAGCGCGGTCCCGATGCCGGCGCCCTGGTGGGACTGGAGCACGAAGATGGCGAGTTCGTGCGGCGAGTCCCGGCCCTCCTCCGGGACGAGCGTCGCGTGGCCGACGATGTCGTCGCCGTCCCACGCGAACACGTTCAGACACTCGTCGTCGAGGATGCGGTCCAGCCAGTTCCGGAGCTTCGAGGGGCGACTCGGCGGGATGCCCTGCGCGCGGTCGGCGGGGTCGAACGCCTCGTACATCGCCTGGAGCGCCTCCCGGTCGCTGTCGCTCCCGTCGTAGGCGCGGATGCTGATGGACCGTCCTTCCGTGTCCTCGATACTCTCGGGGGGCCTCGGGAACTCGCGGCTGACCGGCTCGGGGTAGCGTGTTGGTCCGTTCATCTCACCGAACGAGTTTGACCGTCGTCCGGGCGTTCAACAGGACGAACTCCGCGATGCTCCCGACGTTTATCTTCCCCATCGGACTCGTCTGGCCCCCGCCGAGGGCGATCTGGTCGAACCCCTCGCGCTCGGCCATATCCACCAGTTCGCTCCCCGGGTCACCCTCGACGTGCCGGACCGGCGCCGAGAGCCCCGCATCCGCGAGAACCGCCTCGACGCGCTCCGCTATCTCCTCGCGGGACCGCTCCGAGCGGGGGTTGTTCACGATAGCTACCGTGAGGTCGTCGCCCACCGCCGCCGTGCGGTCCACGACGCGTTCGAGCGCCCGGATGGAGTCGTCGCTCCCTCCGATACCGAGCAGCACTTTCATGCCGAACGGGTCGACTGCGCTACTCATAAACCCCGCGGGAGCGGCCCCATACCCCGCTAATCAGAACGCCGGCGACCGCGAGACATACACGTTTCCAGACAGTTTCGCGGTGAACAGTCATATGTCGGTGGGTCTGCCAAGGGCGTGCATGAGCGACGACCCGACGGCGGACGAGAGCGGTCCGAGGGACGCCGAGGACCCTGAAACAACCGAACGAGCACGCGAGGGCGACCCAGACGGCGACGGAGCGGACGTCGTCGCCGACGCAGATGCCGATACCGACCCGAGCGCCGGCGGAACGGACGCGAACGACACACCGGAATCAGCCGAGAGCGTCGGCGACGGCGACGAGGCAGCCGAAACGGGGGTCGGCGGGCCGGACCGCGACGAACCCGACATCCCGGAGGACGTCCGGGCGTACGAGCGTTTCACGAAGATGGACGCCGCGGACTACGAGCGGGTCAACGAGTTCCTGCGGGAGCGGACCTACATCACCGCGCGGGAGTGGGCCATCGCGCGCCTCTGTGCGGACTTCCGCACCGAAACCGGCGTCGAGATGACCAAAATCGGCGAGAACCTCCCGCGGCTGGTGCCGTTCATGACGGATACCTACAGCCCGCAGGCGGTGAACCAGGCGCGGGCCTCCTTCGAGGAAAAAGTGACCAAGGCCGGCGCGACGTTCCTCTACGGCGCCATGTCGGGCTTTTTCACCGCCGAGGAACTGGACGAGACGATGTACGAGGTGACCGAAATCGCGAAGTTCCTACTCGAAGTCGAGGGGGTGGACCTCTCGGTCGAGGAGGAACTGGAGGCTGAAGACGAAATCTCCCGGGTGATGCGGGACGTGCGCGAGGCGTCGGCTGAGGTGCGCGGTGAGGAGGTCAAATGCCCGGAGTGCGGGCACGTCCACGAGGCGGACTGACCGCTTAGTGGAAGCCCATCGCCTCCTCGTCTATCTCGGCCTCGACGTAGTCCCTACCGTGCTCGGTGATGATGTAACAGGACTCCACCTCGTCCAACTGCCGGACGTAGGTCCCCTCGTTCAGTTCCCGAACCGCGTTGAGGACGGCGGTCCGGGTGGGCGGGTCGTCCATCCGGTCGTCGAGGTTGATGGCGATACCGCTCGGGGAGATACCGACGCCCGACTGGTAGAGGAGGCGGAGCACCGGCTCGGTCGCGTCGGAGTCGAACTGGGGCATCGGGCGGTGGTTCCGCCGCCGGTGCCTAAACCGTCATGGCCGGGTTGGCGGAGTGGTTCCAACTAGCCCTCGAAACCATCTTCCCAGCGGAACGTCCCGTTCCGCTGCACCACCTCGCCGTCGACCTCCATCCGCGAATCCTCACTCATGTCCGTAATCATGTCGACGTGGACTGCCGAGTCGTTGGCTTCGTCCTCCTGCCCCTTCGGGAAGTTCGACGTGTACGCTCGCCCGAGCGCGAGGTGGACCGTGTCGCCCATCTTCTCGTCGAAGAGGATGCTGTCGGTGAACTGGTCGATACCGCGGTTCATCCCGATGCCGAGTTCGCCCAACCGCTTTGCGCCCTCGTCCGTCTCCAGCACCTCCTCGATGACCTGCTCGTTCTGACCCGCCGAGTAGTCGACGACTTCGCCGTC
>JBDGQC010000015.1:2372-10738 GCA_042219375.1 Halolamina sp. | reverse complement strand
GTGAGGACGACCGCGGGCAGACAATCCTCGACTACGGCATCGCCGTCGGCATCTTCTTCGTCGCCCTGGTGTTCGTCCTCGGGACGATTCCCGGGATGTTCGCGCCGTTCACCGGGGGAAGCGGCGACACGCAGGTGGCCGACCGCATCGCCACGTCGCTCGCAGTCGATACGCTTGGCGCGGCCGACACTCCATACGTGCTCAACGCGACCTGTACGGAGGCGTTTTTTACGCAGGTGACCGGCGGCGCCGCGGCGCCGACGACCTGTGACTTCGACACCACCGAAACCGACCTGAACGGGGTGTTCGCGCTTGATTCGACCGTCGATATCCGGGTCGAAATCGAGACGCTCGACGGGAGCGCTGCGACGCTCGACGGGACGACGTTGGAAGCCGGCGACTCGCTCCCCGACCGGATGACCGTCACTACGGCCCGTCGGACAGTCGGCATCGACGGACAGACCTACACGCTGGAGGTGCACGTCTGGTGATGGGGTCTTCGACCGGCGGAAATGACCGCGGCCAGGCACACACCCTGGAGGCCGTCGCCGCGGCGATGCTGCTGCTCGCGAGCGTCCTGTTCGCGCTCCAGGTGACAGCGGTGACACCCCTGACCGGGAGCACCTCCAGTCAGCACATCGAGAACCAACAGGCCGCGCTCGCGGAGGGCGTGCTCGCGGCGGAGGCCGAGAACGGCACCGTCGTTCCGACGTTGCTCTACTGGAACGCGAGCCAGTCGTCGTTCCGCAACACCTCCGGGTTCTACCGGAGCGCGGGGCCGCCAACAACATTCGGCGCGGTGTTGAACAAGACGCTCGGGGACCGTAACATCGCCTTCGACGTGAGTATCTATTACGCTCGGACCAACGGCGAGCGTGAGAAGCGCCCGCTGGTGGACCTGGGAGAACCCTCCGACCACGCCTCGACCGCCAGTCGGATGTTCACGCTTTACGACGACGACCGAATCATCGCCGCAAACGGGAGCGAACTCGGAACGCTCTCGGAGACGAACTACTTCGCGCCCGACGTGGCACCGAACAACCGCGTCTACAACGTGGTCGAAGTGGAGGTGGTCGTATGGCGGATGTAGCCCGACGGTTCCGGGAGGCCGACCGTGCGCAACTGTTTCTGGTTGGCGCGCTGGCGCTGTCGGTCATCTTCATCGTGCTGGCGGTGCTGTTGAACACGGCCATCTACACCGGCAACATCGCCACCCGCGACCCAGGACCGGGCGCGGGCGACGTCTCCGAGTACGAGTCGGCCGCGAAATCGATGGCCAACCACACCATCGTCGCGGTGAACGACGAGAACAACAGCAGTTACACCGCGCTGCAGTCGTCGTTCACCGAAACCGTCTCGAACTGGAGCGATACCGCCAGCGTCCATACGGCGGCGACGCTCACCGACGCCCACGTCGAGATAGTGACAACCGAACAGGGGTCGATGGTGGGTCAGGAGCACAGGGACGCGCTCACCAGCGACAACGGGGACGGCAACTGGACGGTCGTGAACAACAGTTCCGCGCGGGCGTTCCGTTTGAACGTGAGCCAGTCCTCGCTCCTCGATATCAGCGTCGCGGGAGTCCTGCGAAACGAGTCGTTCTACGTGGGCTTCGACGACGGGAGCGGCGAGTGGCGCACGTACTTCTACCGCGAGGGGACCGGGAACGTCTCCATCGACGTGGTGGACCCCTCGGATACGCAGGTGGGGTCGACGTGCTCCGTCGACCCGGGCGCCGACGGGTTTACTGTCGTCAAACTCTCGACGGCCCGCCTCGGCAACCAGTCCTGTCCGGCGTTCACACAGCTGTTCGAGAACATGTCCGGGCGGTACAACGTGTCGTACGGCAACGCCGTCAACGCGGTCGGTTCCGAGAAGGTCAACGGCACTTACTCCGTCATCGTCGACCGCCCGCTGGACAGGCTCGCGACCGGTGCCGACGACACCAGCGACGAGCCCTACGCCGCGGACGCGATGTACAGCGCCGACCTCAAAGTGACTTACCGGAGTTCAGTCTCCTACTACCGGGTGCACATCCGGGTGGCGCCGGAGGAACCAGATGTCTGACCCCGGTGGACGCTTTCGCGACGACCAGCGGTCGGTGTCGACGACGCTCGGCTACTCGCTGACGCTGGCTATTACGGCCATCCTCATGGCCGGCCTGCTCATCGCCGGCGGGACGCTCGTTGAGGACCAGCGCGAGCGCATCGCCGAGGAGGAGCTCTCGGTGTCAGCCGAACAGCTCGCCAGCGGACTCGGCGACGCCGACCGCCTCGCGGGCACGGTCACCGACGGCGTACTCCGGGTCTACGTCTGGCTCCCCGAGGACGTGGCGGGCGGGAGCTACACCATCGAACTCCAGAACGAACCGACGGCGGCGAGCCAACCCGCCAAAGCCACCATCCTGGCCGAGTCCCAGCAGGTGGATGCGACCGGCGAACTCACGATACGCACCGGTGTTCCGGTTGCCAACCGGACGGTCATCGGCGGTCCAGTAACCGTCAGCTACCGCGACGGGGACGGGGACGGCGACCGGGAGCTCGTGGTCAACAAATCCCGTGAACTGGCACCCGGGTCACCCGACCCCTCCCTCATGGACCACGAGGAGGTCGTCTACGTGAACGCAAGTACCGGCGAGCTATCGAGCGTCGCGCCGGACGGGACGGTTACGGGCTACGGCGTCGATGCCAGCGCCATCGGGCCGAAGCAGGTGGACTTCGACGGCGACGACATCCCGGAGATCCCCTACGTCACGGCCGCGAACCAGCTCCGAATCATCGACAAGGAGGGCGAGATTCAGACGCTCGCCAGCGACGCGGCGAACAGCCCGGTCCAGAACAGCTACGGGTCCATCGTCGCCATCGGCGACTGGCGCGGGGAAATCAGCGTGTTCTACATGAACGTCTCGGACACGGGGGCCAACGACGAGGCGACCATCTACCGAGTCGGGCTGAACGGCGATGCCGAGCAGGTGACCGTCGGCGGAAGCGCTATCGAGGCCAACGCCATCGCGGGCTTCGGCGATGTCAACGACGACGGTGACACCGACCTGGTGTTCGTCGGGACCTCCCAGCGTATCCGGTTCATCGACGACGGCGCGGAGAACGATACCGGACAGACAGTCGGCGCCAACGAGGGGCTGGGCGCCGGCGCGATTCGCCAGTTCGATACCGGGGAGGTCGACCGCGTCCCGTTCGTCTCGAGCAACAACGTAAAGCTGCTCAGCTACGCCGGAGGGACCAGTTCGGTGACCGACCTGACGACCAGCGATCCCGCCGAGGCGACGTTCGTCACCGGCATCGACTGGGCCGGCGACGACGCGCTGGAGGTGGTGTTCGTGGACGCGAGTAACAGCTCGTTGCGCTACGTTACCCTTAGTGGCTCGACGAGCACCATCACCGACAGCGACGGCAACACAATCACCGTCGACAACTCGGTGGGGACCGCATGACTCGCCGCCAGGCCCCGTGCCGGCCGACCCGGGATATCAGAACTGATACGTCCGAGGGGTGGAGCTTTCAGGCTGGAGGGTGTAGCCGATGACCATGCGAGACGGCGGTCCATCTCTCCAGACCGACCGTGCGGCCCAGTCCAGTACCATCGGTATCGTCCTGATTCTCGGCATCACGCTGATGGGAACCGGACTGGTCATCGGCTACGGCACGCAGGCCATCGGCGACACACAGGACGTGACGACGCTCTCGAAGGCCGAACACTCGATGACGCAACTCGACTCACAGGCCGCAATCGTCGCCCTCGGGGAGAGCGTCGTCCAGCGGGTGAACCTCGGCTCGTCGGGTGACGGGGCGTTCTCCGCGGACAGCGACGCTGGGTGGATACGCGTGGTCCACCGGAATGCCACCGGTGACGGGACCAATGAGACGCTGTACAACGCCTCGCTCGGCGTGGTGAAGTACCAACGAGACGACACCACCGTCGCCTACCAGGGCGGCGGCGTCTGGCGCCGGAGCGACAACGGGAGCGTAATGCTCTCCCAACCGGAGTTCAACTACCGGGGCTCCACGCTGACGCTCCCGGTGATTCGGGTTACCAACGACAACAGCGCCGCCGGTGAGACTACAGCCATCATCCGGCGCGCGGACGACTCCAGACGGGTGTTCCCGAACAGTTCGGATTCCTACGACGACGGGAGCCCCTACATGAACCCCATCACCAACGGGACCGTCGAGGTGACGGTCAAAAGCGACTACTACCAGGGGTGGGCCGACTTCTTCCGTAGCCGTACTACTGGGAACGTGAGCGTCAATCACACTACCGAGCAGGCGACGGTGGAACTGCTCACGTTCGGGACGGTCGGCGACTTCGAACTCGCGAACGCCCTCGACGACGACGGGATGAGCACACGCGGGCAGGCCGAGGGCCACAGTCTCACCGAGTTCAACACCAGTTTCCAGAAGGACAGCGGCACGCTGAACAACCTCTACGTGAGTTTCTACGCCGAGGAGGACAACCACCGCTTCGAGTACATCGTCCACGTCCCCGACGGAACCAACTGCAACGGCGGGGTGGACTCGTCAGACACCCTGGAGTACTACGTCTTCTACCGCAACCTGAATACCGGCGACCAACACGAGTGGAACAACCAGTCGATGTCCGCCGACAGCGGCCCCATCAGGCTGGAGTGTGGCAGTACCGACGAACTCATCGTCAACATCACCTCGGACGTCAACGCGACCTACGAGGAAACGAGCATCAGCGACGAAGGGACCTACTACGACTGGAGCGGGAGCGTCGCGAGCAGCGCTACGTTCGGCCACAGCGGCGATGACGGCGAGACGACCACCTTCGAGCCGACCAACAACACCACAAGCCGGCACCTCGCCCGGCACTACATCGCGCTGCTCGGCGACGACTTCACACTCAACGCCAGAACAGGGACCGGGGCCCGCGGTGGCTCACAAATCGACTACGACAGTTCTGGGGGCACTATCGACTACGAAACCGGTGGGGACACGTACATCACCTACCTCCACGTGACCGAGAACGACATCGAGGTCGAACTGGAGTAATCAGTCCAGCCGGCCGAACTTCTCCGGCGGTCGACGGTTGTCGGTCACCTGCTCGAACCCGTACGCCAACTCGAACAGCCGCGGTTCGGCGAACTGCCGGCCGAGGAGTTCCAGGCCGACGGGTAACCCGCCGTCGGTGAACCCGGCCGGGACCGTGATGGCCGGCAGCCCCGTGTGGGCCGCGAGCTCACAGCGCATCTCCGCGAACGGCTGGTGGGCCGGAATCTCCACCGGCGGTATCGTCGAGGGCGGGTAGAGCAGCGCGTCGAGGTCCTCCTCCTCCAGCCGTGCTTCGGTGTCCACCCGAATCTCTCGGCGGCGCTCCAGTTTATCGAGGTAGGCGGCGTTCTCTCGGAGCGTCTCGGTGTCCGTTTCGAGAATATCCCCTTCGTGGATGCGCTCCTCGATGCTCGGCGCGATGGTTCCCGTCTCGACTACCTCCGCCAGCGTGTCGTAGGGGACGTCGGCCCGGCCGCGCAGGTAGGCGTCGAAATCGCGTTTGAACTCGTCGCCGAGCACGCGCGCCGAATCGAGGAACTCCCGGTCGATTATCTCTACCGGGTCCACCACCGTCACCCCGGCGGCCTCCATTTCCGCGATGGCGTCGTCGATGACGGCAGTCACCGCCTCGGCGGCCTCGGCGTTGGCGTCGCTCCCCTCACTAAGGCCGAACAGCTCCCGCGTCACGCCGATTCGTGCGCCCTCCAGACCGTCGGCGTCGAGGTGGGAGACGTAGCCGTCGTCGGGCGTGTTGTCGACACCCGTCGCCGTTACTGGGTCCTCCGGGTCGTAACCGACCAGCACGTCCATCATCCGGGCGGCGTCCTCGACGGTTCGGGTAATCGGGCCGACGGTGTCCTGGGTGGCACAGAGTGGGACGATACCGGTTCCGCTCACGAGCCCTCGGCTCGGCCGGAGCCCGACCAGGTCGTTGAACGCCGGGGGCGAGCGAACGGAGGAGCAGGTGTCCGACCCGGTCCCGATGGCGGCGAAGTTGGCGGCGACGGCGGCGGCGGTCCCGCCGCTCGACCCCGACGGCCGGCGGTTCAGGTCATAGGCGTTCCGGGTGGCCCCGCCCAGCGAACTGATGCTGTCCACCCCGAAGGAGAGTTCCTGCAGGTTCGCTTTCCCGAGCATAATCGCGCCGGCCTCCCGTAGCTGTTTGACGACGAAGGCATCCTCGTCGGGGACACAGTCGGCCAGCGCAGCCGCGCCCGCGGTAGTCGGCATGTCCGCGGTGTCGTGGTTGTCCTTCAGCAGCACGGGCACGCCGTGAAGCGGGCCGGTAAGTCCCTCCTCGGCGAACCGTTCGTCCAGTTCCTCGGCGCGTTCGCGCGCGTCGGCGTTCAGCGTCAGGACGGCGTTGAGGTCGTCGTCGTACGCACTAACCCGGGCACGATATCGGTCGACCAGGTCGGCAGCCGTGCAGTCGCCGGCTGCCAACGCCGCGTGGATGTCCTCGACAGTCGCTTCCAGCACGTCGAAATCAGGAGTCGACATTCGTGGGGAGGAGGGTAGCCCATCCACTTAACGGTGAACTGGCCGGCAACCCGTTCGCCGGTCAGTTCTGTCGGAACTCCCGAACCTCGTCGAGCGTCGGAATGCCGGCGCGTGCGCCGGGGGTTGTGGTTGAAAGCGACCCGGCGACGATTGCGACGTCGAGCGCCTCCGGGAACGGGTCGCCGGCTGCGAGCCTCGCCGCCAGGAACCCGTTGAGCACGTCGCCCGCGCCGGTCGTGTCGACCGGGTCGACCTCCGGCGGAATCGCCTCATCGACGGTCGTTCCGCCTTCGATTGAAACGGTATCGGCGCCGCGTTTGTGGATGACGACGCCGCCGAAGCGGTCGAGCGCGTCGCCGAGGGTCGCGTACTCGTGTTCGTTCGGCGTGAGGTAGTCCACGGCCGCGTAGTCGAGGAGTGGTTCGACGCCCTCTGCGGGTGCGGGGTCGAGAATGACCGTCGGCCGGTCGGCTTCCTCCTCCAATCGGTCCAGCAGTTCCGCCATCGGTTCGACCGGCCCCTCGTTCTGGAGGAGGAGCGTGTCGGCCCCGCGGATGGTCTCGTACTGCTCGTCGATGTAAGCGGTATCGACGGCGTCGTTGGCGCCCTTCTTCACGACGATGTGGTTCTCGCCGTCCGGGCCGACGAACACCTCGGCGGTGCCGGTCGGCGCGTCGGCGATGTCCACACGGTCGGCATCGACGCTCTCGTCCTGAAGCGCGTCCAGCACGCCGAACTTCTCGTGGTCAGGGCCGACCTTTCCAAGGAACGCTGTCTCCGCGCCGGCGGCGCTGGCGGCGATGGCTTGGTTCGCCCCCTTGCCGCCATGGAGGATGCGGTCGGAGTCGGTCGGGAAACCCTCCGGGAGGGAGTCGACAGCGATAGTCTCGCCCGGGTCGGGGAACCAGTCGTAGCGCTCCCTGAGGGTCGCGAGTGTCTCCTCGTCGGCGTCCCGCACTCTATCGACGTTGATGCTCCCGAGACTGACGACGCTGGTCACGGCTTGTGGTGCGTGGAGGTAGTACCTGAAAGTTCTGGCAGCAGTCGGGTGCCGTGGTTACATTGCTTCGCCGGTAACCCCCTATTTTCAACGACAGGCGGAGTGATAGCGAGGGGCGAAGATTTTTGCCGGAGTGCTTGAACTTATGTCCGATGAACGAACCGCTGTGTGTCCTCCACGTCGATGACGAGTCCGAGTTCGCGGACATGACCTCGACGTTCCTTCAGCGGGAGAGCGACCGGATCACCGTCGAAACGGCGGCGAGCGCCAGCGAAGGCCTGGAGCGACTCGCCGCAGCCACCGTCGACTGTGTCGTCTCGGATTTCGAGATGCCGGGCCGGGACGGCATCGAGTTTCTCACCGCCGTCCGCGAGGAGTACCCCGACCTCCCCTTTATCCTGTTTACTGGGCGAGGCTCCGAGGAGGTGGCCAGCGACGCGATATCCGCGGGGGCGAACGACTACCTCCAGAAGGGAGGCCCCGACAGTTTCGCACTCCTTGCCAACCGTATCGAGAACGTGGTCGAGCAACGCCGCGAGAAACAGCGCCGTTCCGACCTCGAACGAGTCCGGAACCTGGTGAGTGAGGTGAACCAGACGCTCGTCCGGTCGTCTTCCTTGGACGCCCTCGTCGGACGTGTCTGTGACGTGTTCACCGACACCTACCGGTTCGCGCTCTTTTCGGATTTCGATCCCGAAACCGACGACATCGAGCCCAGGACGTGGGCCGGGGAGGGCGAGGAGGTCATCGACGCCGTTCGGTCGCTCGACAAAACCGCAGCGACGGCAGCGGACAACCCACTCCTCCGGGCGGTTCGTGACCGGGAGGTGACGGTC
>JBDGQC010000015.1:0-2272 GCA_042219375.1 Halolamina sp. | reverse complement strand
GCGGAGTCGGCGATTGACGGCATCATCACCATCGACGCCGAGAGCGAGATACAGTTCGCGAACCCCGCCGTCGGGGAGATATTCGGCTACGACCCGGAGGAACTCGTCGGGGAGTCCCTGACGGAACTAATGCCCGAACGGCACCATGCGAGCCATCGTCGCGCGCTCGCCCGGTTTTTGGAAACCGGGGACCGAACCATCGACTGGTCCGGCATCGAACTGCCGGGGCTTCGGAGCGACGGCCAGGAAATCGACCTCAGCATCTCCTTCGGGACGTTCGAGCAGGGGGATGAGCGGCGGTTCGAGGGCATCGTCCGGGATATCACCGAGCAGAAACGCCGAGAGCGGGAGTTGGAAACCTACGAGACAATCGTCGAGACGGTTCAAGACGGGATTTACGCCCTCGACAGCAACGGCGAGTTCGTCGTGGCCAATCAGACCGTCGCCGACCTCATCGGCTACAGCAGGGATGAACTGCTCGGAACGCGGGCGTCGGAAATCCGGCCGACGGAGTTAGACGAGTTGTTCGAGGAGATACAGGCGTCCTTGGACGGGGGGTCGAACGTCGAGTCCGCCGAGATAAATTTCGAGGCTGCCGATGGGACCACGCGGGTCCTCGACGCGCGCTACGCTCCGTTCCCCGGCGACAGGGGTGGCCGAATCGGCGTCTTGCGTGACGTGACCGAGCAACACGAGCGGGAACAACAGTTGGAGCGCTATCGGGAGTACACCGAGCGGGCTTTCGACGCTATCGACGACCTGTTTTTCGTCATCGGCCTGGACGGAACCCTCCAGCGGTGGAACCAGACCTACCGGGAGAAGACGGGCTACACCGACGCGGAGCTCGGCTCGATGAGCGCCCTGGAGTTCGTGCCCGAGACTCACCACGAGGAGACGGCGGCGGCCATCGAGGAGGTGTTCGAAACCGGCCACGCCCGTCTGGAAGCGCCGCTGTTGACGAACGACGGTGAGACGATTCCCTACGAGTACGCCGCCGACCGCGTGGAGGACCCGGACGGCGAGCCACGGTTGGTGGGCGTCGGCCGTGACGTATCCGAGCGCGTCGAACGCGAACGGGAACTCGAACGGCAGAACGAGCGGCTCGACGAGTTCGCCAACATCGTGAGCCACGACCTCCGGAACCCCCTGAGCGTCGCCGAGGGGCGCATCGAACTGGCTCGTGATGAGCGTGACAGCGAGCATCTCGACGCCGCGGCCAACGCCATCGACCGTAGCTACACGCTCATCGAGGACCTGTTGACGCTCGCCCGCGAGGGTGAGGAGGTTACCGAAACCGAACTGCTCGACCTCGAAGAGGTGATGGAGGGCTGTTGGGAGAACGTGCCGACCGCCGAAGCGACGCTCCGAACAGACATCTCCCGAGGTGTCCGGGCCGACCGGAGTCGTCTCGAACAGCTACTGGAGAATCTGGTGCGCAACGCAGTCGAACACGGCCGGGCGGACGTGACAGTAACGGTCGGCAGCCTCGACGACGGGTTTTACGTTGCCGACGACGGTCCGGGGATTCCGCCTGACCAGCGCGACTCGGTGTTCGACCCCGGTCACTCGACTAACGATGACGGCACGGGGTACGGGCTCGCAATCGTCAAACGGATCGTCGAGTCCCACGGCTGGACCGTCCGTGTGACCGACAGCGAGGCCGGCGGCGCCCGGTTCGAGATTACTGATGTCGCATCCGACTGAGCCTCTCCGCTGGCGACGGTACGGTTTTGCTGCTGGGAACGGTACGGTCAGCCATGGGAGAGAGAGCCTGCTATCGGGAGTTCTGCCCGGCCTGTGAGATGCAGGTGACGATTGTGGACGAGGAATGTCCCGAGTGCGGGCGGGCGCTCGACACGGAGTAACGCGCCGGCGACAGCCGCCCGTCTCAGGGAGCGTCCGGCGAGAGCGGTACATCTCCGTTCGCCGAACCGTTTTTCAAATCACCGGTCAACAGCCGGATATGACCAACACGCCCCGCGAGGTGGGCCTCGCGGTTGATTCGTTCTGCGCTCGTGAGGTTCCGGACGAAGGAACTCGCGTGTGACCTCTCGGTGAGTTCCGACGGAGGCGACATCCTCGTACTGGGAACGGTTTCTGCGCACGGCATCGCACGACGGCTTTTCCAACTACTCCACGAGTTCCCGAGCGTCGACCGGGCCGCCTCGTCGGTCCAGGTTCTCGAAGACCTGGCGAGCGACTGTACGACCACGGGGACCGCCGTCCCCGTCCGGAGTGCCCCGGAGGAGGCCGCCGAACAGGTCACGCAACT
>JBDGQC010000032.1:0-10838 GCA_042219375.1 Halolamina sp. | reverse complement strand
TACTCAACTGCGGCGCCGACGACTTCATGGGCACCATCCTCTCGGAGGAGATTACGAAGCGCGCCGGCGGGCAGTACGGCGAGTTCCGCAGCGTCGCCGACTACGCCGAGATGGTGAGCGCCATCGGCCGCCCGCTGGCCGAGCGCTCGACGGATTACGAAACCACCCGCCGGGTAGAGATTGACGGCGGCCCGTACGGCCCGACACTCGGGCCGAAGGCGGACGGAACGCCGCTGCTGGAGGACGACTGAGAAAAACTACTGCCTGCGACCGGCTCAAGGCTGCTTCTCGACGATAGTGCCGCTCGCGCCGACCGCGACGTCCGGGTAGAGTTCGCCGCCGAGGATGGTCCCTTCGAGGTTCGCCCCGGTGGGCGTGTCCACCTTCTCCCAGGAGCCGATTGTCTGCCGGCGGAAGACGTTACCCGAACCGCCGCAGGCGAGTCCGGCCTCGCTGACGCGGTCGACCGACTTGATGGTGTTCGAGCCGATCTTCCGGGCGGTCCAGATGTTCCCGTCGTAGCGGTACATTATCCCACCGCCACCGCAGACGTTCATGTCGTCGCTGGCCACGGCCGCGGCACCGTAGAAACCGACCTCGCCGCCGTCGACGCCGATGGTTTCCCACGTGTTCCCGTCGTCGGTCGACTCGTACACCTTCGCGTTCGTGTCACAGCAGACGAACGAGTTGGCGCCGTAATGGGCCGCCCCTTTCATGCTGGCACCCCCGCCGGGCTTGACCACGTCGCCCCACGCGATGGAGCCGTCGGGCTGTCGGTACCCCGTGAGTTCCTCGCCGGAGCCGTTCATCAGCGAAATCGTCTCGTTTTTCTCCTCCGTGCCGGTGACCGAGATGGCCTCCCACGTGCTCGTCTTCCCGCCGGGCGCCGAGTGGTCCCAGAGGGTCTTCGTCACCACGTCCATCTCGCCGATGACGCCCGACCCGCCGGCGAACCAGACGCGGTTCCCGTCGTCGGTGACGCCCATGCAGGTGAGGCCGTTCCCCTCGGCGGCCGGCCCGTTTTTGAGGCGGACCGTCCAGCCGTCGACCGTCCGTTCGAGTACCTTGCCGCCGCCGCCGGCGGCCCACGGCCCGTTCGCCGCGAGCACGGTTCCGTTGAGCGTCTTGCTCACCGGTGATTCGACGACTTCCCAGCCGTTCTCCGCCGCGGCGGACTGGACCGCGCCCAACCCCACCGCGCCGGCGATCGCTGCCCCACTGCCCTTGATAAACCGCCGTCGGTTCTGGTCCAACATCCGGGGTATGATACGCGAGGGGGCTGAAAAGCGTTAACGGCCACATTCTTTTTATATAACTACTCGGGAGCTAAAGTAAAGTGGTTGTGCCGGCTCTTCGAGGGTGGCTCAGAGCGCTTCCTCGACGTTCGCCACGTCGATTTCGCCGGTGAGCTGCCGGTAGACGTAGGGCATGTCGATACCCTCCGCGTCGAAGCGCTCCTTGACCGCCTGCACGGCGGCGCTGCGGACGGCGACGAAGTCACTACGGTCGGGGTCGTCGATCCAGAAGCGGGCCTGGATGCCGACTGCCGAGTCGCCCAGTTCCGTTACCCGGGTGTCGGGAACGGGGTCGTCCAGTACGCCGTCGATGGCGGAAATCTCCTCGACGATGGCCTCCCGGGCCAGGTCGATGTCGTCCTCGTAGCCGATGCCGAAGACGAACTTCTGGCGCAGTTTCTCGTAGGCCACGGGGTTGGTGACGGCGTTGTTCGCCAGGTCACCGTTCGGGACGGTGATCTGCTCGTTGTCGAACGTCCGGATTTTCGACACCCGGAGGTCTATCTCCTCGACCCGGCCGGCGTTGCCGTCCCACTCGATCCAGTCGCCCACGCGGAACGGTTCGTCTTTGATGATGAAGACGCCGGCGACGAAGTTGCCGACGAGGTCCTGTGCGGCGAACCCGAGTGCCAGCGCCAGCGCGCCAGACAGCGTCGCGGCGGCGGTGAGGAAACTGGGGAAGCCGGCAGCCATGAACGCGACGGCGACGGCTGCGAACAGCACCAGCGCCCGGGCGAGACTCGCCGCCAGCCCGCGGAGCGCCTCGGTGAACCCGCGGTTCTTCAGCAGACGGACCAGGAGCGGGACGAGGACGACCCGTCCGACCAGCCACGTGAGCAGGAAGCCGGCGACGAACGCGACCGCCCGGCCGACCAGCGCGCCGACGGCGACGCCGAACACCTCGCCGCCGCCGAGTCCAAGTTGTAAGAGACTCATGGCTGCGGGCAACGGCGCGTGGCGCAAAGAACTACCGGCTACGGAGGTGGCGACGCCGAACCGGCCTCGGTTCGACCGCGGTACTGTCGCCGGCGAAGCGTTCGCTCACTCCGGCAGGGAGAGTGGTCCGTCCCGTCGCGCCACCCGGCGGAACCGCTCGCCGTGCACGTCGTCGGCGGCGATGCGCTCCAGCACGCGCTCGGGCACCCAGCCGTCGCCGACAGCGTCTACCGGGGGATGAGCCACATCGCCGTCGAAGCCCTCGCGGCGCAGCGAGTCGGGCAGGTAGCGGTCGTAGGTCGGCAGCCGCTCGTAGAGTGGCACCCCGGCGCTGTCGGCGATGTCTCGGAGTTCCCGCAGCGCCGGCCAACTGTAGTCGGGGTTGATGTAATCCTCCGTCACCGGCGAGACGCCGCCGAGGTCGTCGATGCCGCAGTCGAGCAGGTCGCGGGCGGGGGAGAGGTTTGGCGGCACCTGTACCGAAATCCCTTCGGGGAGTGCGACGCGGGCCATCGCGACCGCGCGCCGCATCGTCTCGACGCTCGGTTGCTCGAAGTCGCTCCGCTCGTTGGGGACGACGTTCTGGACGATGACCTCCTGAACGTGGCCGTAGCGCTCGTGGAGGTCACGGATGGCGAGCAGGCTCTCGGCCCGGTCGCGCCAGTCCTCGCCAATACCGACGAGGATGCCCGTGGTGAACGGGATGCCCAGTTTCCCCGCGACCTCGATGGTGTTGAGCCGCTGGCCGGGCGTCTTCTGTCGCCCGCCGGAGTGGGCGCGCACGTCGGCGGTGGTCTCCAGCATCACGCCCATCGAGGCGTTGACTGGTGCGACCGTCGCCATCTGCTCGCGGGTCTGGTCGCCAGGGTTGGAATGCGGGAGGAGGCCCTCCGAAAGCGCGATTTCGCAGGCTTCACGCAGGTACTCGTGGATGGAGTCGTGGCCCAGTTCTGCGAGCTGGGCGTGAATCTCCGTGTAGCGGTCGTCCGGGTCGTCGCCGAACGTGAACAGCGCCTCCGTACAGCCGGCGTCGGCACCGACGCGGCACTGGCGGCGGATCTCCTCGGGCGACATGAGCGTCGCCTCGCCCGGCACGTCGTAGTAGGTGCAGTAGGTGCAGGTGTACCGGCAGGCGGTCGTCAGCGGGATGAACACGTTTCGGGAGAAGGTGAGTGCCGGCGCGGACTCGACGTCGGCGGGCGTGACCGCCAGCAGACGCTCCACGTCGCGCTCCGCGACGGTCACGTCGACGCCGTACTCCTCGGCGGCGGGGAACACAGCCGAACTCTCTCGCGGGCGGGCAAGAAGCTTTCACACGCGACCGCCGGTCGCCCTTACTCCCGCGTCGCCCGCACCCGTCCGCCGGTCGTCACCAACTCGAACCCCGCATCGACCAGCCAGTCCCGCGCCGCCCCCTCGCCGTGGAGCAGCAGTTCCGTGAGGTCCGCTGACTCGTCGATATCGACGGCGAGCCGCCGGGAATCGACTTCGGTCACGGCGAGGCCAGCGTCGCGAGCGATAGCCAAGTGGTCGCGGTAGGAGGCCCCGTGGTAGTCGACGTGGAAGGCCGAATCCCGTGCGATGAACGCGTTCGTGCCGCCGCCGAGCCCCGCCGCGATGGCGAGGTCGCCCGGCGCGGTGAGGAGGCGTTCCAGCGCCTCGGGCGTCGCCAGCGCCAAATCCGCCATGACGATAGCGGTCGGCGTCGTGTCGAGCCGGTCGTTCACCGCCGGGTCGAGCGGTCGCTCGTCGACGACCACCGGCGCGTCAATATCGATGGGCCCCGTCGCGAGTACCGTCGGCTCCGGCGTGTCGCCATCGAGACTGACAGCCGCGAGCGCGTCGAGCACGTCCGCGAGCATCACGCGGGAGAACTCGCGGCGTTCGCTGGCGCTGAGGATCTCGGAGAGACGGGTCTTCGGGCGGTCGACGGCGAACGGGACGAAAAGCTGCACGAGGGGACGGGGGAGTTAGAACAGCGACTCCAGCTCGTCGTCGTCGTCGTTGACGAGCCCTTCGAGTTTCTCCTCGCTTTCCTCCTGGATCTCCTCGATGTTCTCCTGGGCCTCGATAGCCACCTGCTGGAGCTCCTTGATGCGCGGGACGTTGTTGACGCCCGACAGCAGGATGACGCCGGCCACGAAGTCGGCGCCGGAGACGGGGTAGTCCCCACCCCGGACCTCCATGCTGCCGGTCTGCTCTTCGAGCCACTTCCGGCCGCGCTCGATACCTTTCCGGTTGAGGTATTTCGGCGGCCCCGCCATCACGAGCAGCGCGCGTTCGGTCCCTTCGATCTCACAGGGGAGTGTGAGCCGGCCGAGCGCCGCCTTCCGCACGAGGCTGGTGATGCGGTTGGTGGTGTGAGCGGTGTCGAGGTCTTCCTCGTCCTCGCCGCCAGTAAGCCGCGAGAGCAGGCCGCCGTTCCCACCGCCCTCGTTGTCGACCTGCTCGCGGGCGTAGCCCACCGTGGAGACGCCGCCGCCCGCGAGCGTGTTGATGATCTCCGAGGAGTCGACGACGCTCTCTGCGACCTCGCCGCCCTGCTCGACCTCGCCGGCGCCGAACAGGATACCGAACCGCTTGACGATTTCCTCGTTAATCTGGTCGTAGCCGCCCTGCACGGACTCGCCGGTCTTCCGCCAGGCGTCGTTGTCGAACACCATGAGGTTGTCCACCTCACGGACGAACGTCTGGAAGGAGCGAGCCGCGTTGAGCGTGTAGATGCCACCCTCGTCGGAGCCGGGCAGGATGCCCAGCCCGTAGACGGGTTCGGTGTAGATACGCTTCAGGTGTTTCGAGATGACCGGCGCGCCGCCGCTGCCGGTGCCACCGCCGAGGCCGGCGATGACCAGGAACGCGTCCACCTCGTGGACCGGGATGGAGTCGATGGCGCCCTGTACCTCGTCCATGTCCTCCTCGGCGATTTCCGCGCCGAGTTCGTTGTCGGCACCGACGCCGTGTCCCTTCACGCGGGACTGCCCGATGAGCACACGCTGGCTCTCCGGGATGTTCTCCAACCCCATCAGGTCGGCCTTGGCGGTGTTGACCGCGACGGCGGCCCGGACGATGTCCGAGCCATGCTCCTCGTCGTAGCCGACGAACTTGTCGACGATCTTGCCACCGGCTTGGCCGAAGCCGATCATTGCCAGTTTCATACGTTCGGTCCCCTCGTCATCGAAGGAAACTCAGGGGGAACGGCTACTAAAGACTTGTGGGCCGATTCGCAGGAAGGATAACGAAATCGACGGATCGAGCGGCTCAGACGACTGGTTTCTGCTGACTGTCACGAACGGCGGGGTTCGTGATACGAGTCGAAGCCGCCCGGATTCGTCCGTCATCATCGGCGCGCCCAGTCGAGCATCCGGCGGTAGAACGGCTCGGAGCCCAGCGCGCCGGCGTCGCCGACGAGCACGAGCGACTTCTTCGCCCGCGTGAGCGCGACGTTCATCCGCCGCGGGTCGTCGTAAATCGGCCCCGAAAGCTCGTCGGTGGCGACGAACGAGACGACGATGACCTCCTTGCTGGAGCCCTGGAACCGGTCGACGGTGTCGACGGTCACGTCCGTCCGACGGCTGATTTCGGCCACCTGCGCCCGGAAGGGGGCGATGACCCCGATGTCCGCGGCGGCGACGCCCGCCGCGCGGAGCTGCTCGACGATTTCGGCCACCCGGTCGGCCTCGACGGGGTTGGTGTTTCCCTCGCGCGCACCGGCCGGGTCGATGAACGCGACGGGGTCCCGGAGCGATTCCGGGAGCGCAGCCGGGTCCACGCCGTCGAGGGCCCCGATGCGCTGAGCCGCCACCTCCGCGTTCGCCGGCCGGAGGTGGCCGTCGTAGAACTCCGCGGAGGAGAACGCCTGAATCCGCTGGGCCATCCGGTACTGGCGGTCCAGCAGGACCGACGCCTCGGGGAACTGGTCGTGAAGGCGCTCGAACAGGGAGACGCTGAGGTCCGCCCGGTCGCCATCGCTCTCGGTCTCCGCATCCGCGGTCCACGGCTCCCCCCCCTCGGCCTGCACAACCGGGGGGAGTTGTTCGTGGTCGCCGACGAGGACGAACCGGTCGGCGAGGTTGACCGCTGCCAGCGTCGCGGGTTCGGTGAGTTGGGACGCCTCGTCCACGATGGCCACGTCGAACTGCTCCTCGCGCATGACGCGGGAGCCACAGGAGGCCGTCGTCGCCGCGACCAGCGGTGCGTCCCGGAGTTCCGAGATGCGCTCGCCCGGGTCCCCCGCGCGCTCCAGCCGAAGGTCCTGCATGTCCGCGCGCACGCCGGATTCGGTGCCGAAGCGCACGATTTCTTCGAACCCCTGGTCCCGGATGGCTTCCAACGCGTTGTCCACGGCCCGATTGGTGAACGCTGAGAGGAGCACCCGGTTCCCGTCCTCGACGAGCGCCCGGACCGTGCGAGCGATGGTGTAGGTCTTCCCGGTCCCTGGCGGCCCGTGGACCAGCGCGAAATCCTCGGCGCGGGTGGCGAGGTTGACGGCGTCGTTCTGGGCGTCGTTGTTGTCGATGTACTCCCGTTCAGTCCCGGAAAACTCGGGCTCACGCCGGCCGAACAGCACGTCCTTCCGGTCGGGGTCGCCCTTCAGCACCGCGTCGTGGAGCGCGGTCAGCATCCGGTCCACGGAGAGTTCGGAGGGGTACACGTCCAGGCGGTACAGGTCGACGGGTTCGTCGGCCTCGACGACGATTTCGCTCCCTGCCTCGCCTCCCCCGAGCGACTGAATCCGGCAGAGTTCCGCGTGACCGCCCACGGGGTCGCCGTCGCTCGCCAGCGCCACGTCGCCCTCCCGGAGCTTCGAGACGGCAGCATCGGGCTTTCGAGCGCGCAGGCGCCAGCGCCCGCCGGGGAGTTCCTCGCGACCGAGCGGTTCGAGGTCGAGCAGCGCCCTGTCGGCTTCGGCCCGTTCCGCGGCGGACTGCTCCCAGAGTTTGCGGTACGACGCGTGGACCTCCCGGCGCTCAGCCTCGACGGCCCGGTAGAAGCCGTCGAAGTAGTCGCGCTCCACGGCCGGGAGCGGCTGGCCGATTTGGCCGGCTTTCGATTCCTGGTCGAGGCGGCCGGAGACGACCATGCAGGTGTCCTGCTCGAAGCAGTACTGGCAGGTAGCGTCGGCCTCGAACCCTGTCGGGACAGAGGTGTCGTACTCCATCGCCGCCAGTTCGTTCCGGGTGCGGACGACGAACTGCAACAGGCCGCGGCCCACGGAGAACTCCTTGGCCGGCGAGAGGTCACCCGTTGCGTCGCTCCGGTCGAGCGCGGTGTTTTTCGTGTAGAGCAGCGTCCCGGTGTCGGCATCGACGCCGCGCTCCTCCAGCAGCAGCGCGTAGCAGGCCGCCTGCATCTTGTCCTGGAACCGCGGTTCGCGCTTGGTGTTCTTCCCCGTCTTGAGTTCGACGGGCATCCCGCGGCGCAGCGCGTCGGCCCGGCCCTTCACGCCGAACGTGGGCGAGATGAGCGTGTACTCGGAGCGCCAGCTATCTTCCTCGGTCAGCGTACCCTGGTTGAGCCACCCTTCGATGGCGGCGGCGTTGCGCCGCACCTCGTCGGCCACCTCGTCGCGGTCGTAGCCCAGCGCCCCGAGTTCGAGGCCGGCCTCGCGCACGCGGTGGTCGATGGCGTCCTCCAGGTCACGGCCCCGGAGCAGGTCGCCGAACACCTCGTGGACGACGGTCCCCTTGACCACGGGGTAGTTCAGCGGCACCCCCGAGAGTTTGTTGAGGTAGTACATCCGCGGGCACTGCACCCACGAGCGGATGTCGGTCACGTCGACGAGGAACGCCGGTTCCAGCACCACCCACGAGTCGGGGGTGGTCTCGTAGGTCGTCTCGCCGCGGAACTCCTCGGCCTCGGCGTCGGTGACGAGCAGTTCCATCCCTTCTTCGGCGTACTCGGCCGTCTCAGTCCACTTGTTCCAGAGCGTCACCCGAACGGGGTCGGCGGCGCCGCGTTCCGGCCGGACCGTGACCTCGACCAGGTCGGTGTTGCCGTCGCCGACGGTTCGGGGCTCGCCCACGTCGACGATTGGCCCCCGGAGTCGCATTATCGGGTTGAGTTGGTGGCAGGGGTAAACGGTGTCGATGCGGCCGGTCGGGGACGCGATGAACTCAGGCGCGGACCGCCTGCCAGGGCGCGGGGAGCACGCCGAGCATCGTCAGCACGGCAGGCGCGAACCAGTAGGCGGCGACGAAACGGGCGGTCAGGTCGTCCTGTGTCCACAGGTACGCCGTGACGACGACGAACGGCACGGTCAGGACGGCCCAGACAGCGACGATTCGCTGTGCCTCACCATCCATGGTCGAGCGTGTTCTGTTTCAGGGGGAAATCCTTGCCGTTCTGCCGCGCGCCTGGCTACCGGTGCTCCGCGAACCAGTCCGCCGCGAACTCTACCAGTCGTCGCTGGTCGAGCAGTTTCGCCGTCGCCGCGCCGACCGTCCCCTCGACAACCGCGTCGGGGTTTGCCGCCTCGAACGCCGCGCCGACCTCCGGGAAATCCTCGCTGCTGATTGCGATGTCCTCCCACTCGACCCACGTCCGTTCGCCGTCCCGCAGTACCGGCGCACCCTCGCTCACGGGTTCTGTCTCGAACTCGCCACGGTACTCGGCCAAATGAAGTGACGTGTTCGTCTGATACTCCGTCCCGAGCATGAGCACGCGCCCGCCGCGGTCGTACACCCGCCCGAGCGGCGAGTCGTCGCCGATGGCGTTCCCGAACGGGTGGTCCGTAACGATTGCCTCGGCCTCGGCGCCCCACGCCGCGAAGGAGTAGAGCGGATGCCGGCTCCGAACGGCGCCGGGGTAGGTGCGGAAACACTCCGCGATGGCGCCCATGCTGCGAGAGGGTGTCACCTCCGGGCGGTAGGGAGGTATCCCCTCGCGTATCTGCTCGACCCAATTGTCCGGCACCGGCGGATTCGACCAGACAGACGGGTCGCTGTACTGCGTCGAGTGGGTCGGCATCACAATAGTCCCGTTCTCAGTAAGCACCCGCTGGAACGCGTCGACGACGGCTTGGGGCCCGCCGGCGACCCAGCCCAGTTCGCTCAGCGAGGCGTGCACCACCAGCGTCTCGCCCGCCTCGACGCCGAGTGCACGGAGGTCCGCGGCGATGCGGTCGACCGTGAGTGGGTCGTCCATCCGCTCGATGGCTGCACGTTCGCCCATACGTGTGGGGTGGAGCCTGCCTTTAGGTGCTTTGTGGACGCGTGTGTGGCCGCCCCACTCCGTCTCACGGTAGCACCCCGAACGCCGTGGCGAGGTAGCCGACACCGACGAACGTGAACGCCGCACCGACGGCGGTGAGCCAGCGGGTTCTGCGTCGGAGTATCGCCGCGACACGGTCCCGGTCGCCCGCGTAGAGATACGCCGGCCCGTCGCCGTCGGTGATGCCCCAGAACGCCTCGCCGGCCCGCGTGACTCGCTCGTAGGTCCCGACCGCAGTCACCGAATCGCCGGGAACGAGCGGTCGGAGTTTGAGCCGGTGGTCCGCGCTCGGCGTGCCGGGGCTCTCGACACCGACCTCCGCGAGGAACGCCGTCACGTCCTCGGGCACGTTCTCGCCCTCCGGCAGGTCGATGGTGTAGCCGCGGTCGCCCAGACGCCCGGACCGGACGGTGACGGTTTCGTGGTCCACCCGAACTTCGCCGCTGCCGTCGTCGACGGCCAGCGGCAGCGTGCGTTCGCCCTCCGCGATGGTGGCCCAGACGCGCGACCGACTCGGCACGCCACGTTCCTTCTTGAGCACGTAGGCGCAGGTGACAGCGCCGTCGGCGGCGGCGCCGAGCGAGTCGTCGACGGCCTGGAGCGCCTCGTCGCCGTCGGGGATGCCGAACGTCCGTTCGGCCGCCCGGAGGTCGCCGTCTACTGCGACGGCGCCGCTCCCGGGGCTTCCGGTCCGTGTTTCGCTCGCTGCGGCGAGGCGGTTTTTCGGGGATCGGGCGGCCAGTCCGACCGCGACGCTCAGCGGGCCGAGCGCCCCGACGATGGTGAACAGGCCATCGACCAGGTCGAACTCGCCGCCGCCGGCGTTCGCGGCGGCGATACCGGCCCCCAACACCAGCAAGCCGACGGTGCCGGCGACGAGCATCGCGGCCGGCGGCGCGCCGGTCCGGCGCTCGAAGGAGCGCAGTCCCAGCCAAACCGACCGCGGCGGGACGATGGCCAGGGTGGCGATGACGAGTATCACCACGACGAGGGCGGCGGTACCGAGGGCGTAGAGGGAGACCATGGACATCGCGTGATGTCGGGTGGCTGTTAACTGTTTCTCCCCGACTGCGCTGTGGTCCGGGTTCTCGGCCGCGTACTGATGGCCTGCCGCGCCGGACCGCCGCGTTCAAGCCGTCGCCAACCCTCCCGGCTGTATGGTCGCAATCGCACCGGAGCGTTCGGGGTGGCCGTGATGGTCGGGTCGAGCATCGACGCGGACGACCGGGACCAGGCGGCGCTCCTGTTCAAGATTGGGTTCACCCTGCTGGTCGGCGTCTCCGCGGGCCTCGTCTCGCTCCAGGTGAACGCGGGCCTGGAGTTCGTGCTGGCGGCCGTCGTGGTCGGCACCGGTATCGGCGCGGTGCTGACGTGGTTCGTCGCCCGCGAACTCCGGCG
>JBDGQC010000073.1:0-10888 GCA_042219375.1 Halolamina sp. | reverse complement strand
CACTCCCACGCCGGGATGGCCGAGTGGGCCGAACCCGAGGACGGCGACGTCAACGAGGGCACCTCCGCGACCACCCCGAACGTCAACGCGCTCGACGGCTTCCACCCCCGCGACGAGGAACTCAAACACGCGTTCCAGAACGGCGTCACCAGCGTCTCCAGCCGGATGGGGTCGGGCAACGTCATCGGCGGCGTCATCGTCTCGGTGAAGACCTACGGCGATACTGCCGACGAGATGCTCATCCGCGAGGACGGGATGAAGGCCGCGATGGGGGAGAACCCCAAGCGGTTCCACGGCGAGCAGAAGGACCGCCAGCCCTCCACCCGCCCGGGCGTCGCCGCCACGCTCCGGGAGAAGTTCATGGAGACCGAGGACTACCTCGAACAGAAACGCGACGCCGAGGCGGAAGACGAGAGCTTCGAGCGTGACCTGGGAATGGAGAACCTCTCCCGCGTGCTCACGGGCGACCTCCCCCTGCGGGTCCACGCCCACCGCGCCGACGACATTCGAACCGTCTTCCGCATCGCCGAGGAGTTCGGCATCGACGACCTCTCCATCGAGCACGCGACGGAGGGCCACGTCATGGCCGACGAGTTCGTGAAGCGTGACGTGCCCGCCGTCGTCGGCCCCTCTATCTCCTCGGCCAGCAAGTACGAACTCCGGAACATCACCTTCGAGACGCCGGGCATCCTCCACGACGCGGGCGTGAAAGTCGCCATCCAGACCGACGCCCCCGTTCTGCCCCAGCAGCACCTCGACGTGTGTGTCGGCCTCGCGGTCCGCGAGGGGTTCCCCGCAGACGCCGCGCTTGACGCCGTCACCACCAACGCGGCCGAGATTCTCGGCATCACGGACCGCGTCGGCACGCTCGCGCCGGGTACCGACGCCGACATCGCGGTCTGGGACGGCGAGTTCTGGCGGGTCGACACCCGGACCCAGCACGTCTTCGTCGAGGGCGAGCACGTCTTCGACCGGGAGACGGACGCGGTCGACCCGCGCGAGGAGTACGCGTGGTAGGCGAGAGCGACCGGTCGGCGAACCAGCGAGCGTAAACCACCCCACGCGCAAGTTCTACCGTGAAACTGCCGACGCTCTCCCGCCCGGCCATCGACGACGAGGAGCCGAGCATCCCGGTGGTGGTCGGCGCCGTCGTCGCCGGCGTCTTCTTCGGGGGCGTCGGCGGCGGCGTCGCGTTCCCGACGCTCCCGACGCTCGGGGAACTGCTCGGCATCGCGCCCTTCGTCGTCGGACTCATCCTCTCGGTCAACCGCTTCACCCGCCTGCTGATGAACACGCCGGCGGGTGAGATACTGGACCGGCTCGGGACGCGCCGGCCGATGCTCGTCGGCTTCGTCGTGCAGGGGATGGTCCCGTTCGGCTACGTCCTGGCGCTCGACCCCGGGCCGATACCGCTCTCCAGCGCGTCGCTGTTTTTCATCTCGCGGGCCTGCTGGGGAATCGGCTCGGCGTTCGTCTTCGTCGGGGCGTTCACCACCGTCACCCACGTCACTACCTCGCAGAACCGCGGGAAGTGGGTCGGCTACATGCGCGGCGGCCAGAGCCTCGGCTTCCCGACCGGGCTGGTCGTCGGCGGCCTGCTGACCGACACCCACGGCTACGCGACGGCGTTTCTCGTGGCGGGCGTCGCGGGGCTGTTCGCGGCCGTCGTCGCGTTTCTGGTTCTCCCGAACGTGGACAGCGAGGTTTCGACGACGACCCGCCTGCGCGACCTCCCGCGGGTAGTGCGCGCGGACGTTCGGGTGCTCGGCATCGGCTTCGCCAACTTCTCGGTACGGTTTCTCTACGCCGGGGTGCTGCTCTCGACGGTCGTGCTCTACACCCAGGCCAACAACATCGCGTTCGGCGCGCTGGCCGAAACCGGCGTGAGCGGCGTCGTGATGGCCGTCTCGGTGCTCTCGATGTCGCTCACCAACCTCGGCGTCGGCCGGCTCTCGGACTCGCTGCCCTCCCGGACGTACACGGTGATTCCGGCGCTCGGGCTGTTCGGCCTCGGCTTCGCCGTGCTGGCGCTGCTCCCGACCGTCGTGGGCACCGTCGTCGGCGTCGCCGTCATCGGCGTCGGCGTCGGCGGGACGGGCCCGCCGCTGATGGCGTATCTGGGCGATATCGCCCCCGGCGGTGACGTGGGGAAACTGGGCGGGGTCTACAACGTGTTCGGCGACCTCGGGTCGACGCTCGGACCGCTGGTGGCGCTCCCGCTGGCCTCCTGGGTCGGCGTCAGCGGCGAGTATCTCGCGTGCGTGGGCATGGTCGCGCTCACCGTCCTCGTGGTCGTGTTCACTCTCGACGGCGACCCGGCGCCGTTGAAACAGCCGGAACTGCTGGCCGAGGCCGATTGAGCCCCTCGACCGCTGTCGCTCGTCGATGTCGTCTGGAGAACTCCCCCCGGCGTGGACCGTCCGACTCCGCAGTCGTTGGCCCCTCCCCCGAGTAGGCCGTTTATGACAGGCCCACGCCATCGGAACGAACACACACCAGACGGAAGAAGCTAATTCATGGAATCTGAAATACCGCAGGCCGGCGGCCGGATATTCCCGGTTCGCGCCGTCTCACGCGACGACCGCGCGCTGCCGGGTGTCGGCGACAGGTTACCGCTATCCGAACGGCCAAACCCGCCCGGGCCGCGGTCCCGGTATGACGCTCCTCTGTACGGGCTACGAGCCCTTCGGCGACCACGAGGCGAACCCGAGCGCACAGGTGGCGCGCGAACTCGACGGGCAGTCCGTCGCCGGCCACGAGGTGGTCGGCGCGGTGCTTCCGGTGGAGTTCGACGCCGTCGGCGACGAACTGGCGACGCTGGTCGCGGAACACGACCCCGCGGCGGTCATCGCGACGGGTCTTGCTGCGGGGCGGACGACGGTCAGCGTCGAGCGCGTCGCGGTCAACGTCGACGACGCGGTGACCGTGCCCGATAACGCTGACGCGTCACCGCACGCGACAGCCATCGCCGAGGCGGGGGCCGACGCCCACTTCGCGACGGTGCCGGTGGTCGCGGCAGTCGAGGCGATGCTCGACGCCGGTGTTCCGGCACGGGTGTCGAACTCCGCGGGCACCCATTGCTGCAACCACGCGCTCTACAGCCTGCTGGAGCAGTTCGAGCGAGCGGGTCGAGAGACGCCGGCGGGGTTCGTCCACCTGCCGCTCACGCCCGAGCAGGCGGTTGCCGAGGCCGAGGCGCCCGAACGCGGCGGTGGCGTGACGGCGTCGCTCCCGCTCGCGTTGCAGGTTGAAGGGGTGAAGACGGTGTTCGAGACGACGGTCGGATAACCCCTCGCACCGGTGCTCGCGGGTCGCTCCGCTCCCCGCTCGGGGTGTCGAGGCGGTTTGCCTCGCCCATGGCGAGTTTCCCCACCTCGGTCTTTTCCGAGACCCGCACGAATTTACCGGGTCCAGTAGACAGGTTCCGCATGGTTCAGTTACCTGACGACGTCATCGGGGACGCACAGACCAGCCTGTTCGCCTGGAATCGGCTGGAGGAACTCGTGGACGTAGGCAACCGGATGGCCGGACAGGCCGGCGAGGAGGCGGGTGCCGAAATCATCCGTGACGCGTTCGAGGACGCCGGTCTCGACGACGTGGGCATCGACGAGTTCGAAATCCCGGGCTGGTGGCGCGGGAGTTCCTCGCTCACCGTCGAGGACCCGGTCGAGCGCACCCACGAGGGGAGCCATCAGGTCATCGCGCTCCCGGGCACACCCGCGGGCGAGGTTTCGGGTCGGGTCGTAGACGTCGGTTCGGGCACCTACGACGAGTTCGAGGAGAAGGCCGACGAACTGGAGGGCGCCATCGCCATGGCCTCCAGCGAGACGCCCGAGAGCGCGGACCGCTGGCTCCACCGGATGGAGAAGTACGTCAACGCCGCCGACCACGGCGCCGAGGCGTTCATCTTCCGCAACCACATCGAGGGCGCGCTCCCGCCGACGGGCGAGGTGGGTTACCACAACCGCCCCGGTCCAATCCCTGCCGTCGGCGTGAGCAAGGAAGTCGGGGCACGACTCTCGCGCTACGCCGAGGAAGACGGCGCGAAAGCGACCGTGTCGGTCGAGTGCCGGAACGAACCCACCACCTCCCCGAACGTCGAGGGTGCGGTCGGCCCCGCCGACGCCGGTGAGGAGGTGCTCGTCACAGCCCACGTCGACGGCCACGACATCGCCGACGGCGCCAACGACAACGGCGCGGGCTCGGTCCTCACCGCGGAGGTTGGACGGCTGCTCACCGCCGTCGCGGACGAACTCGACAGCCGGGTGCGGCTGGTGACGTTCGGGTCCGAGGAAATCGGCCTCTGGGGCGCCTACCATTGTGCGGACACGACCGACCTCTCGCAGGTCAAATGCGTCATCAACCTCGACGGGGCGTGTAGCTCCCGGAACCTCCGGGTCGGCACCAACGAGTTCGACGCGCTGGAGGAACTGTTCGAATCCGTCGCCGACGATTTCGACGCGCCACTTTCGACGGGCGACACCATCTCCCCCCACGGCGACCAGTGGGCGTTCGTCCAGGAGGGTGTCCCGGCGACGATGACCGGAACCACTTCCGAGCAGTCCGGCCGCGGCTGGGGCCACACCCACGCGGACACGCTGGACAAACTCGACTCACGTGACCTCCGGGACATCGCGACGCTCGTCACCGAGGCGGTCTATCGCGCCGCCCAGGACGAGTTCGAGGTCGAGCACCGCAGCCGGGCGGAGACCCGCGACGCCATCGACGAGGGATACGTCCAGGAACTGAAGATGGGCGGCCGCTGGCCGTACGAGGACCTGGAGGAGTAGCGGAGGGATACGGGTCGCTCACCGCGAGCGAAGCGAGCGGGCCAAGGAACCCTCGAAGGAGCGGCGAAGCCGCGATTGAAGGGGTGACGCAGGCTTTTGATCGAGCTTTTGCCAGGGCCGGCGAAGCCGGCCCGCAGCAAAAGGTCGGCACGCGAAAGGTCGGCCAGTAGCTTTTCGCTCTCTCGGACAGACTCATCGCCCATGGCCGACGAACACGTACTTGTTCCCGTCGACGGCTCACCCCAGTCGGAGGACGCGCTCGAACACGCGCTCGAACAGTTTCCCGACGCCGACATCACCGCACTCACCGCCGTCGACCCAATCGCCGCCGGCTACGCCGCCGCGCCCGGTCCCGACGCGACGGGCTACCCGGGCGAGTGGACCGAACAGGCCGAGGAGCGGGCCGACACCATCCTCAACCAGGCGGCCGAAATCGCCGCCGACGCGGGGAGCCAAGTCGACACCGTCAAAGTGACCGACCGGCCCGCGCGAGCAATCGTCGGGTACGCCGAGGAGCACGACGTCGACCACCTCGTCATCGGCAGCCACGGCCGGACCGGTGTCACGCGAATCCTCCTGGGCAGCGTCGCCGAGAAAGTGGTGCGTCGCGCGCCCTGCCCGGTGACGGTGGTCCGGTAGCGCCGCCGCCCGGTCCCGGTACGGCCGTTACTGGAGGCTGCCCCCGATTTCCTCCATCACCTTCGCCTCCGCACGGGCGAGGTGTTCCCACGCCGTCGTCTGGGAGACGCCGAGTTCCGCCGCGATCTCCTCGACGGTCGTCTCGCGGTCCACCCCGTAGTAGCCCGTCTCGATGGCGGTCAGTAGCGCGTCGCGCTGTTTCGGCGTGAGCGTGGTCAGCAGCGTGGACGCGTCGAGTTGGGGCTCCATCGTCACCTCGCTGAGTTCCACGTTCCGCACCAGCCGAACGTCGTTGTCCGCCGCCTCCAGCCGTTCGATGATGTCGTTGAGCCGGTGGGGGTCCTCCAGATACACCGTCCAGCGCTCCCAGCCGCCGGAGATGGTCGTCCCCATCCGGTGGTGGACCCCCATGTCCGAGAGCCGTTCGGAGATGCTGTCCCATCGGCTCACGTCGAAGGTCATGGAGACGTACACCCGCTGGCCCCCGAGCGCCGACAGCGGTTCGGCTTCGAGAATCGGGTCCGTCTCCCGGAACCGCTCGATGAACCCCTCGATTGCGTCCGGATCGCCGGCGAGTTCGATGATGCGCCGACGCTCGTCGCCGCGGCCGGTCATCGACGACACGGAGCGCATCGTCACGTCGGGGAACTCCGCGGACACCACCTGTTCGGGCTCACCCCGGTGGCGGATCCGGAGGACGACTTCGCGCATGGGCGCACTAACGGGTGGACGGGGAAGCCCGTTTCGGCGGCCACCGGATATATTTGGGGATGAACTCTTTGTGGAGTGGTAAAGATTCACAGACGACCATGGCAGATGACCGAGAGTGGACCGACGAGGAGCTGAGCGGGCCGAAAATTGATAGACGAACAACTATTTCGCTACTCAGCGCCGCGGGGCTCGGCGGGCTCGCAGGCTGTGCCGGTGGCGGCGACGAGGCCAGTCCGACGGAGGCCGAGGAGACCGCAACGCCGACCGCTACCCCGACGCCGCCGCCCGAGGAGGACCGCGGTGGCCACCTTGAGGCGGCGTGGTTCACCGGGAGCATCGACGTACTGGACCCGCCGTACATCAGCGTCGGCCAGTACTTCCAGGTCGCCGCCAACATCTTCAACGGGCTCGTCACCCTGAAGCAGGACCTGACGGTCCGGGGCGACCTCGCAAAGGACTGGACCGTCTCCAACGGGGGAACGACGTTCACGTTCGACCTCCGTGAGGGCGTGACGTTCCACAACGGCGAGGAGTTCACCGCCGAGGACGTGCGCTACACCATCAACCGGACCATCAGCGAGGAGACGCCCGCGGCGGCGAAGCTGGGGACGCTGAAGCCGGTCGACGACGGCGGCGTGGTCGTCGAGGACGACTACACCGTCCAGCTCAACTTCGAGAAGGCGATGGCGCCCGCGCTCATCTATCTCACTCGCGGACCCGGCCGCGCGGCCACCATCGTCTCGAAAAGCGCCATCGAGGAGATGGGCGCCGAGCAGTACAAGACCGAGCCCGTCGGGACCGGCCCGTTCCAGGTCGTCAACCACGACGTGGGCTCCAGCATCGAACTCGAAGCCTACGACGACTACTTCGGCACCGATGCGGATGGGAACCAGCTTCCGTATCTCGATTCGGTTACGATCAGCCCCATCGCGGAGCCGGCCTCGATCATCAACGCGCTGAAATCCGGCGACGTGCAGTTCTCGAACCTCGTCCCGCTCCAGAACGTGAGCCAGGTCGAGGACGCACAGGAGGTCGAGAAGCTCGAGGCGCCGGGCGTGAACTGGCTAGGGCTGGCGATGAACCAGAACCGCGAACCGTTCACCAGTCAGAAGGTGCGCCGGGGCATCGCCAAGTCCATCGATAACCAGAAGTACGTCGATACGGCCTACTTCGGCAACGCGCTGGCCGACACCGGTCCTCTCAACAAGGCGACCGGCTGGGTCTGGCGGGACGACAAGCCAAGCGACCAGGACTACGCCCCCGACGAGGGCCAGACGCTCCTCGAAGAGGAAGGCGCCACCGGCGCGAGCTTCGCCATCCTCACGACCAAGGGGAACCTGCGTCCTGCGGAGTCGATGAAACAGCAGCTCGACGCCGCGGGGTTCGACGTCAGCATCGACCAGGTGACCTCCTCGGTCTACTGGGACCGCTACGCCAACCTGGACTACGACGTAACCATCTCCGGCAGCGTCGGCGACCCCGACCCGGACCAGTCGCTCTGGAACTTCTACCGGACCGACGGCCCGTGGAACTGGGTCGCCTACGAGGACGAGAAGGTCAACCAGTGGCTGGCTGACCAGCGCCGCGAACTGGACCGCGACGCCCGGGCCGACATCCTTCAGAAGCTGGAGGACCGCCTCATCAAACAGGTGCCCCACGCGTACCTATCCCACCGTAGTGACATCGCGGCCCGCCGCAACGAGGTGAACGGCTTCGTGCATATCCCGTACATGCGTAACTTCCACACCACCTGGATAGAAGGCTGATGTGGCGCTACGTGACGAAGCGCGTCGCACACGCCCTGTTCGTCATGTGGCTCGTCGCCACGACGGTGTTTTTTGGGCTCCGGGCGGTCCCCGGGGGGCCGGTCCGTACCATGCTCGGACAGGAAGCGACGCCGGAAGCGGTCCGGGCGCTCCGCAGCGAGCTCGGACTGGACCGACCGCTCCCGGTTCAGTACGCCGACTGGATGACCGACCTGCTGGTGCTCGACCTCGGGACGAGCATCACCTCCAGTTCGAGCGTTACGGCGCTCATCCTCCAGGCGGCGCCCCGAACCGTCTCCATCGGCGGCTTCGGCGTGGTGCTTGGCCTGGCGGTTGCGATTCCTGCCGGGGTAATCGCGGCGACACACAGGAACGAAGCCTCCGACTACGTCGCGACCGTCATCGCCTTCCTCGGTATCTCGATGCCCGCCTTCTTCGTGGGCATCCTGCTGGCTATCGTCTTCGGCGTCTGGCTGGGCTGGTTCCCCGTCATCGGCTACAACCCGCTCTCGGAGGGGGTGGTGCCGTGGCTCCGGAGCATCGTGCTCCCCGGCGTCGCGGTCGGACTGCCGTACGCGGCCGGCGTCACCCGCATGATGCGGTCGTCGTTGCTGGAGGTGCTTAACCAGCAGTACATGCGCACCGCGCTGGTCAAGGGCCTCGGCGACAACGCCCGGCTCTACAAGCACGCGCTGCAGAACGCGCTCATTCCCGTCATCACCGTCGCGGGCATCCAGCTCGCGCTGGTGCTCGGCGGCACCGTCACCGTGGAAATCGTCTTCGGTATCAAGGGGCTGGGACGGCTGCTGGTGAACTCCATCCTCGACCGGGATTATCCGGTGACACAGGCGACAATCCTGCTCATCTCCGGAATCTTCGTGTTCATGAACCTCATCGTCGACATCGCATACACGGCAATCGACCCGCGCATCCGCTACGGGGGTGAGGAGGCATGAGCGACCCCGAGTTCGGCCGGTACGACGGGGAGTTCGGTGCCGGCGAGGTCCCCCCCGAGTACGTGGTCGAGGAGACCGTCGAGGAGCACCGCTCGCTTGCCGACCGCATCATCACCACGCTACGACAGGATAAACTCGCGCTGTTCGGCGCAATCGTGGTCATCCTGTTCGTGCTGACGGCGGTGTTTGCGCCCTTTGTCGCACCCCACGACCCCGACGCCCAGTACGGCTTCATGAAGGAACCGATGAGCTACTCCAGCGGCGACTTCGACGGCGACGGGCAGACCGAACAGGTGTTGCACGTGCTCGGGACAAACTCGTTCGGTCAGGACGTCCTCTCGCGCATCATCTTCGGCGCGCGGGTGTCGCTGTTCGTGGCCTTTGCCACCGTCGCGTTCGCGTTCACCATCGGGACCACCTTGGGCATTCTCGCGGGGTTCTACGGCGGGCTGGTCGACACCATCATCATGCGCTACGTCGACTTCCAGTGGGCGTTCCCCGAAATCGTTCTCGGGGTCGGCATCATCGCGGTGATGGGGGGGCTCGGCGTCACCAACGTCGTGCTCGCCATCGGTATCGCGTTCCTCGACGACTTCGCCCGCATCATCCGCGGCGAGGTGCTGTCGATACGCGAGGAGGAGTACATCACCGCCGCCCGCGCGGTGGGGATGGGCGACATCCGCATCATGTTCAAGGAGATGCTACCCAACGCCGTCGCCCCGCTCATCGTGCAGGCGACGCTGATGATTCCCTTCGCCATCCTGGCGGAGGCGGGGCTCTCCTTCCTCGGCCTCGGCGTCAAGCCGACGACGCCGACCTGGGGGCTGCTCATCTCCGACGGCCGGCAGTTCATCGAGCGCGCCTGGTGGATATCGGTGATGCCCGGCTTCGCCATCATGGTGACCGTGCTCGCGTTCAACATGCTGGGTGACGGGCTCCGGGACGCCTTCGACATCTCCCAGGAGGAGGTGGAGTAGATGGCCCAACCCGTTCTGGAGGTGGAGAACCTCCGCACGCAGTTCCACGTCAACCGCGGCGTCGTGAAAGCCGTCGACGGCGTGGACCTCACCATCGAACCCGGCGAGGTCGTCGGCCTCGTCGGCGAGTCCGGCTCCGGGAAGAGCGTGCTCGCCGAGAGCGTCGTCGGCATCGTCGAGGACCCCGGCGAAGTCGTCGAGGGCGACGTGCGGTTCAACGGCCGGTCGCTGCGCTCGATGTCCGAGGCGGAGCGCCAGGAGATACGCGGCGGCCAGATATCCATGGTGTTCCAGGACCCGATGAACAGCCTCAACCCGACGCTCACGGTCGGCGAGCAGATCGCCGAAACCGTCCGCCTCCACCAGGACGTGGGGGAATCGGTTTCGCTGCCCGCCGAGATGAAGCGAAAAATCGTCGGCGCCGCGAAGAACGGCGAAGCGTGGCGCCGCGCCATCGAGATGCTGGAGGCCGTCGAGATTCCCGAACCCGAGGCGCGCGCGTCGGATTTCCCCCACGAGTTCTCCGGTGGGATGCGCCAGCGCGCGATGATCGCGATGGCGCTCTCCTGTGAGCCGGACCTGTTGGTCGCCGACGAGCCGACGACGGCCCTCGACGTGACCATCCAGGCCCAGATTCTGGAGGAGCTCCAGGGGCTGAAAGACGAGTTCGACACCTCAATCCTGCTCATCACCCACGACCTCGCGGTGGTCGCGGAGACCTGCGACCGCGTGAACGTGATGTACGCTGGCGAAATCGTGGAGAAGGCCGACGCAGAGACGCTGTTTGCCCACCCACAGCACCCCTACACGCAGGGGCTCATCGCGAGCACGCCGCAGTTGGAGGACCCCGACCGGGAGCTCCAGCCCATCGAGGGGAACGTCCCCGACCTTATCGACATCCCCTACGCGTGTCACTTCGCGCCGCGCTGTCCCGAATCCAACAGGGAGTGTTTCGAGGTGGAACCCGGCTTCCGACAGGTCGGCGACCACGGGGAGGACCACGAGGCGGCGTGTCTCCGCCGCGGCCCGGAGGGTGAGCGCCTATGAGC
>JBDGQC010000002.1:0-10916 GCA_042219375.1 Halolamina sp. | reverse complement strand
TCATGACGACGCCGAACACCGGGTCACCGGGTTTGAGGCCGTCCGGCGCCTCCTCGGAGGCGATGAACTGAGGACCGTCGATGGACGGGATACCGTCCTTGGGCGGGCCGCCGGAGACGGCCTCCTCTCGCAGCGCCGAGGCCTCCATCGGGAGCGGCAGGCGCTGCTCGGCCGTGGGTGGCCCGTTGGCGTCGGTTCCCGTGGCGGTGCCGCCCGCGACCTCTGTCCCGGCCGTAGCGTCTGCCTTTCGTTCGGTCGGCGTTCTATCGCCGCCGAGACACCCGGCGAACGCGGCCGCTCCCAGAGCGGCCAGGACGCCACGTCGGCCAATATCCCCGCGCATGGATGGCTCTCGGTACTGTACCCCGAAAAAGCCGGCTCGGACGGGCGTTCGCCGCGCGAAAGCGTGCGGTTCTCCGACGAAGGCGGGACTCAGCGCCGTCAGTATCCCGATGGCGACAGAATCAAGATTTCTCCGCAATCCGGGCGCTCACTCCACATGCTCGGTCCGCACGGTGAGGTCAACCTCACGCTGCTGGCCTTCCAGGTCCTCGACGGCCCGCTGGACGACCCGCTCGGCCTCCATGTCGACGATGGGTTTGACCTTGTCGATGACCCACTCTATCGACACCAGTCGGGGCAGGTCCACCAGCCCCGAGTCCACCGAATCAGGGTTCCACGCCGCCTCGAACCGCACGGTTGCCGCTGCTTCGGCCCAGTCAGGTGCCTCCGCCGGGAGGTCGCGCTCATCGACGAGCCACCGGCCACCTGCTTCGAAATCGTCGATGAGGGTCCACTCGATGCGCTCGTTCGGGACGGTGTCGGTCACCGCCGACCGGGCCGTGTAGCTGAGCTTCCACCACGAGAACCGCAGCGCGTAGCGCGCCTGCTCGTCGGCGCCCGCACGAAGCTCCCTGACGGAGTCCAGATACTCAGAATAGTGTGCGTACCGCGGGAAATCCAGTAGGAAGTCGTACACCACCTCGACCGGCCGGTAGACGACGGTGTCGACGATGAGCCGCTCCATACCCAGTCCACACGACCCGACACCTTAGCAACCTTGGGATGAACTCGCCGCTGCGGGGTCGGGCCGGCAGGGTGGTCACGAACAGGGACGCAGTTTCCAGCGAAATTGCCCGTACGGAACCATGGGAGCGGGGTTCGTACACCAGTAAACACACCAACAATTATAGCGCATCGTGCATCCACGTCGAGAAGTTCGTCCCGGACCAGGGGGTTCGGGCGGACGCCGAAGCGTTCGACGAACGGTTCGGCATCGAAGGGTTCGAGTCCGAGAACCGGAGTGAAACCGCGCCAGGAGAGTGAGAATCGCGCTCGCCCCCATCGCACGGCTGCTCATCACCTTCGCCATCGTGTGGTTCTACCACGCGCTGACGACGCCGTTCGTGCCGAGCGGGTGGGTTCAGGTTGCGGTGGTTGTCGTGCTCGGCATCCCCACCTGGATACTGGTGGGACGGAACCTGTTCCCGGCCGACGGCGACTCCCCGTTCCCCGACTGGGAGTAGGGTGTCTCCCCGTGGTGTGGTTGTAACTATTTTCAGTTTCGCCAGTCGTTTCTGCAAACCTCGAACAGCTACTGGAAATACTGATATCGGCGGAGGTAATATCCGCTGAAAGTGACGTATTCCGTCGTTACTTCCGTCCGCAAGTCCGTGTGGTTCTCCCGCGGCGAACTCACCGGTGCGTTGGGGGATTCGGTTACGGTGCTGCCCGTCGCTGTCGCCATCGGCGCGCTCACAGACATCTCGCTGGCGCGAATGCTGCTCAGCTTCGGCGCGTTCCAGGTCGTCTGGGGGGTCTACTACGGGCTTCCCGTCTCCGTCGAACCAATGAAGGCGCTCGCGGCGCTGGTCATCGCGGGCGCGCTCACCCCCGACGAACTGGTGGTGGCCGGCCTCCTCGCGGGGGTTGTGCTGCTACTGCTCGGGGGGACTGGCTCGCTCGGACGGCTGGCGGGCTACATCGGCGAGCCAGTCGTCCGCGGCGTGCAGTTGGCCGTCGCGTTCGTCCTGCTGGAGGCCGGTATCGGCCTGAGCCTCGGTTCGCTCCCGCTGGCGGCGGTGGGCGTCGCCGCCACGAGCGCGGTCACGTTCGCGGGCTACCGACGGGCGAGTGCCCTGGTGGTTCTGGCAATCGGTGTCGGCGTCGCGGTCGCCGGGAACGGTGTTCCTCCCCCCGCCCTACCCTCCTTCGCCACGGCACTCCCGGCTCCGGGGGCCGTCACGACGAGAACGGTCGAGGCGACGGTGGCCCAACTCGCGATGACCGTCGGCAACGCCGCAATCGCCACGTCCCTGTTGCTCTCCCAGTACTACGACGCCGACGTGTCGCCCGATGAACTGGGCACCAGCATGGGCGTCATGAACCTCGCGGCGGTGCCGCTGGGGGCGCTTCCCATGTGTCACGGCAGCGGCGGCGTCGTCGGGAAGTACACCTTCGGCGCCAGAACCGCCGCCTCGAACCTCGTGCTCGGCGGACTCTACGGCGTCGCCGCCTTGGGTGCCGGCGTCGTCGCCGCGTTCCCGATGGCGATACTCGGGGTGGTGCTCGCGCTGGTCGCCGCGGAACTGGCCCGGTCCGGGCTGGCGTCGAGCCATCGACCTACGGCGGTCGCTGTCGGCGTCCTCGGCGCCCTGACGAACGTGGGCGTCGCCTTCGTCGCCGGGACCGCCGGCTACCTGATTCTGGAACGGATTCGCGAACCGCGTCCGGAGTAGTGGCCTCCGACGCGAGAACTTCCACCATCGCTCGTACCGCTTGCTCGGTCCTCGCACGGGAAGTCGAACGGCGTAAGTATGTCATGGGAGCGAGCAACCACGTCCGAAACAGGAAAGGCCGTCCGCCGCGTTCCTCCCCTATGGTTGATGAGGTCACCCCCGAGGAACTCAAGCGGAAACTCGACGCCGACGAACCCGTTCAGGTTATCGACATCCGGCCGCCCGGCGCGTTCGCGAAGGGGCACATCCCCGGCGCCATCAACGTCCCGATGACCGAACTCCCGACGCGGGTCGAGGAAATTGACTGGGGCGGCGACGTCGTCGTCACCTGTCCGATCGGGCAGTCCTCCGTGCAGGCGGCCCGCCTCATCGGGAGTTTCGAGGGCGTCGACGACGACGCAGAGGTTCGCAGCATGGCCGGTGGGTACGACGCCTGGGAGTACGAACTGGAGCGCGGTACCGACGCCTGAGCGTGCTGGTTCTCCCCGGTCGCGTCAGAGCCGAGATACTGACCCACGCCGAGCGGGGCGGCGACGAGGAAATCTGTGGCGTGCTGGCCGGCGAGTACGGCGAGAAACGGAGTCGGGTTACTGCGGCCCATCCGACCGAGAACGTCGCCGAATCACCCCGGAAGCGGTATCGTATCGACCCCGAAGAACTACTCGCGACGATTGAGGCTATCGAGGCTGACGCCGACGAGGTGGTCGGGTTCTACCATAGCCATCCACACGGCCCGGAGCAACCGAGCGCGACCGACACCGACCGGGCAACGTGGTCCGGCTACTCTTACGTCATCTGTTCGCTCGCTGGCGAGCAGTCGCTGGGGTCGTGGCGCTGGACTGGTGAGCGATTCGCGGCGGAAGAAATTCGCTCCGTGGACTGAACTGCGGGCGTGAAGAGGTGAAATCGCGTCGAAAGCTGACCAGCGGTCAGAAACACGCCTTCCTTACTTTTCGTCGCCGAACTCGTTCCACAGGGGGTAGCGGAAGTAGGTCGCCCAGCTACCGCGTCCTCTGCCGGGACCGGCGGCGCTTTCGTGGTCGGTGAACTTCCGGCCGTTGCCCCACGCGGTTTCCTTGCCGTGCTCCGCGTGTTCGACGACGGCATGAGCGCCGATGAACACGGGGAGTTCCTTCCCATCAAGGGAGACTTCGTAAGTCGCCGAAGTGGTACTCTCGCCGGCGGGCTTGCCGCTGTGTTCGAAGCGACCCGGAATCGGGTTGCCGGGACGAGTTGTCGGGATGTCCTCGAACTCGTCGCCGACGTGCAGGTGGGTTTCCGTCAGTTTCCACCCCCCGGTCGTCTCGTAGGTCACCTTGAGCCCGTCTGCGTCTTCGCTGACGTGGACGGTTCCGGCGTCGATATCCTGTGCGGCGTAGAGGGTGACCTCGGTGCCGCGTTCTCGTTTCTGGGCTGCGACGGACCGGGCGGAGAAGCCGAGGCTGATGGCCCCAAGCCCCGCAGCCCCGAGCCCTTTCGCGAACGTTCGTCTCCCGACGCTATCGGAGTGTACATGTCTGTCAGACATCCCGTGTGGAAGGTCGACCGTCGCCCAATAGTAATTTGTGGCCACGTATAGGTTGATTAAAAGTATCCTTCAGCGGCCGGTGATGAAATCCGGAGAATCTGTTGTACGGTTGCCGGTTTTCGGCGTGCTGAGAAACCGTCTCGTCGGGTCGCGGGTGAGCTACGGAATTTATCACTTGACGGGGAGATGTGGCTCTATGACCTGGTGGAAGACGGTCGGGAGCGTCATCTCGGGGGTAATGGTTACGGTCATACTGACGGTCCTCGCGCTGCTCTCCCTTCCGTTCCTCGGGTTCGCGACCAGCGAGATGGTGGGAAACTGGGTCCCTGTCTGGCTGTTCATCCTTCCTCCCGTGGTGTCTGCCAGTATCGGCGGCGCAACAACGGGGTTCCTGTTACACGATACTCCCCGGAGGAGTGCGATACTCGGCTGCCTCGCGACCGCGTTCGGACTGACGGCTGTCGGTGCCGTCATCGGACTCGGGTTTCTGGTGGTCATGTTGGGGATGACGCCGGCCCATGGACAGACGGGAAACCTCTCGGAGGCCGTCCGCACGATGTTGACTCTCGGCGGCGGCGCTGGGTTCGTCGCTGGGGCGGTTCTCGGCGCCATCGGCGGTGCTGGTGGTCACATCGTCCGTGAAAAATCCGGCTTGTGAGACCTCAACAGACTCCGACGAATGGTGAGGACTCAGCCAGCAAACCCTGAGTGGACTCGCAGGAGCCTCGTGCGCTACTTCGCTTCGCTCAGCAGGCACTCGACGGATAGCTCGTCGCAAAATCCGATGGACTCGGGGGGATTTGAACCCCCGGCCTTCCCCGTGCCAGGGGGATGATCTACCACTGATCTACGAGCCCGCGACGCGTCAAATCGTTTCGCCGTCGCATTATTAAGGGCTTCGATGCGACCGGAACCGATGGCACGAGTTGGCACGAGACAAGCGCCCGTTCTCTCGCGCCATCGACGCCCGGGGACCGTCGATGGAAAGCCATTAAGCCCCTCGCCCGTCACTCTTCGGTGGGAACAGCACGGCCGCAAATCTGACTCGCCCGGGTCGACCGGGCTCTGAGATTGCGGAAGTGTACCGACAGAACCGTCGGTCTTTTCGCGGTCAGTGCCGTTCCAACTCATACCAATGGCACGAATGCACACCCGTCGCCGCGGGTCGTCCGGTTCGGACAACCCCGTGGCAGAGGAACCGCCGGAGTGGAGCGACGTCGACGCCGAGGACGTGGAGTCCCGCGTCGTCGAACTCGCAGAGCAGGGCCTCGACCCGAGCCAGATCGGCCTGAAACTGCGCGACGAGGGCGTGAAGGGCACGCCCATCCCGGACGTCAAACTGGCGACCGGGAAGAAAGTCACCGAGATCCTCGAGGAGCACGACGCCGATTCCGACCTCCCCGAGGACCTCCGGAACCTGATGGAGCGGGCGGTCCGCCTGCGCAAACACATGGACCGCAACCCGCAGGACGCCCAGAACAAGCGGGCGCTCCAGAACACGGAGTCGAAAATCCGTCGCCTGGTCTACTACTACCGGGGCGACGAACTCGACGCCGACTTCGAGTACGACTACGAAACCGCCGAAGAACTGCTGGAGTAGATGTCGAAGGCACGCCCCGCCGTCCAGGACGCCACCGCCGAAACGCTCGCGTCGGCCCCGTTCGTTCGGGTCGTCGCCGCGAACGACGGCGACAGCCTCGCGGCTGCCGGTGTCCTGGCAGGGGCGTGTGAGCAGCGCGCCACGCCGTTCCAACTCCGCCTCGGCACGGGCAGCGCCACGGAGGACGCCGTCACCGTCGCTATCGGCCCTGTCGGGGTCGAGGGCGACGTGACGCTCTCCCGGCCCGCGAGTCCCGAAGCCTACGCGACCGCGAATGCGCTCGGCACCGACCCCGACCCGATACTGGCACTCGCCGGCACTCTCGCCGCGGGAGAACGGGTCGAGGCAGCCGAGGCCGCACTCCGGGACGCACAGGACGCTGAACGGGTACAGCGCCGACCCGGCGTCGCGATTCCAACCGACGATTACACGGTCGGCCTCGCGGCGTCGACTCGGCTCCACGCACCCTTCTCGGGCGACGAGAGCGCCGCCGCGGCGCTGCTCGCGGAACTCCGGGAGGGCCACGACGACAGCGGGGACACGGATGCCGCCGATTCCTTCGGCCGGCGTCTCGCCTCGCTGGTCGCTATCGACACCGTCACCGCCGAGGGCGCGACTCCGCGTGCGGCCGAACAGGTCGAGCGGGCGCTTCGCCCGTATGCGACCCCCGATGGGCCGTTTGCCACGCTCGGGGGCTACGCCGACGTGCTCGACGCCGTGTCCCGAACGGCGCCCGGCGCCGGCATTCCGCTGGTGCTGGGCCGCCGCTCAGTCGGCGACGAGGACACCCGCGAGGCCGCGCTCGACGCCTGGCGAAGCCACGGGGAGACGGTTCACCGACTGCTTCGAGAGGCCGAAACCGCCCGCCACCACGGGCTTTCGGTCATCCGGGTTCCGGGGAGCGACCCCGCAGCGCTCCCGGCAGTCGCCCGTCTCAGCCGGGATTTCCGCGCGCCCGAACCGACCGTCCTCGCAGTCACCGACGGCGCCGCCGCCGTGGCTGGTGCCGAAGGGGTCGGCGAGGCTATCACCGCCGCCGCCGACGCCGTTGGCGGCACGGGACGGGGCGCAGAACGGGCCGGCACGGCGCGATTCGACACAGAGACGACACAGTTCACGGACGCGTTCCGGGAGGCGCTATGAGCGAGGCACGCCGCGAGGCCGTGGTGTCCACGACACACGAGGACGCCGCGACCGTGGCCGCCGCGCTCGCTCCCGACAACACCGATGCGATGACGACGCGCGTCGACGGAGCGACGGTCAGGACCATAGTGGTCCGGGACCGGACCGGCGGCCTCGCCGCCACCGTCGACGACTACGTCGTCAACCTCACCGTCGCCGACGCCGTCGCCGAGACGGCGCGGGACACAGACAACCTATGAGCGAGAAATCATCCACGATACAGGGGAAACGCTGGTACACCGTGCTCGCGCCCGAGCAGTTCGACCGGGCCGAACTCGGTGAGACCGTCGCAGAAGAACCGAACCAGGTCGTCGGCCGGACCATCGAGACCACGCTGGGCGAGATGGAGGGCGACCAGGGACAGAACAACAACAAGCTCACGTTCAAAATCAACGACGTGGGGAGCGACGCCGCCTACACGGAGTTCATCCAGTACGAGCTGACGCGGGACTACCTGCGCTCGCTCGTGCGCCGCGGTGCCTCCAAGGTCGGAGCGAACGTGACGGTGCTGACCACGGACGACTACCGCGTCCAGGTCCAACCCGTCGCGCTGACGACCAAGAAGGCCGACCGGCCACAGGAGAAGGCCATCCGCTCGGTGATGGTGGACATCGTCGAGGAAGCCGCCGAGGAGCGGACGTTCGAGGAACTGGTCGATAGCGTCGTCGAGGGCCGCATCTCCTCGGCCATCTACGGCGAGGCCAAGACGATCTACCCGCTCCGCCGGGTCGAGGTCCAGAAGCTCTCCCTCGAAGCGCGACCCGAGGAGGTCGCCGCCGAGGAGGAGGCCGCGGTCGACGTGGAAGAGTCCGAGTAGCTCGGCTTTACCCGTCGAACGACTCCGCTTTTCGTGATGTGCGCGGGTGAGCGATAGCGCCGTCAGAATCGCGGAACCGGCGTGCTACTCCTCGACGACCACGGTCGCCCGCATCCCGCCCTTTTCGTGCGGAATGCAGAAGTACTGGTACTCGCCGGCCACCTCGAAGGTGTGCGTGAACCGCTCGCCGGCCTCGATGCCGCCGGCGAGGGTTTCCGACCAGGCCTCGCGGGCGGCCTGTTCGTTCTCGTAGCCGCCGCTGGCGAAAAACGTCGCCCCGTCGGGGATGCCGTCCTCGTAGGCGGTCACGGTGTGAGTCCGCGAACTCGTGTTCTCCCAGACTACCTCGTCGCCGACGCTCACAGTCAGTTCGGCCGGGTCGAACGACGCCGGAGCCATTCCCACGTCGTAGTTCGTCTCCTCCGCAGGGGTCAGTCCGAGACAGCCCCCGAGGCTTACCGCGGCGCTCGTCCCTGCGGCGACGAGATAGCGTCGGCGCTTCATGCCTGACGTTGGCAGCCGAGAACTAAAGGCGGCAGGATTCGACTCCCGTTCGACCGCGGATGTAAACACGTATACCCGACCCGACTGAGAGGGCGGGTATGCGCTCGCGGTTCCTCGACCGGTTGGGGCTCGCCGATGCCGTCACCATCGGAAACGCCGCGCTCGGCTTCCTCGCAGTCGTTGCGGCCACCGTGGACATCAACACCGCGGCCAAACTCGTCCTGCTGGGGGCCATCGCCGACGGTCTCGACGGCGTCGTCGCGCGGAAGTTCGGCGGTACCGATGCCGGCCCGCATCTGGACTCGCTTGCGGACGTGGCCACCTTCGGGGTCGCGCCCGCCTTCGTCGTCGCCGGGGTCACCCAGAGCGAATGGGGGTCGCCCGTCTCGCTGCTCTCCGGCTTCTCGGCCGATGGCGTGCTCGCGCTCGGTGGCGTGCTCGTGCCGGCGCTGTACGTCGCAACCGCCGTCACCCGCCTCGGCCTCTACACCGCCTACGACAGCGGGAGCGAGAAGACGGTCGGAGTGCCCACGACGCTGGCCGCGACGCTGTTTGCCGCAACCGTGCTGACAGGGTTTCACGGCGCGGCGTTCCTGCTCGTGTTAGCGTCGGTGCTGACGCCGCTGATGGTGTCGGATATCGTCTACCCCGACCTCTATGCCAGGGACGCACTCATCATGGGCGTGGTGCAGGCGGGCGCGATTCTGCTGCCGGGCGTCTACGGTCGCGGGTTCGCGTTCGGCCTGCTGTACGTCGCGCTCGCGTATCTCGTCCTCGGACCGAAGTTCTACTGGCGGAGCGCGTAGCGGGCGCGACTGGTGCGGCGGTGAACGGAAGAAAGCGAGACGGCGCTACGCTTCGACGGCGGCCTCGTCGTCGCCGGCTTCGAGCGCGTCCCGGGCCTTCTCGGCCTCGGCCTGTAGCGTATAGGATTTCGCGTCCTCGTACTCGGCGGCGGCCGCTAATGCCTCGCGGGTGCCGATCTGACGGAGGGCCCACGCAGCAGCGGTGCGGACGGTGCGGTCCTCGTCGTTCGCTACGGTGTCGGCCAGCGGCTCAATCGCTCGGGTGTCCCCGATGAGTCCGAGCGCGCGCGCAGCGAGCGGGCGGACGTTTTCGTTGTCCATTGCCAGTTTGTTCGCGAGAGGCTGGACCGCCTCCGCGCTCCCGATCTCCCCGAGCGCGCGGAACGTCACCTTCTGTAGCTGGGGGTCCGAATCCGTGTCGACGTACTCCACGAGCGTCTCCACGGCTTCCTCGGCGCCGGGGCCCATCTTCCCGAGCGCCTTGATGCCCGGCCGGTCGCGCTTCTGGGCGCGCTGATGCATCTCGTCGAACGCTCCAGCATCACCCATGCGAGTGAGCGCCTCCAGACAGTGTCGCTCCATGAAGTCCGAGTCCATCGCATCGAGGGCCCGGAGGACCTGCTCGACGTTGCCCTGCTTCTCGTGTTCCTTCAGCGCCGCCCACTCCACGGGGAAGTCCTTGTAGTGGCCGAGCACGTCGTAGAACCCTTCGGCCCGTAGCTGTTCGTGAACCTCCAAGTCCTCCCACTCCTCGGCCTCCTCCAGGCCGGTGCCGAGGCTATCAGTCGCTTCCTCCAGCGCGGTCAGCGCGTCGGCGTCGTCGTCAGGGTCGAGACCCGCGTCCTCGATTGCGTCGACGACGGCATCGAGTTCGTGGGTGAGCGCCTCGGTCCCTTCCTGGCTGGCGCTGCCGAAGTCTGTGTCGAGCGAATCGCCCGCAGCGTCGAGGAACGAGTCGACGGCTTCCTGAACGGCCGGGACGCCGTCGGCGGTCCAACGTGTGTCCTCGGTAGTGGACTGGTGCTCGCCGATTGCGTCGAGCACATCCTCGGCGTAGGGGCCGCGCTGGTCCGCGAGCGACCCGCGGAGGTCGTCGAGGCGCCCTTCGATTTCCTCGGCGGGGTCTGCCTCGTCCTCGTCTTCGGCCTCCGGCAGGTCGGCGGCTTCGAGGTCGCTCTCGATGTCGTCGAGGCTGGCTTCGACCTCGTCGAGGTCGGCCTCGGTCTCGGCGGCCGCAAGCGCCTCCTCCGCGTCGTCGAGGCGGGCGTCCAACGTGTCCGGGGAGATCTCGCCGCCCTCCTCGCTCTGGTCGTCCTCGTCGGTCATGTGTTAGAGTGCGCCCGAGACTCATTAAGGCGTTTCCCTTCCGCCCGCGACACCGCGGAACGCGAAGCGCGCACCGTCCATCTCGCTCTCCCCGACCTCGACCCGCCAGCCGTGGGCCTCCGCGATTTCGGTGACGATGGAGAGCCCCAGCCCGGTTCCCTCTTCGGCCGTGCTGTAGCCGAACTTCAGCACCGACTCGCGCTCCTCCGGGGGGATGCCGGAGCCGTTATCAGCGACGGCGAACCCCCCGCGACAGGACTCGACTCGAACAGTCAACTCTTCGGCCGCTCCCTCCTCGGTGGCGCCACTCGGGTTCCCGGTGGAGCCGTGTTCGACCGAGTTATGGAACAGGTTCTCGAGCAGGCGCTGAATCCGGTCCGGGTCGCCGCGTATCGTCCGGTCGGTGTTCAGCTCC
>JBDGQC010000184.1:0-10930 GCA_042219375.1 Halolamina sp. | reverse complement strand
CTCGATGAACTGCTCGTGCATCGGCTTCACCGTCGAGAGGTACTGGTCGATGACGTCCTCCAGTTCCCGCCCCCGGTCCAGCACGTCCCGCCGGATACGCCGGAGGATGCGTACGTCGGCGTCAGTCTCGACGTAGAGCCGCAGGTCCAGCATCTCGTTGATGTCCTCGTCGTAGAGCGCCAGAATCCCTTCGAGGACGATGACGTCCGTCGGGATGACCGTAACCGGCTCGTCCGCCCGGTTGTGCCGCTCGAAGTCGTACTGGGGCATTTCAATCGGCTGGCCCTCCGAGAGCTGTCGTAGGTGGTCCCGGAGCAGCTCCCACTCGAACGCCGAGGGGTGGTCGTAGTTGACCGCCTCGCGTTCCGCCATCTCGAGATGGCTCAGGTCTTCGTAGTAGTTGTCGAGCGGGATGCGGGTCACCGAATCGCCGACGTTCTCAGTAACCAGCCGAGCAACGGTGGTCTTGCCGGCGCCGGTCCCGCCCGCGATGCCGATGACGAACGAGGGGATAGTCATTGCCGTAGCTGACGGAACCGCCGCGTTTCAACCTGCTGTTTCGCGGGTGTTCCATCCCGGAAGGTGGTTGATTTCCGGCAAGAACTGAGGAAGGTTTATATGTTATCTACTATACCCATACGGGTATGGTACGCGAACTCAATCGGCGTGAAGTACTCGGTAGTATCGGTGGCGGAGCGCTCGCCGGCTTCGCCGGCTGTATCTCCCAGTCCGGCGGCGGCGGCGATTTCGAAGCCCGACTCGGTGTGCTGCTCCCGCTGTCGGGTGACCTCGCCTCTGTCGGGAAGCCGATCCGCGACGGCGCGATACTGCCCAAGAAGACCATCGAGGCAGGCGATGCGCCGATCACCATCGACCAGCGGGTCGAAGACACCCAGACGGACCCACAGGCGGGGGTTTCAGCCGCGAACGACCTCGTCAACGCGGGCTATCCGATGGTGACAGGGCCGGCTTCCTCCGGCGTGAACCTACAGGTGACCCGCGAGTCGCTCATCCCGAACGGCGCCATCGGCTGCTCGCCGTCGTCCACGTCGCCGAACGTCACCACGCTGGACGACAACGACCTGATCTTCCGGACCGCGCCGTCCGACGCGCTCCAGGGGCAGGTGATGGCCCAGGTCGGGAGCCAGAACCTCGAAGCCAACACGACCGCGGCGCTCTACGTCAACAACGACTACGGCCAGGCGCTGTTCGAGTCGTTCAAACAGTCCTTCGAAGACGGCGGTGGCACCGTCCAGACGGGCGTCGCGTTCCGCAAGGAGAAGGACTCCTACAGCACGGAACTCGGCGAGGCGATGGCCGACGACCCCGACATGCTGGTGATCATCGGCTATCCCGCATCGGGGATTCAGATATTCCGCGACTACTACGCGGAGTACAGCACGGAGACGGATATCCTGGTCACCGACGGCCTCCAGAGCGGCGACCTGCCGGGCAACGTCGGCGAGGACATGTCCAACGTCTACGGCACGGCGCCGCTCCCCTCCGGCCCCGGGAACGACGCGTTCGTCAGCCAGTACGAGAACGAGTACGGCCGCTCGCCCGGCGTGTTCAACTCCCACGCCTACGACGCCAGCGCGGTGCAGCTGCTGGCGGCGACACGGGCCGGCGAGAACGACGGCAACACCATCAAAGAGGAGATGCGAACCGTCGCGAACCCCGACGGCGGCACCGAAATCACCCCGGCGAACCTCGTCGAGGGGGTTCAGCTCGCCGCCGAGGGTGAGCCGATTAACTACGTCGGCGCCTCCTCGTCGGTGGACTTCGACGAGAACGGCGACATGAAGGCGGTCACCTACTCGTTCTGGCGGTTCAACACGGACGTGGAGGGGAACATCGAACAGATCAGCACCGTCAACTTCGGCGGCTAACGACGCCGGTCCCCCTTTTCCGCCACAACGCACTTGCGCCGGGCGGCCCCACCCGGATGCATGGTCGAAATCCGCACCACCGACGATACCGTAGACCCGTCAGAGACGACGCTCGTGGAAGGGATGCCCGGCGTGGGCCTTGTCGGGAAAATCGCCACCGACCACCTCATCGACCGTCTGGAGATGGTGCAGTTCGCGGAAATCCGGGGCGAGGGTATCCCGCCCGTAACCGTCTTCGACGGCGACGAGCGGGGCGTACACCCGCCCATCCGGCTCTACATCGACGCGGACGAGGACCTCGTCGCGCTCCGGAGCGACGTGCCGGTCCACGTGATGGATGCGCCGCTGTTCGCCGAGCGACTCACGGAATGGGTCGTCGAGAACGACGTGCTCCCCGTCTATCTCGGCGGGTTACCGGCCGAGCGGGACGCCGACGAAGTCCCGTCCGTCGAGGGTATCGGCGTCGGGGACGGGCAAGAGTTCCTCGACGCCGAAGCGGTCCCCGCGCCCGACGAGAGCGGGATGATTTCCGGCCCCTGCGGCGCGCTACTGTCGAACGCCGCCGATGAGAGCGCCGACGCCATCGGCCTGATGGTCGATACCGACCCGCGGTTTCCCGACCCGCAGGGCGCCCACGCGCTCATCAAAAACGGCATCAATCCGGTCGCGGGCGTCGACGTCGAGACCCAACGGCTGGTGGAGGAAGCCGAGGATATCATGGAACAGCGCAAGGAACTCGCACAGCGGATGCAACAGGCCGATCAGCACGAGGCCTCGCAGGTCTCGCGCACGGGGATGTTCCAGTAGCCGGCGGGGCGACTGGCCGCGGAAATAGCTACCGGACCGCCGCAACGGCGTCGCCCATGATGTCGAGCGCCTCGTGAATCTGCTCGGTGCTCGTGGCGTAGGAGATGCGGGCGTACCCCTCGCCGTGCTCGCCGAACGCCTCGCCGGGGACGACGACGACACCCCGGTCGATACACTCGTCGACGAACCCGTCGGGGACTTCGGGCATGACGTAGAACGCACCTTCGGGCGTCGGCACGTCGAGGCCGATATCGGTGAGGCCGTCGACGACGATATCGCGGCGCTGCTCGAAGGTATCGACCATCTCACCGACGACATCCTGTGGTCCGGTGAGGGCGGCCGCGGCGGCGTACTGTGCGGGCGCGGACGCACACGCCTGGACGTACTGATGCACCCGGAGCATGCGCTCGATGCGTTCCTCGGAGGCCGCGACCCAGCCCAGCCGCCAGCCGGTCATCGAGTAGCTTTTCGAGCAGGCATCGACGACGACGACGTGCTCGGGCGCGAACGCAGCGGGGGAGCGGTGCTCACCGTCGAAAACGATGCGGCCGTACACTTCATCAGAGATACAGAGCACGTCGTGCTCCGCGGCGATGCGGGCGAACTCCCTGATGTCCTCAGGCGGGGACACCGCACCGGTCGGGTTGCCAGGGCTGTTGACGACGAACGCGGCGGTGTCGTCAGTAATAGCTTCCTCGACGGCCGCCGGGTCGAGCGTGAGGTCGTCCCGGAGCGGGACCGGCACCGGTTCGCCGCCGGCGAGTTTCGTCAGCGCGTCGTAGGCGACGAACCCGGGGTCAGGAATCACGACCTCGTCGCCGAGGCCGACATGGGCCTCCAGCGCAATGTGGAGGGCCTCGCTTCCCCCTGCGGTGGCGATTACCTGGTCGGGGTCGTAGGAGAGTCCCAGGTCACGTTCGTGTTTCGCGACGATACCCTCCCGGAGTTCGCGGACGCCCTTGTTGGCGGTGTAGGCGTCGGTCTTTCCTGCCTCGATGGCCTCGATGGCGCCGCGGCGGGCGTGGTCGGGCGTCGGGAAATCCGGCTGCCCGATGCCGAGGTTGATTGCGTCGTCGCCAGCCGCTTCGAACACTTCGCGGATGCCCGAGATGGAGATGCGCTCCACCCGGTCGGAGAACTCGGTCATACCCGGATGGGAGACGGGTATCCCGTTAACAGTTGCCCCTTTCGACGAAGGCCGCGGTAGTCGACTACTCTTCTGTCCGCTCTCGCAACGTCTCGATGCGCGTCTCCAGCAGCGAGAGCGCCGCGTCGGCGTCCATATACCCCTGCTCGTACTCGCCGTACACCTCGTCGGCGGCGTCGAGGAACGCCGCGACCGCGGCCTCGATATCATCGTCAGTCATAGCCGTAGCTACTGGGTCCATGGGGTGTAAGCGATTCGGAAGCCCAGTCAGCGGGAGAGCCACCCGAAATCCACAAGCGCCGGGGGAGCCTACGCCGGGTGTGACGCTCCGGCTTCGGTTCGAGGACGGCACCATCCATCTCGCCGGCGACGAGGTCGACAGCCTCGCGGACCTCGCCGCCGAACGCGACTTCCTCGTGGTCGACGAGCGCAGCGGCGGCTACCGGACGCCGGCCTATCGCTATGCGGACCTCCGGGACGCGCTTGACGCGCACAGTATGGCGTACCGGGACCAAGTTCTCGATGTCGAGGAGTTCAGACTCTCGACACAGTACCGGCTTCGGGAGTACCAGCAGGAGGCGCTCGACGCGTGGCACGATGCCGGTGAACGGGGGGTACTGGAGCTTCCCACCGGAGCTGGGAAGACCGTTATCGGAGTCGCCGCGATGGCCGCGCTGGGCGTGCCGACGCTGGTCGTCGTCCCGACTATCGACCTGCTCAATCAATGGCGCCGGGAACTCGAAGCGGAGTTCGATGTCCCGATTGGCCAGTTCGGCGGCGGCGAACAGCGCCGCGAACCCATCACCATCTCGACGTACGACTCGGCCTATCTCAAGGCCGAGGATGTCGGGGACCAGTTCGGCTTCGTCGTGTTCGATGAGGTCCACCACCTCGGCGGCGAGGGGTATCAGGAAATCGCGCGGCTGCTCGCGGCGCCGGCGCGGCTCGGGCTGACCGCGACGTTCGAGCGCCCCGACGGTGCGCATGAAGCGGTTTCGAACCTGGTCGGACCGAAACTGTACGACCTCGACGTTGACGATCTCGCGGGCGAGCACCTCGCTGACTACGACATCAAGCGCGTCGAGGTCTCACTAACCCCCGAAGAGCGCGAACGCTACGAGGAGGCTCAGGACACGTTCGTGGATTATCTCAAGCGGTCCGGCATCTCGATGCGTCGCGGGAGCGACTATCAGGAACTCGTCAAGCGGTCCGGGCGTGACCCGGAGGCCCGGAAGGCGCTGCTGGCCAAGCAGCGCGCGCGAACCATCGTTCGGGAGGCCGACAACAAGGTCGCCGAACTCGCGACGATTCTCGACCGACACCGCGATGACCGACTCATCCTCTTCACCGCGAGCACGGAACTGGTCTACCGGCTCTCCGAGCGGTTCCTCATCCCGGCTATCACGAACGAGACGGGTACCGCCGAACGCCGGGAGATACTGGAGCGCTTCCGCTCGGGGGAGTACTCCCGTATCGTGACCGCCAAGGTGCTGGACGAGGGAGTTGACGTGCCCGACGCCAACGTCGCCGTCGTACTCGCGGGGTCGGGGAGCGAGCGGGAGTTCACCCAACGGCTCGGCCGGATTCTTCGGCCGAAAGCCGACGGGTCGCGGGCCCTGCTCTACGAACTCGTGAGCGCCGAGACAGCCGAGGAACGCGTCGCCGAGCGGCGCCGCTAATCCTCGAACTGGCTGGCCCAGCCGAACGTCAGCCCACCGCTCTCCTCCCAACTGTCGTAACTCACGTCGAAGACGAGGTCGAACGTGGCCTGCGTCTCGCCCGCGAGCGAAACTTCCTCGGACGCTTCGTACTCCGTGTCCGCAACCGTCGCAGTTGCAACGAGCGTGCCGCTTCGGCGTTCCGCGGCGGTGTTCTCGACGACGATAGAGAGCACGAGCGACCCCTCCTCGCCCTCGGTGATCTCGGAGCCGACGATGCGTAGCTGTCGCTCCTCGGTCCCGTCCTGTGGCTCCCCTCCTTCCGGCGTCGTTGGCGGGTTCCGTGGCCCCGATTCGTCCCTGGCGCTCGTCACACACCCGGCGAGCGCGAGAGCGCCGAGCGCGAGGACGCCGCGTCGCTGCATAGCCGTAGCTCCCGGCGGAGCACAATCAGCGTTCCGCTGTGGCGAACAGGCGGCAGCCGTCGCTCCGCAGGGGGTCTGCCGCACTCCCACCTCGGCCTCCCTGCGGCGTCGCTCAGACGATGGCGGAGGTGGTCCCGTTCCCGTATTTGAATCCTCGGCCGACATGGCGGGTCAACGGTTACCGGGTCGGCCCTCCGGCGGGGTTTTACCGACGCATCACCTATCGCGCCCCGTGCTGCGGAAAGAACACCTCCGGGTTTCGCGGGCCGGTGGTGGCTACCACCTCCAGTTCACCGACGCGTCCGACCGCCCGCTCGCGGCCAGCCTCCTCGGCGTCTTTCAAGGCCACGTCGGGGAGCGCCGCGCCACGCTCCGCGAAGCGTTGGAGGAGGCAGAACGGTCTGCGGACTCGTTCAAACTCGTCCGGGGGCTTGCGGCGCTGCTGGAGCGCGACGCGACGTTCGAAACCGACGCCGCGGTGCCGCCCCGACGGACCCGCCGAACGGTGTTCGAGAGCGCCGAATCGGTGTCAGTCGTCGATGGGGACGAGCGCGAGGAGGCGCTCTCGCGTGCAGCCGACCGCCTCGGGGTGGCTGCCGACGCCGTCGAGTCCTCCCTCTACGCCGACCGTGAACCGAATCAGGTGGTAGCGTCCTTTGAGCCACGCTGGGGCCCCGACGAACTACTGGAGCAGTACGACCTCTCGCTGGCCCAGACGGCGCTGTTCGACGCGACCGAAGTGCGGGTGCGCTGCTCGGAGCCGGCCGACCTCGTGAGCGCGGTCAAGCGCCTCGGCCTGATGTACGAGGTGCGCAAGACGGACGCCGGACGGGAACTGGTCGTCACCGGGCCGGATTCGCTCTTTCGCTCCACCCGGCGCTATGGCACCTCCTTCGCTCGGCTGCTGCGCTCGGTCGCGAAGACCGACAGTTGGCGCCTCTCGGCGACCATCGACGACAGGGGCCGCGAGCGGGAGATGGTGCTCACAGACGAGGACGTATCGGTTCCGGGCGTCGAACCGGTCGCGGAACCGAGCTACGATTCGACCGTCGAGGCGGAGTTCGCGGCGTCGTTCGAGAGCCTCGACACCGACTGGGACCTCGTGCGGGAACCGGAACTGCTGGCGACCGGGAACCGGGTGATGGTGCCCGATTTCGCGTTCGACTACGCGCCAGCCGGCGCCCCGGACCGGTCCGTCGCCGAGCGGTTCCGGGTTTACTTCGAGATTATGGGGTTCTGGACGCCCGAGTACGTGGAAAAGAAGCTTTCCCAATTGGCCGACGTTGACGACGTGGAACTGCTGGTCGCAGTTGACGAGTCCTTGGCCGCGAGCGAGGACATCGAGGCCCGCGACCACCGCGCGATTCCGTACGCCGGCTCCGTTCGGGTCAAAGACGTGGTCGACGTCCTCCGGGAGTTCGAGGCGGAGTTGGTCGCCGACGCCGCCGACTCGCTCCCGGAGGAGTTAGTGCCGGACGCCGACGCCGCGCCACTCGCGACCGTCGCCGAGGAGTACGGCGTCTCCGTCGACGCCGTCGACGGGAAATCCTTCCCCGAGCACGCGCGAGTCGGGCGGACGCTCGTCCGACCCGCGATGCTCGACGAACTCGGCGAGCGAATCGAGGACGGGATGGCGCTCTCGGCGGCCGAGGCAGTTCTTTCCGAATACGGGCTCTCGGATGCCTCCGCGGCGCTCGCGGAACTCGGCTATCGCGTGGAGTGGGAGGGCCTGAGCGGCGGGACCGTGCGGGAGAAGTAACGCGTCAGTCGTCCAGAACCGCGAGTTCCTGCTGGTTCCCCTTCGGCACCGTCGAGCGGAGTTCGCCGTAAACGTAGAGGCCGACGCCGATGGGCGCGAGTTCGCCGCCGAGTTCGTGGGCGGCGACGAGATACCCCCAGTCACCCTCCCACCGCTCGATGTCCTGGTCGTGACCGGCGGCGAACGCTGCTGCCTCGTCAGGCGAGAGTTCGATGACGTTTTTCGTCGCGTCGGCCGCGAAGCGCTGGACCCCCGAGGTGGTCGGCTTCCAGTGCTCCTGTCGAGTCCGCAGGAAGGTGATACCCAGCCCTTCGGCGTCCACCGGCGAGGGGAGGGCGCCGCTGAACGCCCAGAGCTTCCCGGCGCCTTTCTCCCAGAACGTCACGTTCTCGAACCGCTCAGGCGGGACACCGAAGCGCTCCTCCCACCAGTCGAGCACTTCTTCCCGGGAGGCACGGCCTGACACCTCGCGCTCCGCGGGCGTGGTGGGCAGGCGGTCGAACCGCTGGCCATCGTTGTCGCTCATGCCGCGCTCACCTCCTCGTCGGCCGCAGAGTCAGCTACCTGCTCGCCACCCACCCGGAGTTTCGCCACGAAGAACCCCCCGGTGTCGTTGAAGTGAGGGTAGACACGGTGGGCGTTCGTCAGCGAGTCGTCGAACGCTGCCCCCTGCCACTCGGTGATGCCCTCAGTCGTTTTCACCGGCGGGTCCCACTCGACCAGTTCGCAGTCCTCCTCACGGAGCACGTGATTCACCACCCCCTCGTTCTCCTCCGGCGCGAACGTGCAGGTGGAGTAGACCACCTCGCCGCCGGGTCGGGTGAGTTGGACCGCGCGGCGTAGAATCCCCTTTTGGACACCGACGAGGCTTTCGACATGGTTCATCGTCCAGTTCTCAAGCGCGTCGGGGTTCTTCCGGCAGGTCCCCTCACAGGAGCAGGGTACGTCGGCGACGACGCCGTCGAACTCGTCGATTCCCTCAAGCGCGAACGTCCGGGCGTCGCGGTTGGTGACGACGACGTTGCTCACCCCGAGGCGCTCGGCGTTGTGACGGAGCGCGGAGATGCGGCCGAGGTTGTTGTCGTTGGCCACGAGCGCCCCGCGGTCGTCCATCAGGTCCGCGAGGTGGCAGGTCTTGCTGCCCGGCGCTGCACAAGTGTCGAGTACCGTCTCTCCGGGGGCGGGGTCGAGCGCGAGCGCGGGGAGGGCTGAAACCTCCTCCTGGCCCTGGAGCCAGCCGTGGACGTAGGGCCAGTTCGTCCCGGGCGAGCCCTCGGGCAGGCGAAGCAGTCGGTCGTGCCACGCCACGTCCTCGTAGACGACGCCCTCGCGGTCGAGCGCGGCACGGACGCGCTCGGGGTCGGCCTTGATGCCGTTGACCCGGACCACGGAGGGGAGCGGCCGGTCGCAGGCGTCCCGGAAGGCCTCGTACTCCTCGATGAGGGGCTCGTACCGGTCGAGCGGGTTCATGCCGGTAGTCGGCGGCGGCGGCGCTTGTCGGTTTCGGAGCCGCGCTACCCGCCCGTGTCGTACTTGTAGGTGGCCTCGTCGGGGTCGATACCGAAGTCCTCGGGGCTCTCGACCGGTTCCTCAGCCTCCTCCTCCTGCTCGCGGCCGCCTTTCGTCGCGTGTTTGAACCGTTCGCGGAGTTCGGCGGGCATCTCGAAGGCATCGGTTTCGATGGCGAGTGCGACCACGTCCTCGCCGACGTGTTCCTGCTTCTGGTCGAGGCGCTTCTCGATGACCGACGGGAGGGAGTCCTCGACTCGTTCGAAGCCAAACTGTTCGAGGTACTCGTCCTCGTCGGTGATGACGTACACCGTCTCGAACCCGTTGTCGGCGGCGGTGTCGATGAGCCGTTCGACCACGTGGGCGCCGACGCCCTGGCCGCGCCAGTCCTCGACGACGCCAATACCCGTCAGTTCACAGATGTCGCCGTCGTCGGTGTTGTGAATCCGGTAGCGACCGAACCCCGCCCGCTCGTTCGACTCCTCGTCAACGGCGATGACGTAGTCCCGCGAACGGAACGCGGTCTCATCGAGACCCATGGACTCGATCTCGTCGAGCAACCACGCCTCGTCCCGGTTGCGTGCGTCGCGGACGTACATGGAGAGGGATATGTGGTGGGGGGGGATAACGCTTGCCGCGACGACAGCTTGGGCCTCTCACTATTCGTCGCTATCGCCGTCGGCCCCGTCGCCCACATCAGCCGCCGGATTGACGCCGAGCATGTCCGGCGTAATCGTGTCGGGGACGAGGTCACCAAGCAGGTGTTCGGTCCACTCGCCATCGCCCTCGTCGCAGTAGACCGGCACGTCCTCCTCGCCGAACTCCGCGAGCGTCTGGCGGCACATCCCACAGGGGGTGACGCCGTCGCGGGCCGCCGAGGTGACAGCGACGGCGACGAGCGAGCGGTGGCCGGCCCGGACGGCGCTCCCGACGGCGACCTCCTCGGCGTGCAGGGAGTTGCTGTAGTTGGCGTTCTCGACGTTACAGCCGGTGAATATCGAGCCGTCCTGGGTCAGCACGGCCGCGCCGACACGGTACTCCGAATAGGGAACGTAGGCGGCGTCGAGAACGCTCCGGGCCTGTTCGATGAGCGCCGCCGCGTCCGTCGCCGTGGGTCGGTCGTCCATACGCGTCATCCGGCGACTCCGAACTTCAAGGGGTCGGAAGCGACGTGTGGCCGGCTGCGTAGCTGCCTACGAACCTATGGCTTTCCGCAATTCAACTGCTGAACCGGTTCGTCTCGGCCCCACATTCCGAGCAGTAGAGCACGTAGCCGTCGCCGGCTTCCGTGGTCTCGTACTCCCAGCGAGTCAGTTCGCCACACTCGGGGCACTCGTCCTCGATAACTGCGCTGTCTGAATCTTTGGGCGCGCCGAGCGCGAGCAGGCGGCAGGGCTCGTCGCCGACGGCAACCGCGCGGTTCCACGCGTTCTCGGGGACGAAAAACACCTCGTCCGGCCCGACCGAGAACTCGCCGTCGGGTGTTTCGACCTGGAGTTCACCCGAGAGCACGTAGAACGCCTCCTCGTGGTCCGGGTGCCGGTGGCGTCCCCAGGGTATCTGCTCGCCGGGGTCCGCGACGTAGTAGTTCAGCCCGAACGTCGAGGCCCCCAGCGCCTCGTCGAGTTCGCGCTTCGCGCGCGTCGGGTTCGGCGTGTTCGCCACGTCCTCCACAGCCACCTTCCGATACTCGGTCATGCAGCGTCGTTGGATGCGCCGGTCGAAAAAGCCGCCGG
>JBDGQC010000170.1:0-10933 GCA_042219375.1 Halolamina sp. | reverse complement strand
CGGCCTCCTCCATGTCAAGGAGGTGTCATAACCGGACTAGACTACCAACCCGACCGGCCTCCCTTCCACTCCATCGTACCCCGGCGCAGCAATTGAACCTTTCGAAACACGGCCCCGTCGGCGGGGGACCCGTGTGTCGCGCTCCCACGGCAGGCTTAAGTGAATGTACAAACTTGTACAAAACAACCCGGATTAATACATCCATGACCCACACAATGCAGGACCTCACCCGACGCGTGACCGACGGCGACGACCTCAGCGTGGCGGAGGCCCGCGAGGCCGCGACGCTGGTGTTCGAGGAGGCCACCGACGCCCAGATTGGCGCGCTGCTGGCTGGCTTGCGGGCCAAAGGCGAGACGGAGGCCGAAATCGCCGGCTTCGCCCAGGGGATGCGTAACGCCGCGCTAACCATCACCCCCGACCGGTCGCCGCTGGTGGACACCTGCGGCACCGGCGGCGACGACTACGACACCATCAACGTCTCGACGACCAGCGCCATCGTCGCCTCCGCGGCGGGCGTGCCCGTCGCCAAGCACGGCAACTACTCCGTCTCCTCCTCCTCGGGGAGTTCGGACGTGCTGGAGACCCTCGGCGCCGACCTGGACTCGGACCCCAACGCCGTGCTGGACCTCATCGAGCAGGAGGGCATCGGCTACATGCACGCGCCGGCGTTCCACCCCGCGATGAAGGCCGTCATCGGCCCGCGCCGGGAACTGGAGATGCGCACCATCTTCAACGTGCTCGGCCCGCTGACCAACCCCGCCGGCGCCGACGCGCAGGTGCTCGGCGTCTACAGCGACGACCTCGTGCCCACCATCGCGCGGGCGCTGACACACATGCCCGTCGAGCGCGCGCTGGTGGTCCACGGCGACGGGATGGACGAAATCGCGCTCCACGGCCCCACCACGGTCGCCGAGGTGGACGGCGACGACGTCACGGAGTACACCATCACCCCAGCGGATATCGGTCTCGACCCTGCCCCCGTCGAGGATATCGCCGGCGGCACGCCCGAGGAGAACGCCGCGGACCTGCGGGGCATCGTCGAGGGGACCGTGACCGGGCCAAAGCGCGACGTGATTCTCGCCAACGCCGGCGCCGCCGTCTACGTCGCCGGCCTCGCCGACACCATCGCCGAGGGCGTCGAGCAGGCCGCCGAGGCCATCGACAGCGGGGCCGCGAGCGAGAAACTGGCGACGCTGGTCGCCACGGGTGAGGAGGACGCTTCGACGCGGGCCGCCGGAGAGGACTGATGGCGCGCGTGAAAATTTGCGGCCTGGGTCGCGAGCGCGACGTACGTGTGGCCGCTGAGGCCGGCGCGGACGCGGTGGGGTTCATCACCGATGTGCCGGTGGAGACTCCTCGCGAAGTTCCCCCCGCGGAGGCCGCCGCGCTGGCCGAGAGCGCCCCGCCGTTCGTTACGACTGTCGCGGTGACGATGCCCGACACCGTCGCGGACGCCGTCAGGCTGGTCGACCAGGTCCGTCCTGATGCCGTCCAGGTTCACGCCGATTTCACGCCCGACCAGGTGCGGGACCTCGGCGACCGAACCGACGTCGACGTGGTCGTCGCCATCGACGCCGACGAAGCCGAGCGCGCTCGCCGATTGGGCGGCGTTGCTGACGCGTTGCTGGTCGATTCCCTCACCGAGGCGGGCGCCGGCGGCAGCGGTGAAACACACGACTGGGACGCCACCCGCGCGCTCGTGCGTGACCAGTCGACGCCCGTCGTGCTCGCGGGCGGCCTCACCCCCGAGAACGTCACAGAGGCCGTCGAGACGGTCGCGCCGATGGGCGTCGACGTGGCCAGCGGCGTGGAGAAACCGGGCGACGGTGCTGAGAAGGACCACACAGCCATCCGAACGTTCGTTCGGGCGGCCGGCCGGGGATTACGGGCGACTGCACCCGAAGGGGAGCCCTAACCGTGCCGCGTTTCGACCGCTCCCGGGAGTCGTTCCGTGACCTGCTCGACGGCGTGGACCGGCCGGCGGTCGCCCGGGTTACTGCGACGCTCGACGTGGATACGGAACCGCTCTCGGCCTACGCCGCCCTCGACGACCGGAGCGACCACACGTTCCTGCTGGAGAGCGCCGAGAAGGTCGCCTCCAGCGACCCCGCGGGGGCGTTTACTGCCGACAGCGCCACGGGCGAAACCGCCGACGGGACCGCTACCGGCGCGGACCGCCACGCCCGGTTCTCCTTCGTGGGCTACGACCCCGAGGCGCTCGTCTCCGTCTACCCCGACCGCACCGAAATCGACCGCTTCGGCGACGCCGCGCGGTTCCTCGACGGCCTGGCGGGACCAGCGGGCGAGGAGGAGGGCTGCTGTGGCGGGATGCCGGACGCCGAAGTTTCGGACCCGGACACCCTCGACCGCCTCCGCCTCGCGCTTCCCGACGTGGAGCGGGTGGGCTTCGACCGCGGCGACCGCCAGCGTCTCGACGGCGGCCTCGTCGGCTTTCTCGCCTACGACGCCGTCTACGACCTCTGGCTGGAGGAGGTGGGCGTCGAGCGCCCCGACCCGGTCGTCCCGGATGCGCAGTTCGTCCTCACAACCCGGACGCTCGCGTTCGACGACCGCGAGGGCTCTGTCGAACTCGTGTTCACGCCCATCCTCGGCGCCGACGAGGACGCCGGCGACTGCTACGACCGCCTCGTGGCTGAAGCCGAGGCGGTGGCTGCCGAACTCGCTGCCGCCACGCCGCCCGAAACCGGCGGGTTCGTGCGCGAGGATGCGACCGCCGGGCCGCGCGAGGAGTACGAGCAGGCGGTCGCGGAGATGCAGGACCACGTCCTCGACGGCGACGTGTATCAGGGCGTGGTTTCCCGCAGCCGCGAACTCGTCGGCGACCTCGACACGCTCGGCCTTTACGAGTCGCTCCGGACGGTCAATCCCTCGCCGTACATGTATCTGCTCTCGTTCGGGGACCGCTCCGTCGTCGGTGCCAGCCCCGAAACGCTGGTTTCGCTGACCGGCGAGCGGGTCGTCTCCAACCCCATCGCGGGCACCTGCGCCCGCGGCGCCAGCCCCGTCGAGGACCGCCGCCTGGCCGGCGAGATGCTCGCCGACGACAAGGAGCGCGCCGAACACACGATGCTGGTTGACCTCGCCAGAAACGACGTGCGCCGAGTTTCCCGCCAGGGCTCGGTCCGGGTTGAGGAGTTCATGAACGTCCTCAAGTACAGCCACGTCCAGCATATCGAGTCGACCGTCACCGGTCGGCTCGCTCCCGAGTTCGACGGGTTCGACGCCACCCGTGCGGCCTTCCCCGCCGGCACCCTCACGGGCGCGCCGAAGGTCCGCGCGATGGAGCTGCTGGACGACCTGGAGGTCTCGCCCCGCGGCGTCTACGGTGGCGGTGTCGGCTACTTCTCTTGGACCGGCGACATGGACACGGCCATTGTCATTCGGACCGCGACGGTCGAGCACGGCGCCCGGGACCGCATCCGGGTCCGTGCGGGAGCGGGCATCGTCGCCGACAGCGACCCCGCAAGTGAGTACGAGGAGACCGAGCAGAAGATGCAGGGCGTGCTCGATGCCGTGGAGCGCATCGAGGAGAACGCCGCAGATGGAGAGACTGAGGAGGTAGTCGAGCAATGAGCAACACTACCGAGGAGCGGCCGACGGCCCCGACGGGCGACGACGCGCCGACTGTCCTGTTCGTCGATAACTTCGACTCGTTTACCTACAACCTCGTGGAGTACGTCGGCGAGGGGGCGCCCGCGGCGACCGTCGAGGTGCTGAAAAACACCGCCTCGCTCGCGGACGTGCGGGCGGTCGACCCGGACGCCATCGTCATCAGCCCCGGGCCCGGCCATCCGAAAAACGACCGTGACGTGGGCGTGACGATGGACGTGCTCCGGGAGGTGAGCCCCGAGGTGCCCACACTCGGGGTCTGTCTCGGCCTCGAAGCCGCGGTGTACGAGTACGGCGGCGAAATCGGCCACGCGCCCCGGCCGATTCACGGGAAGGCGTTCCCGGTAGACCACGACGGCGAGGGGGTGTACGCGGGCCTGGAACAGGGGTTCCAGGCCGGCCGCTACCACTCACTCATCGCGACAGCGATACCCGACTGTTTCGACGTGACGGCGACGACGGAAGAGACTGCCGACGGTGCTACCGAAGAACTGGTGATGGGTGTTCGTCACCGCGAGCATCCGATTCGGTGCGTGCAGTTCCACCCCGAGTCGGTGCTGACGGCGGTGGGTCACGACGTGGTGCGGAACTTCCTCCAGGGAGCGCTGGAGTAGGCTTACGGGGCCGCTCAGGGGAGCACAACGCTCACCAGCCACAGCAGTCCGACGACCACGGAGGCGATGATAACCAGCTTCCACGCGATGCTGAGGATGATGCGACCGACGAGGACGACGACGGCGATGGCGACGATGGCGATGACGAGTTTCCCGAGGATGCCGCCGGGAAGGGGCGGTCCCTGAAGCGGGACGTGCGTCAGGAGCGCGGCCAGCGTCGTCGCCAGCGCGGGTGAGAGCGTGGACATACCCGCTTCTGTGCCGGCCGGTGGCATAACCTTGGGGGCCAACACCGCTACCGCGAGTGCTCGGGGTCGCCGTGGAGCAGCATATCCATGAATAGCTCCGCGAAGCCGGCCTCGTCGATTTCCTCGACCACCTCCGTCGTCGGTGTCTCGTCCAGTACCGAGAGCTCGTCGACGAGGCTGTAACCGCGGGTCATCCCCTCGCGCTCGTCAACGTCCACGAAATGAGCCGTCGAGCGCTCCACCAGGTCTCGGTAGGCAAACAGCGCGACGGTCAGGGAATCCGGCTGGGTGGTCGCATCGATACCGTGTTTCTCCTGCGTGAACTCCCGCACGCGCTCGGAGACGGTGAGGAAGAACTCGGCGAACCGGGACTCGTCCGCTGCGGCGCCGATGGCCTCCAACTGCGGCCCTTCCAGCGTCCCCTGGCGCTGGCAGAGGCCCCAGTCGACCAGCGTGGCGTCGAGTTCGTCGACGACGACCTTCGCGGCGTCGGGGTCGACCCAGAAGTTGTACTCCGCGGAGGGGGTGTCGTTGCCGATGGTGTTGACCGCGCCGCCCATCACCCACACCCCGTCCAGCAGGTCGTTCAGGTTCGGTTCGAGCCGGCAGGCCAGCGCGACGTTGGTCAGCGGGCCGATACAGACCAACGACACTTCGCCCGGCGACGCGCGCGCCGTCTCCACGATGTGGGTCGCGGCGTGACCCGCCGCGGAGGCGATGTCCGGGTCGGGGAACACGTTCCCGCCGAGGCCGCCTTTCCCGTGGACGTGTTCGACGGTTTCGTGGTCTTTCACGAGCGGACTGCGCGCGCCCTCGTAGACCGGCACCTCGTCGGCGACGCCGGCGATCTCCAGGGCGTGTTTGGCGTTGGCCACCTCGTCCTCGAACGCGACGTTGCCCGCGACGACAGTCAGCGAGTCAAGGTCGATACGCGGCGAGAGCGCGGCCAGCAGAATCGCCTGGGTGTCGTCGCCCGCGGTGTCGGTGTCGAGAACGATGCGGCGCTGTTGGGCGGGTTCGGCCATGCCTCCCGGTGGGGCGACCGGGCGGATAAATCCGCGCGGTTCCCGGCCCCAGAACCGGCCCAACACCCCTTCATTTCCCGTCCGAAACCGCATGACTGCGGTGCGTTCAGTCCGGGAACCATCCACTTTCACTCCGGTTCGACCAGCATTATATACATCCTCTCCCAACTGTACACATACGCGGGGAGACGGCGCCGCTGGCGCCGTGACGGCACCCACCGACACGCCCAGCGACGCTCACGGTAGTGCAACCACGGTTGTACTACAACAAATCCTCCCGAATCCAAACCGTTAATGAGGTCCGAAAAATAGGACTTCTCCGCCACAGATGTTCGAGACTGAGCTTCCAACCGACCACGAAACTCGCCCGCAGAGTATCGCTCGCCCCGAGGTGAACGTCGAGTGACGTCCGCGCCCGACTCGGACGTCGACCTCCCCATCAAGCGCACCGACGGGGAAACCATCGAGGAGCGTCTGACCGACAACGCCTACCACAACATTCTCCCGGCGCGCTACCTCCGAAAGGACGCCGACGGCAACCCCGTCGAGACGCAGGAGGAGCTATTCCCCCGGGTCGCCAAGAACGTCGCGCTCGCCGAGGCCGTCTACGAGGCCGAGCGCCTCGGTACAGCGGTGACGGTGACCCCCGACCAGCTCAAACCCGACCACCCGCGCCGCGACGAACTCGCCGAGGAGGTGTTCGGCGCAGGGACCACCGTCGAGGATGACGTCGAGACGCGCCTCTCGGAACACAACGTCAACAAGTTCGCCTACGATACTGTCGTCCCCGAACTCGACGACGAAATCGCCGCCCACGTCCGCGACGTGCGCGAGGAGTTCGAGACGCTGATGAGCGACCTCGCCTTCATGCCGAACTCGCCGACGCTGATGAACGCCGGCGACGAACTCCAGCAGCTCTCGGCCTGCTTCGTCGACTCACCCGAGGACGACATCACGGACATCCACCAGACGGCCAAGGAGGCCGCCGAGGTGTTCCAGTGTCTGACCGACGACGCCCGCGTCGCGGTTGAAGGGAAGGGCCTTGTGTCGGTTGCCGACGTCGAGCCCGGCGACAGCGTCGTCCAGCGTGACGGCGACGGCTACCGGACGCGGAACGTCGAGGAGGTTCACGCCTACGACGACGCGCCGACGGTGGAGCTGACGACCGCCGGCGGCGTCCCGATTCGCGGGACGCCCAACCACCGGCTGCTCGCCAACGACGAGTGGACCGAACTCGCCGACATCGAGGCCGGCGACGAGCTCTCACTCCGTCTGGGCTGGCTCACCGACGCCGACGAGACGGAGCCGCTCGGTGGCGTCGACGCCGGCCCGCAGTGGGAGGGTCAGCGCACCGTCCCGAATGACGCCATCGCGGCGCTTCACGCCGACGGGGCGAGCGACTACGCCATCGCGGATCAGCTCGACTGCTCGCCCTCGACGGTGCAGCGGCGGCGGGCGAACGAACTCGACCTTCAGCCCAACGGCACCGGCGGCCGAACGCCCGGCGCCAGCTTCGACGAGGAACGCTTCGCGGTGCTCCACGAGGCCGGTCACTCCGACGGCGAAATCGCCGAGGAGCTGGGCGTTCACCAGACGACGGTTCAGCAGCACCGCGCTGCCCGGGACCGCGACACGAACGGCGAGGCGGTCAAGGCCGTTACCCAGCCAGAGCGCCTGACCACCGAGCTCGCCGAGCTCCTCGGCATCTGGGTCGGCGACGGTTCGGTCCACGAGGACGGCATCCGCTTCCACCTCAACCGCGACGACGTGCTGAACCACGTCGATTCGCTCGCGCGTGAGCTGTTCGACACCGGCATTGACCACACCTGGGCGGACGGTTGCTACGAGGCGGTCATCCACAGCCACGAGGTCAAGCGGTGGTGGCTCGCGAACTTCGGCGACGCGAAGCAGTCCTCCGCGGACGCACGAGTACCAGAACAGCTCTGGAAGGCCGACCACGAGACGATTCGGGCGTTCCTCCGTGGGCTCTTCTCGACGGACGGCACGCTCACGAAGGGTCGCTACCCGAGGCTCTACAGCGCATCCGAGCGCCTGGTCGACGAGTCGCTCCAGCTCCTGCTGGGCGTGGGAATCCCGGCGACCAAGTGGACGTGGGAGAACGAGGAGCGGGAGTACTTCAGCGTCGCCCCCACCGACGCGGCCGGTCTGGAGCGGTTCGCCGACGGAGTTGGGTACGTGGACACCCGCGCCGAGGAGCTGTCGGCGTCGCTTTCGGAGACACCGCCCGGCGCAACCCAGTGTGGCACCGTCGAGGGCAACACGTGGACCCAGCCCGTCGAGTCGGTCGAGGAGGCTGAGCCGGCGACGGTGTACGACCTGACCGTCGCCGGCGAGCACGAGTACGTCGCGCAGTCGGTGGTCTCGCACAACAGCGGCGGCGGCATGGGCTATGCGTTCTGGAAGCTCCGCCCGTACGGCGACGCCGTCGGCTCGACCGGTGGCATCGCCTCGGGCCCCATCACGTTCATGCGGACGTTCGACCAGATGTGCTTCCCGTCGGGGACCAAAGTTCTCACCCCGGAGGGACAGCGACCGATCGAGTCGCTCCGGGAAGGGGACTTCGTCATCGACGAGAACGGTGATGAGCAACCTGTCTTGGAGACGATGGAGCGCAACGTTGACGAGGAGATCGTCGAGGTCACTCCCGACCGGCTCAACAAACCGATTCGCGCGACTGGCGAACACCCGTTCAAAGTCGCTCGTGGAGACGGCTTCGAGTGGGTTGATGCCGCCGACCTCACCGAGGGGGACCTGCTGGTCCTCGGTCACGCGGCCGACGAGAACGATCTGACGCTGGACGAGACGCTCGACCTCTCAGAGGTAGCATCCGGGCCGTTGGTGTTTGCAGACGGCGGCGCAGTCATCAACCGTGAGTATTACGGCGCTGATAAGGGACCGACCCCTGAATCCATCACGAACGAGGTTCCGATTGACGCGTTCGCGGCAGTCGCCGGCTGGTACCTTGCGGAGGGATGTGTCGTTTACCGCCGTGGCCTCCCGAACGAGGTGACCTTCACGCTCCACTCCGACGAACGTGCTGAAGCCGAAGAGATCGTCGGCGCACTTGACGCGTTCGACGTACCGTCCCGTCTCGAAACGATCGAAAACCGGAACACCCTCCACGTTCACGCCGAAAGTTCGAGCTTCGCACAGCTCGTCGAGGGGCTGTTCGGGACCGGGGCCAGCGAGAAACAGGTCCCTGACTTCCTCTGGAACGCTCCAGTCGAGACGCAGGTTCGAGTCGTCGAGGCGCTGTTCGACGGCGACGGAACGACCGAAATCCGCGGCGACAGTCAGCGCGTGAAACTCCAGTTGACCTGTGAGGAAGTCGTTGATTTCGTCTTTCAGGCCGGACTCCGCGCCGGTGTTCAGTTCTCCCGTCACCGACGGACACCTGACGACCGGAAACAGACGTACTGGGTAAGTGCCAGCGTGAGCACAGCTCTTGGAACTCCGCTTGCACGTCTGTTCGACGATGTTCCGGACGACTTCGCGGCGCGTGACCGGACCAGGCAAGCGAACCAACGAGAAGTCGTGAAGGTCGGCTCCGTGGATACCGTCGCCCACGATGGGCCCGTTTACAACGCCGAAGTCGCCGGGACGCACACGTACATCGCGGAGGACGTCGTCGTCCACAACTGCGAAACCATCGCCCAGGGCGGCGCCCGCCGCGGCGCCCAGATGGGCGTGATGCGCGTCTCCCACCCGGACGTCATCCAGTTCATCCACGCGAAGAACAAGGACGTCTCGCTGGCGAACACCCTCCGCCTGAACGACCCCGACGACTTCACGCACAACTCCTTCAAGGACGCCCTGGAGGAGGCCCGCGGCCTCATTGACGACGAGGGTCGCGTGCCGGAGCATCTGCGCAACGCCGTCGAGGGCCATCTCTCGAACTTCAACATCTCCGTCGGCGTCACCGACGACTTCATGGCGGCGCTGAAAAACGGTGAGGAGTTCACATTCACCAACCCCCGGACCGGCGAGGCCCACATCGCCACCCGGGAGACCGCAGAGCTCTACGAGATGTTCGGCCTCGGCGAGCACGTCGAGGTCGGCGAGGAGCTCTCGGTGCCCGCCGAGATCATCTGGGAGCAGCTCGTCGAGGGCGCCCACGAGAACGGCGAACCGGGCGTCATCTACCTCGAACGGGTCAACAAGAAACACTCCTTCGACGTGGAGGAGCACCCCGACCACCGCATCCTCGCGACAAATCCCTGCGGTGAACAGCCGTTGGAGGAGTACGAAGCCTGCAACCTGGGCCACATCAACCTCTCGACGCTCGCTGACTTCGACGCTCCCGACTGGCGCCGTTGGTCCGACGAGCACGGCGACGAGTACGACAGCCACGCGGCCGCGGTGTCGGCGTTCCTCGACGAGGCGATGGACTGGGAGGCGTTCGACCACCGCATCGCGTACGGCACCCGGTTCCTGGAGAACGTCGTCACGATGTCGGACTTCCCGGTCCCCGAGATCGAGGAGAAAGTCCGCGAGATGCGGAAGATCGGCCTCGGCGTCATGGGGCTGGCACAGCTCTACATCCAGCTCGGCGTGCGCTACGGCACGGAGGACGCAAACGAGGTCGCGCGCCAGCTGATGACCCACATCAACCACGAGTCCAAGGACGCCAGCCACGAACTGGCTCTGGAGCGCGGCACCTTCGCCGACTGGGAGGACTCGAAGTTCGCCGACCCGACGGCCTACCCCGACTGGTTCGAGCACCACACCGGCGAGGACCCGGCGGACTGGGAGAGCGGCTACCCCATCCGCAACCACAACACGACGACCATCGCGCCGACAGGCACGACGTCGATGATCGGCAACACGACGGGCGGCTGTGAGCCCATCTACAACGTCGCGTACTACAAGAACGTCTCCGGCGACGTGCAGGGCGACGAGATGCTCGTCGAGTTCGACGACTACTTCCTCAGGGCGCTGGAGGCCAACGACATCGACGTCGAGGCCGTCAAGCAGGAGGCCCAGGAACAGATGGCCGAAAACGAGTTCGACGGCGTCGAGGGGCTCGACACCGTGCCGAACGCCATCGGCGAACTGTTCGTCGTCACGGGTGACCTGAGCGCCAGACAGCACGCGGCCATCCAGTGTGCCTGTCAGGAGGGCGTCGACTCGGCCATCTCGAAGACGGTCAACGCGCCCAACGACGCCAGCCTGGAGGACGCCAAGGACGCCTTCGAGTTCGTCTACGACAACGGCGGCAAGGGCGTCACCTACTACCGCGACGGCACCCGTTCGAAGCAGGTACTGACGACGCGCGCGGAGAACACCGAGTTCGCCGACGAGGACGAGGCCGCGGCGGCGCTCGTCGAGCAGATCACTGACGTGTTCGGCGGCCTCGACGGGTTCCTGGAGAACGAGGACGTGCAGGCCGCCC
>JBDGQC010000115.1:8090-11008 GCA_042219375.1 Halolamina sp. | reverse complement strand
CAGTACTGTGCGGCGAGTTCCGTCTGGACCTCGTCGAGGTCCAGCGCCTCGAACTGTAGCCAGACGAGGGTACCGGTCGTGTCCTGTGTCAGGACCTGGTCGATCTCGATCCCGATCTCCTCGCCGGTCTCGAGTTCGCCCTCGACGAGGTGGTCGTCGAGGATTTTCTCGGTGAGCGTCTGTCCCATAACAGTTGGTGATGCACTGGCCTCAGATATAAATCCGGCGTGTTTCGCGTCTTTTGCCAGCGACGCGAAACCGGCGCCCCGTGGTCCCCTGCACTGGTGTCGGCCGGACGAGCGTGTTTTCGCGGCGCCGACCGGCCGGAAGGAAAACGCCCATGGCGACGGGGTGGGTCACCTGGGGTATGTTCCGCAGTGGAGCGTTCGTCGCCGAGCACGTCACGCCCGTCACCGACGAGCAGATACAGCCCAACGGCGTCGACCTGACGCTGGAGTCGGTGTTCGAACAGCGCGAACCCGGCTTCATCGGCCAGGACGGGAAAGAAGTGGGAGCACGACAGCACCGCCTCGGCGGCCCGCTCGTCGACGAACCCAGCGGCGAGCAGGAGGGCCTGGATATGGACGAGGAGTGGGACGGCACCTACTACCTCCCGCGGGGCGGCTACGTCGTCGGCTACGCCGAAATCGTCGAAATCCCCGAGAACCACGTCGGCTTCATCTACCCCCGCTCCTCGCTTCTCAGGAACTCCTGTATGCTCAACACCGCCGTCTGGGACGCCGGCTACACGGGCAAGGGCGAGGGGCTCCTGCAGGTCCACCACGACATCGAAATCGAGGCGGGCGCCCGCATCGCACAGCTCGTGCTCGCGAAGGCCGACCACGAGGAGACGTACGACGGGAGCTACCAGGGGGAGCGGATGTCGTAGAACCGAGAGCCGGCAGCCGTCCCGCGGATGTTCCGTCTCGGTTCGACGACAGGACTAGATCTTCTGGTTGTGCTTGTCGCACCCGTTGGGACACCGCGTCCGGACGCGGTAGTCGAAGGTGACTGCCGAGTCCCCGACCGTCGGGGCCGCCCCCTGGACCCGCCAGGGGTCGCCGGTGGTCGTCGAGGGCGCGCCAGCCCGGGGCTGGTCGGTGTCTGTCGTGTCGTGCTGTGCGTCGGTGTCGGCGTACGCGTCGGCGCTCATCTGTTGTGTTGTTGGGGTGTGGTCGTCTACGGTCGCTACAGTCGGGGGGTTCAGAATGCGGATACGCGTACGCGAAGGGGTGCGACCATCGTATCTCCTACCAGATGGCTATCCTTCATAAACGTTCCTGTTCCATAACGGTCTTTTGGGTGGTAACGTCCCACGTCCAGCCCCGCCACACCACCTTTGTCACGCGCACGCGAAGCGCCGGGCGTGTACGTCCTCGTCTGCGGGCCGCCGGGCGCGGGCAAGACCACCATCGCCACCCGCGCCCAGGACCGCCTCACCGCGAGCGGGCACCCCTTCCGGATGCTCCACTCCGACGACTTCGCCTCCCGGACGTATCCCCGGATGTACGAACGACTGGAAGGGAGCGAGGCGGACTGGCTCGTCGACGGGACGTTCCAGGACCGCGAGTGGCAGGAGCAGTTCCGGGGGCTCGGCGAGGCCTACTTCGTCGTCGTCACCGCGTCGCTGGAGACCTGTCTGGAGCGCAACCGGGCGCGCGACACGCGCGAGCGCATCGAGGAGGAAGGCGTTCGCGTCGTCCACGGGGAGTTCAGGCCGCCGCGCGACCCCGCGCTCGTGCTCGATACCGACGACCTGACCGTCGAGGCGGCGGTCGACACCCTGGGTAACTCGGTACGGGCGTGGCTCTAGCCGCTCCACCCGCCGCGGACGTCGTCGCCGATGCGGTCGCGCCAGTTCTCGAACCGTGCTTCGCAGTCGGGGCTCTCGTCGAGGTGGGCGACGAAGCCCGCGCCGGGCGACGCGAGCTTCTCGTCACAGAACGGACACAGGTCGGGGTCGCTCCAGGTTTCGCTCGCTGCCATGGTTGTGTCTGTGCGGAACGGACAGATAAGTTCTTCCGGCATATGATAATATCCGATAGAATGTGGTATTATGCCCCTTTCATTCCTAGGGGAGAGACGTTTAGTGGCGGAGCGCGTAGCCGTCGTCCATGCGAATCGAGCGACTCCGGGTCTACCCCGTGAAGGGGCTGCACGGCGTGGAACTCGACGCGGTCGGCGTCCGCGAGGGCGGGACGCTCGCGGCAGACCGCGAGTACGCGCTGGTCGACGCCGGGGGCGAGACGATAAACGGCAAGCAGACCGACCGCGTCCACGACCTCCGGACGCGGTTCGACCCCGACACCCACACCCTCGGGGTCCGGCTCGCCGACGAATCGGCGTGGCACCGCTTCGAACTGGCCGAGGAGCGCGGCCGCGAGCGCGCGACGGAGTGGTTCGACGGCGTCTTCGACATCCCCGTGACGCTCCAGCGGAACGCCGAGGTGAGCTTCGTCGACCGGCCGAGCCTCGGCGCGTCGGTCGTCAGCACGGCCACGCTGGAGGCGGTGGCGTCCTGGTTCGACGACCTCACCGTCGACGGCGTCCGACGGCGGCTCCGCGCCAACGTCGAGGTCGGCGGCGTCCCCGCGTTCTGGGAGGACCGCTTCGTCGGCGAGGACGCCCCCGCCTTCACCGCCGCCGGCGTCAGGTTCGAGGGCGGCACCCCCTGCGCCCGGTGTGTGGTCCCCCAGCGCGACCCCGACACCGGCGAACCGGCGGAGGGCTTCCGGGAGCGCTTCGTCCGCCAGCGCGAGCGGACGTTCCCCGAGTGGGCCGACGAGTCGGCGTTCGACCACTTCTACACGCTGATGCTCATCGCCGACGTGACGGCCACAGAATCCGACCCCTCGCTCCGGGTCGGCCAGTCGGTCCACGTCGAGTCGGCCTAGAGGTTATGGTGTCCTGGCGAGTGC
>JBDGQC010000115.1:0-7990 GCA_042219375.1 Halolamina sp. | reverse complement strand
GGCGAGGGGAAGGCGGTGCTGGCGAGGAACGTGAACCCGACGGGGCCGACGGTCTGCCCGATTCGCAGGACGCTCGTCCGCATCCCCATCATCCCCGCCCGGAGGTCACCGGAGACCAGCGTGACCATGGTCGTGTCGATGGAGGGCATCACGATGCCGAAGCCGACGCCGAACGCCAGCAGCGCGACGCCGACGAAGGCCGGCGACGGGGCTACCCGGACGCCGAGCAGGCTCGCACCGTAGGCGACGAACCCCAGCGCGACCAGTTCCGGCGCCTCCCGCCAGGCCGAGATGCGACCGTACTGCGAGGAGACGGCGGCGGTCGCGAGCGAGACCATCGCGAGAATCGGCCCGATTTCGCTGGCTGTCAGCCCGTACTGGTCGTTCAACAGGAGCGGCAGCGCCGTGAGCACCCCGCCGTAGAACACCGTGAACGCGACGAACAGCGCGCCGAAGACGGCGAGCGCCTCCGGGAGGAGCGTCACTTTCCGTAGCCGCCCGAGGTAGGTGCGGACGTCTGTCGATTCGGTGGCCTCGGGTTCGCGCAGGACGACGGCGGTGAAGACGCCGACGAGGACGGCGACGCCGAAGAAGAGGAACGGCGCGCTCCAGCGAATCGCGGCGAGCGCGCCGCCGATGACGGGGTAGAGCGCGGCGCCGACGCCGATGGTGCTGCCGTTGAGCCCCATCACCGCGTTGCGCTCGGCCCCCGTATAGAAGTCGCCGATGAGCGTGATGGCGAGGGTGACGAGCGCGCTCGCGCCGATGCCCTGGAGGAAGCGGAGCGCCAGGATTCCGGCGAACGTCTCGACGAACGCGATGCCCGCGCCGGCGACCCCGAAGAGGAGGAGCAGCGGGACGATGACGCGCCGGCGCCCGATGCGGTCGGCCACCAGGCCGACGAACGGCGTGATGAAGATGCCCGGGAGCGTGTAGGCGGTGATGACCAGGCCCACCCTCGCGTCGGTGACGCCGAACACGTCGCGGAGTTCGGGGAGGACCGGGCTGATGAGCGAGACGCCCATCACGCCGATGAGCGAACTCGCGACGATGACGTACACCGCGCCCGATTGCCAGGGCACGGCGGCCATTCCACGGCTCTCGGTGTCCCCTTCCATCTCGACCAGACCGTTCGTACGTCGGGTCGGCTAACTGATACGTGACCGTTTCGGTTCCGGCACTGTCTCCGGGAACAGTACATCATCGTGTAACGGAGATTACCTTAACTCCGGCGGGCGGGAAACGACCGTATGACCGTTCGTGAGGCCGACGTCCCCGGTGTCGGGAAGAAATACGAACTCGAAGTCGGCGGCGGCGAACGGATGGTGCTCGTCGTCCACCACGACGGCAAACGTGAGATGTTCAGGAAACCCGGCCCGGACGCGGACGCCGAGCGGGTGTTCGTGCTCGATTCGGAGCAGGCCGCCCGCGTCGCCAGCCTGATTCAGGGCGTCGATTTCCAGCCAATCGACCCCGAGCGCGTCGACGTCTCGGTCGGCGGCGCGGTCCTCGACTGGGTCCGGGTCCCCGACGGCTCGCCGCTCGTGGGACAATCCCTGGAGAAAGAGCGGATACGCCGCGAGGTCGGCGTCGACGTCGTCGCGGTCCAGCGCGCGGCGGAGACGCTGGCCCGCCCGGCGCCGGACGTGACCCTCCGCGCCGGCGACGTCCTCATCGCCATCGGGTCCCGTGAGCAGCAGCGGCGCCTCGAAACCTTCGTCGAGACCGGCGACGCCTGATGCTGGAGGGACATCTGCTGCGTGCCGCGGTCGCCTTCCTCTCGCTCGCGGCCGCCGGCGCCGTCGCGGTGCGCCTCGACCAGTCGGTCGTTCCCGCCTACATCCTGGCCGGCGTCCTCGTCGGCCCCCATCTGCCGTTAGAGCTCGGTGGCGTCTCCCTCACGCTGCTCGAAAGCGGGCCGTTCGTCAGCACCGCCGCGGAGATAGGTATCGTTCTCCTGCTGTTCTTCCTCGGCTTCGAGTTCAGCGCCGGCTCGCTCCTCGAAGAGAAGGGGGAGTTGCTCGCGATGGGCGGCATCGACCTCCTCGTCAACGCGGCCGTCGGCGTCGCCCTCGGCGTGGCGGTCGGGCTGCCCCCGACGGGCGTCGTCCTGCTGGCGGGCGTCGTCTACATCTCCTCCAGCGGCATCATCACGAAATCGCTCACCGAGAACGGGTGGCTCGCCGACCCCGAGAGCGAGGCCATCCTGGGGACGCTCGTCGTCGAGGACGTCGTCATCGCGGTGTATCTCTCCGTCGTCTCCGCGGTGGTGCTCGGCGGCGGGTCGATGGCCGACGCCGCCGTCTCGGTCGGCAAATCGGTGCTCTTCCTGGCGGCGCTGACGTATCTCGCCTATCGGGGCTCGGCCCACGTCGGGACGCTGTTCGACGTTCGGTCCGACGAACTGTTCGTCCTCCGCGTGCTCGGGTTCACGACGTTCGTCGCCGCGCTGGCGCTGTCGGTCGGCGTGAGCGAGGCCGTCGCCGCGTTCTTCGTCGGGACGATGTTCAGCGGGTCGGAACTCGTCGAGCGCATCGAACGCCTCTGTCTCCCGCTCCGGGACGTCTTCGCTGCGTTCTTCTTCTTCTCCATCGGGCTGTCGACGAACGTCCTGCTCGTGGTCGACGTCTGGGAACTCCTCCTCGCGGCGGTCGTGCTCACCACCGCGAGCAAGCTACTCAGCGGCTTCCTCACCGGTCGGGTCTGCGGGTTGACCGACCGTCGCTCGTTCCGCGTCGGCCTCGGCCTCGTCGCGCGCGGGGAGTTCTCGCTCGTCATCGCGACGCTGGCCGCGACGAGTTCGGTCGCGGCGGTCCGGACGGTCGTCCCCGCCTTCGCCGTCGGCTACGTCCTCCTGATGAGCGTCCTCGGGACGCTCTGCATCCAGTACGAGTCCGTCATCACGGACAGGTTCGGGGTCGAGAACGCACGGACCCGTGAAATCAGTGCGTGAGTGCGGCCGAGGGGAAAGTGACGGGGGAGGCGGCAGACCAGGGGACGCCGCAGACAGGGAACGGTCGGCACTGCCGCCAGTAAACGGTCGGTGTGTGGCGTTAAAATAACTGCTCCCGGGTGGGAACGAATACCACGCCCGAAACGAGGGGTTCCGGCCCCTCTCCGCCGGCTACATGCGCGATATCTTCCGGTAGCTCCGGGTCCCACACTCCGGACACGTCACCTGTGAAGCGCTCCGCTCCTCGCTCTCGAACCGCGTGTCACACGAGCGGCAGTGGTATCTGTACGTCCGGGCTGACTCCTCGCCGCCAACGACGGTCTCTTTGATGTCGTCGAGCAGGCCCATGCTGGCGCCTCCAATCATCCATGTTGTGTGCCAACAACCATCAATGCAGGGGCCGCTCCGGTTGAATCAAGGGCAGCTTCCCGTGTTCGTGTTTACCGCACAACACCCGGGAGAAGACGTAATAGCGACGACACGAGAGGGAGAAACGGGCGGTGGGGTCCCCCATAGCTCCTGCAGGCTCCATCGGCCCTTCTCTGTGGGGAGCAGTACAGATATCTATCCTACTCCGATAGGACGTTCAGCTGTGTCATTTATCTAGGCTACTCAGCTAGGATACCGAGCTGAGCGTTCTCAGGGGTTTTTCGGTAGGACTCCCTTCGGTGTAGATACACGCGGACTCCCAGGGGCACACCATGAACCTACTCGATCTCATCGTCCTCGGTCTGATCGTTGTCGTTGGCGTGAAGGCTTACCAGGAGTGGTCGGACCCGGCACCCCGGCCGACGGCACCGGACGACCCCTTCCAGGTGTCGATAGCGGAGTCGGCGCCCGACGGGTCGTCCGACGAGTCAGCCGAGGAGTCGACGCCCGACGACCCGACGGAGGAGACGCTCCGCACGCTCGCCGAGGGGACGTCCGCCGACGCCGACGTCTACACCGGTGACGTCGACCCCGCCGAGGGCGTCGACGGGCTGGGAGGAGACGCCGGCGACGTGCTGGACGGCGTCGACGACGCCCCCGATTTCGTCGTCCAGGATTTCCCGGTCTATCTCGCCGGCGTCGTCGCGGGCGCTGATTCGCTCGACGGCACCCTCCGGGAACGCCTGGAGGGGTACGCCGACCTCGAAGGGTACACGAAACTGCTGGTCGTCCCCGACGAGGAGGCCCGCGACGCCGCCAGCGAACTCGTCGAGCAGGCCGCCGTCACCGTCCACGTGACCACGCCGAGCGACCTCACCGACTACATCTAGCCCGAGTACACCGCCCAAGGGTTCGCCCGTAGCCGCCGTTCGCACCCACAGCCAGCCGCGCGTCCGCCGTTTCCCATAAACCATGTCCTCGAACACCACCCAGCAGCCGCGAATCCAGGAAGACGCCGCCCAACAGCTCCAGGTCACCCCCGGCGAAATCGAGTCGGTCACGCTCCCGCCGGCCGTCAAGGAGCTCACCGACCAGTACACCGCCCGGATGGGCGAGCGCGACGACTACCTCTGGAAGTGGACCTACTCGGCGACGCTCATCACCCAGCTCCCATCCGCCTACGGGAGCTACACGCCCGAACTCCGCAAGGCGAAGACGCTGCTGGTCCTCTACATCACCATCCTCGACGACCTCGCCGAGCAGTACGGCGACAAGGAGACGTTCGACGAATGCCGGAAGATCCCGTTCCCCCACACGTCGCCGACCCTGCCCGACGACGACATCGACGCCGACCGCATCGAGTACGCCCGGGAGACCTGGGACGCCATCGTCGACCAGCTCGAAGCGGCCCCCCGCTACGAGGAGTACGTCGACCTCTTCCGCTACGACCTCCGCCAGGCCATCAACGCGATGCACTACACCTGGCTGACCAACGAGAACCCCGGCGTCGTCAACATGACCGGGACCAAGAACTACGACACGCACAACATGTGCATCTTCCTGCTGGCGGACATCGACCTCATGCATTCGCCGGGGTTCGACCGTCTCGACCTCAGTACGCTCCGGGAGACCCTCTGGGAGACCCAGTATCTCGCCCGCATCGGCAACTGGGTGACGACCTGGGAGCGCGAGGTTCACGAGGGTGACTACTCCTCGGCAGTCGTCGCCAAGGCCATCGTCGACGGCGTCGTCACGCTCGACGAACTGGAGAGCGACGACGTCTCCGACGAGACCGTCGTCTCGAAGATCAAGGACGCCGGCATCGAGGAGCGCATCAGCGGCGAGTGGGAGTCGCGCTACCGCGGCCTCCTCGAACGGGAGTACGACACCCGCTCCATCGACATCCGGGCCTACGTCAAGAGCATGAAGACCCTGTTCGAGTTCCACCGGGCGAGCCGCGGCAAGAAATGATACTGTCGGCTGTACCCTCGTGAACGTCGTTACTACCTGGGGTGACGTCGTTCACGCGCGTACAGTCGACCAGTAGGGTCACCGCGAATCCGGGACGATGGTCGGGGTCGGGTACGTCCCGCCGTTCGCGTGAACCACCTGGCCGGTGATGAACGACGCCCGTTCCGAACTCAGGAACGAGCACACCTCCGCTATCTCCTCTACGGTTCCCATCCTGCCCAGGGGAGTCGCTTCGAGGACCGACTCCCTGGTCCGCTCCCACTCGTCGCTCTCCTCGCGCCCGACGTCGATGAGGCCGGGGGAGACGGCGTTGACGCGGACGCCCTCACCTCCGAGTTCCGTCGCGAGTTGCCTGGTCTGGCCCTCGATGGCGAACTTCGTCCCGTAGGAGTGGACGTGGTGTGGGCGGCCGAGATAGACCATCGCGCCGATGAGGTTGACCACCGAGCCGCCGCCGGCGTCGAGCATGTCCGGGACGACGTGCTGGGTCGTCAGGAAGATGCCCCGGAAGTTCACGTTCGCGACCCGGTCGATGTCCTCGACGGTGACGTCGAGGAACGGCTTCACCGGGCGGTAGGTCGCGTTGTTCACGAGCGCGTCTATCGGCCCGAGTTCGCCGCGAATCTCCCGGACCATCCCCTCTATGGCGTCGGGGTCGCCCAGGTCCGCCATGGCGACGGCGGCCTCCCCACCCGCCTCGCGGACCTGGCGTGCGGTCTCCTCACAGCCCTCGCGGTTCGACCGCGAGGTGACGCCGACGTCGGCTCCCTGCTCGGCCATCTTGACGGCGATGGCCCGTCCGATGTTGCGGCTCGCGCCGGTGACGAGTGCAGTTCGGCCTTCGAGTTCCATGGGCCCGTACACCGGGGACCAGGGGGTAAACGTTCGCCCTTCGGCAGGTGCGTCCGCTAGAGCTCCCCGAAGACGGTCTTGCCGATGGTGTTCCGGAGGACCTCGCTCGTCCCCTCGTAGAGCGTGCCGGCCTTGGCGTCGCGGTAGATGTGTTCGACGCCGTACTCCTTGGCGTAGCCGTTCCCGCCGAACACCTGTACGGCCTCCCTGGCGACGTCGTCGGCCATCTCCGAAGCGTACAGTTTCGCGATGCTGGCCTGCTCGATGAGGTTCTCGTCGACCGACTCGGCGTCGCCGTCGGCGTGGGCCGTCGCGACGCGTGCGGCGCGGTACAGCTGGGAGCGGGCGACCTCGACCTGGGTCTTCATGTCGGCGAACTTCCAGCGCATCCCCTGGTAGTCACTGATGGGCTGGCCGCCCTGTTCGCGCTGCTCGGCGTACTCCCTGGCGCGGTCGAGCGCGCCCAGCGCCTGGCCGACGCTCACCGCCGCGACGGCGATGCGCCCGTGGCCCTCGTTGAGCCAGTCGAGCACCTGGTAGAACCCCTGGCCTTCCTCCTCCCCGAGCAGGTTCTCCGCGGGCACCCGGACGTCGTCGTAGGTCAGTTCGGCGTGGTCGTTGCCCATCAGCCCCATCTTCTCGATGGGGGTGCCGGTGAACCCCTCCGTGTCGGTGGGGACGACGACGATGCTCAGCCCCTCTTTCCCCGATTCGACGTCCGTATCGGTCCGGCACAACGTCGCGACCCAGTCGCTTCGCGACCCGTTGCCGACCCACCGTTTGGCGCCGTTGATGACGTACTCGTCGCCGTCGCGCTCGGCGGTCGTCGACACCTCCTGAAGCGCGGACCCCGTCTCAGGTTCCGTCAGGCCGAGCGACGTGGTGACGTCGCCCCGTGTCACCGGCGGTATCCACCGCTCCTTCTGTTGGTGGGTGCCGAACTTCGAGACGACGTGACAGCCGATGACCGACGAGTGGAGCGCCAGGCCGATGTTCGAATCCCCTCTCGCGAACTCCTCGTCGACGAGGCATTGCTCGACGAGCGATTTCCCCTGCCCGCCGTACCGCTCGTCTATCCAGAGGCCGATGAGCCCCGCGTCGGCGGCCGCCTCGAAGAGGTCCCACGGCCACTCCCCCGAATCGACGTATTCGGCGCTCGCCGGCCGGATGTGCTCCTTGCTGAACTCCCGTGCCCGCTCCCGGAGTTCCCGCTGTTCGCTCGACAGGTCGACTGACATGGGCCGGGGCTCTCCCGACGGATGTATCAATGTTTGGTAACACACCACATAGTTTAAATCCCCTTGGAATCAAGGAGCCACGCTAAACTGCCTCCGGCACGCAATTGTTCGTGCGACGGACACGAATTCCTCCCCCCCTCACTAGCTGTACCGTGGCCCTCGCTCACCGGTGATTGCCTCGTAGTGTTCGTCGCCCCGCTGGCGGGCCGCCACCGACTGCCAGCGGGTCTCTCCGCTCTCCGTTCGCCCCAAACAATTGGGGAAGAGGGCTATCCCCTCACGGACACGAGTCGAAGACAGGCGAGTCAGTAGGCACTCCGGCTGCCATTCCCACTCCCTGACTCGCCTCAGGCGTGTCCGCTAGCGCGGACTGCCCAGGGGCCACCGAAGTGTGGAGCGGATTCCATCTTTTGTCGGACCAGCCGTTCGAGAGCAGAAAGGAGCGGCGAGTGTGGGGTCGGCTTCGGCCGTTCGATGGAGCGTTGTGGTTCGTGTCTGTGCGCGGCGATTGCAGGAATCACTACGGAAAGGGAATGGTCGCATCCCGCCCACACCCACCGCTAAGCTACGTTCCGTGCCTTATTCCAAATACTTACTGCTCGATATC
>JBDGQC010000119.1:0-11041 GCA_042219375.1 Halolamina sp. | reverse complement strand
GCGGCGCCGTCACCGGCTACCTCGTCTCCGCGCTGAGTTGGGAGACGACGTTCGTTCTCGGCGGCGTCCTCGCCATCGCTGCCGGCGTCGCCGCCCTGCTGCTGGAGTCGCCGCGGGACTGAACCCCCGGCTCCGAGGCCGCCTGCGCGTTCTCGTTCGTGACCATTCCGAAGTGCGATTGACCGGGTTGGGAGGTTCATAACTTATGGAAAAGTTCGCTCGCGGCCACACAGACGTACGAGCGAAAGTACCTGTGATAACTGAGGAATTCACAGCGTCCCCACAGAAAACATTATGTATCTATCCTTCATAGATGTTCATGTATTATGCTGAGTTACTACGACTACGTGCTCGCCCTCATTCCGACCATGTTGGTCGGCCTCACGGGGGTGCTCACGCTCTTCGGACTGCCCCTGGAAGCAGCGCTCCCGGTCGGTAGTGGCGCGTCGGCGGCCGTCATCGCCCACGCCGTGTTCGTCAACGGGCCAGTCACGGACGGCCGGGTACCCGACGCGTCCGCCCACACCGGCCGCACCGGGAACGCCGACTGAACCGTCTCGGCCACGCGTTCCCTGTCGCGTCAGGTACTGTTTAGGCGCTCGGCCACAACGCTGGGCGTATGACCGAAACCCTGTTCCTGCGGAGCGACGACCTCGACGACCTCGCGGCCCCGGCGGCGTTCGTCGACGCGGTCCGGGACGCCTATCGCCAGCGCGGCGAGGGCGCGGCCGCCGAACCACGGACCAAACTGGGCAGCGAGGACCCGCCCGGAATGCTCACCAGTTACGGCGCCATCCTCCCCGACACGGGGGCGATGGGCGGCTACATGTACTCCGCCGGCTTCGGCGCGGGCGACGCCTGGTTCACGACGCCGCTGTTCGACGCCCAGTCCGGCGAACCGCTGGCCATCGTGGACGGCGCGTCGATGAACCCCTTCAAAACCGGCGCGACCGGCGCCGTCGGCGTCGATGCACTCGCCCGCGAGGACGCGACGAACCTCGCCATCATCGGGTCGGGCGCGCAGGCCCGCGGGCAACTCAAATGTACGGCGGAGGTACGCGACCTCGAAACCGTCTGGGTGTTCTCCCCGACCAAGGACCATCGCGAGGCGTTCGCCGGCGAGATGAACGAATCCCTCGACGCCTCCGTCGCCGCCGTCGCCTCCTCGGCGGCCGCCGTCGAGGACGCCGACATCGTCATCACCGCCACCAGCGCCTCGGAACCGGTGTTCGACGGCGACGCGCTCGAAGCCGGTACGCACGTTACCGCGATGGGGCAGTACGACCCCGAGAAGCGGGAACTCGACAGCCGAACCCTCGAACGCGCCAAATACGTCCCCGACCTCCGGGCCCGCGCGACCAAGGACGCCGGCGCGTTCATCCAGGCGATGGAGGAGGGCGTCGTCGACGAGGAGGACATCCACGCTGAACTCGGCGACGTGGTCGCGGGCACGGCACCCGGTCGAGAGACTGACGAGGAGATTACGGTGTTCGACTCGGGCGGCACCGGCATCGAGACGGTGGCCGGCGCCTACCTACTCTACGAGCGGGCGGTCGAGAACGGGCTGGGTGAGACAATCGACTTCGCGCCGGCGAGCGAGGCGCTGACCGGGAAGTAACCGACCGGCGTCAGTTCAACCGGTACCGCAGTAGTGCCGCGATGCCGCCGAGGTTCGAAAGCTGTTCCCCGGGCGCGAACTCCGAGGAGAACACCACCACGTCGCCGCCTTTCTGCTCGACGCTCTCGATTATCTCGTTGGCGTCGACCTCCCAGTCACCCTCCTCCTGGCGCTCCTGGCGGAGGCGCTCATCGACGACGAGCAGCGTTTCGACGGCGCCGTACTCCGCGGCCTCGGCGGTTTCCTCGACGCCGTAGGTCGCCTTCTCGCCCGTCGAAATCCGTTCGGTGAGTTCGTCGATGAGTTCGCTCTCGCGGGCGATGCGGGTCTGGTCCTGAACCTCCTCGACGGCGCCGCGCTTGAGCACCTCGTGGACCCCGCGGTCGCCCGCGGCGGAGGTGTCCACGGTCGTCGCGATTCGCTCGGCCACCTCGGGATACTCCGATTCGAGGTAGTCCCCGGCGTCACGCTTCGTGAACCCCGGTCCGGCGAGAATGATAGCATCGACATCGACGTGCTGGAGCGCAGAACCCAGTTCCTCGAACAGCCGTTCCCGCGGCTGGGCGTACTCGCCTTTCCCGGTGGGGCCGGTGATGGTCGCGTACTCGTCGGTGCCGTACTGCTGGACCGTGTGGATGTACGCCTCTCCCTCCTCGACGGTGACGATGGCCACATCGGGCGCGTCGGTCGCCTCGGCAGCCTCTTCGAGGCGGTCCTCCTGGTCGGGTTTGAGCCGTTTCTCGACGGTAATCTCCTCGTGGGTTTCCACGTTGAGCGTGTGGTGGAGGCCGAGTTGGTCCTCGCGGGAACAGGCCTCGATGACCCCGCCGACCCGGAGGCGGTTGGCGAACCGGGCGAACTCCACGTCCATCACCTGGATAGTGACGTGGAGATGCTCGCGCTCGCCGCCGGTGTCCCGCATCTGGTCGTCGGCACGCTGAATGCGGCGGGTGGTGTCGCCCTCGACCAGATCACCGGGTTCGAGGACGTGCGAGAGATGCCAGAGGTCATCGACGGTTTCGGGGACGAGTGTCACCCGGTCGCGGCCCGCCTCGCCGCGGCCGCGCTGGACGATTCGCATGGTCGTCTCTCCGTGGGGGAGGGTGACGACTCTTTCCTTCTCGGGCCGACCGCCGAGGATTCCGAAACCGAACGCTACCGGCTCTCCCGCCACGACTGCATCACGAGCGGGTGGAAAAACCGGACGAGGCGGTCGAACTCGTCGACGATGGCGGACGCGGCGTCGTCGTCGAGGCGGTCGAACTCCCGGTGGCCCCGGAACCCGTCGTAGCGGTCGGCGACGCTGTAGCCGAACTCGTCCTCGATAGCCGCCTCGTTGCGCCGGACAACCACCCGCATCTGTTCTTTCTCGGCCTCGCTGCCGCCGTAGATGTTGACCTCGAAACCGACGCCGCCGTCCGTCCCCGGGACGAGGCGATAGCGGAGAACGCCGCCGGCGTAGGCGGAGTGGTCCGGCCGAACCAGGAGTTCGTTCCCTGGCTCGATGGAGACTAATTCGGCGACGTCGCCCTGGAACGTGCCGGCCAGTCGGGTCCGAACTCCCTCCGCAACCGTCTCCAGCAGCGCCGGGAGGTCGAGTGCCTCACCGTCCGCGTGTTCGGCCGCTTCGTTATCCGTACCGGAGCTATCGGCCGGTTCGGCCCCACCGACTGGCTGCTCGGCGGTTGCTGACTCGGAGCCGGATTCCGAACCCGCGGACTCCGTCGTGTCCCCCTGGTTGGATGCGATTCCGTTCCGTTCGGCATCGCTCGATGTCTCGTCCGGGTCGCCAGCCCCTGCTTGCTCCCCATCCTCTCCGGTCTTGCTGACGACCCGTCGGGCCGAACCGGCGGCATCCGTGCCGCCATCCGCGTCTACGCCTGCGGCATCGACACCATCCGTCGCCGAGCGGGTCGGCGATTTGTCGGGCGTGCCGAACCTGACGAGGAACTCCTCGTCGCTGCTGAATGCGTCCACACGGACGGGCGTGACCGCGAGTTCCTTCCGGCTGAGGAACGCCGCGAGGTCCAGCGCCGCAGCCTCGAAACCCGGGCCGAGGAGCCGAACACGCTGGTCGGGGTTGAACGCCTCGGGGTCGAGGGGCTCCCGGTCGAAATACTCCGCGTGGGCCTCCCGAAGCGAAGCGTCGCCGGCGAACGCGTCGTTCAGGCTGTCGTACCCCCGCGTGGCCGCATCGCTGGCATCGTGGAGCGCCGCCGTCACCGCGGCGCGTTCAACCTCGCCGTCGACGGCCCTGATGACCACGACAGCACCCTCGGCGTCGACGGCGAGCGCCGTCGTGGCCCCCTCGCCGACGGTCCGAGTGAGAAACAGCAGGTCCTCGCCGCCGAGTTCCCCGCCGCGGCCGCGGAGAAGCGCCCGCGCCAGCCCCTCGCTTTCGGCGGCGTCGAGCGCCGTCACGGCGACGAGTCCCGACTCGCTGGTCCGATACAGGGTCATGCGGCTACACTCTGCCAGGCGGCGCATCAAGGTTTCGCAGGGAGGTGTGCGTGCTACCTGTGCACCCCCGCCACCCAGGGTTTAGCAAAAAACGCGGGAATAGGGCCTGCTAACCGCGTTTTTCGGCTATTCCGGTCCGTCCGTCGCTGAAGGTTACCGCGTCAGACACGACAAGAAAGCTTATACCGGGGCCGGAGTTACTGGCCGATGGACGCTGGAGCGGTACCCGGGTAGGGGTATCTTGGTGCCTCTCCGGCCCACACATCTTCGCAGTATTCACGTCGGTGAGCCACGGCTATCTCCCATGGAGTTCCACGTCTGGGAGCCGGTCTACGAGCGAATCCTGGCAGAGTTCGGCTTTGACCGCGCGGCCGACGAGCGGGCACGGGACCGCCTCGCGGAACTCGCCTCGCCGTTCGACCTCGAACGCCTCTCTGGGTTCGCGGGTGCGACGGTTGCCGTCGCCGGCGCCGGACCGTCCCTTGCCGACGAAACGGCCGCGGCGGCGGCGGCCGACCGCGTCGTCGCCGCCTCCACCGCCGCCGACGTGCTCACCGACGCCGGTGTGGACGTGGACCTCGTGGTGACGGACCTCGACAAGAACCCCGGTTCTCTGGCAGCAATGAGTCATACGGGCACGCCTGTCGCGGTTCACGCCCACGGGGACAACATCCCCGCAGTCGAGGAGTGGGTGTCGGAGTTCGCGGCCGACCAACTGCTGCCCACCACCCAAGCCGAGCCGGTGGGCCCGGTACGCAACTTCGGCGGCTTCACCGACGGCGACCGGGCGGCGTTTCTCGCCGACGCGCTCGGCGCAGCCGATTTCCGGTTCCCCGGCTGGACGTTCGACGACCCGACGGTCGACCGGGTGAAGGCGAAGAAACTCCGCTGGGCGGAACGGCTGCTCTACTGGCTCGAACAGCGACGTGACGAGCGGTTCGTGGTGCTCGACGACCGGCGCGACGGCCTCACACTCCCTGTCGAGGAGGGCTGAGGGGACTACACGCCGAGCAGGTCGCTCCCGCCCGGCGGGAGGAACTCCTGAATCCGGTCGGCGCTGGCGACCTTCCGGACGAACGCTTCGTCGGCGAACCGCGCTTTGAACTCCCGGTAACACTTGACCGCGGCGTCGTTCTGGGCGAACTTCCCCGGTTCCAGCGGGATGCTCGTCGCCGCCCGTGGTTCGATGGCGGCGGGCGGGCCGCCGATGACCCGCGTCTCGTCCTCACAAGTGATGCCGACGGCGACCCGGCACTCCATGCCGCGGAAGTACTCCCGGTCGCCCCGGATGGCGAAACCGCCCTTCTCCAGATACTCGCCGGATTCGGGCGTCTTGCTCACCTGGTCGGGTTCGACCATGTAGGCGTCGCCGGCACCGTGGCCGTCCTTCCACACCGAGGAGTAGGCGACGGCGAACTGGGCGGCCTCCTGGAGCGTCGCGTCGGGGAACTCGACCGGGTTCGACGGCTCCGAGGGGCCGCTTGCTTTCAGTATCGTGACGGGGCCGCCGTGGGCCTGCGTGTGGAAGAAGCGGTCGTGTTTGTCGAGGTACTTCTTCACCAGCGCCTCGTTCTGGTCGGCGTTGCGCCCGCCGATGACGAGGTAGCCGTCGCTGGTGTGGAACCACCGGAACTGCTCGTACCAATGCTCGGGCTGGCGGACCGGAATGGTCTCCTGGTCCAACCAGTCTACCTCTCGTTCCGCTATCGGTTCCGTCTGTTCGGGTTCGGGCTCCGCCTCCCACTCCTCGCGGCGCTGTTTGACGGCTTCGAGGCGCTCGCGGGTGTCCTCGATAGCCTCGCGGGCGCCCTCCTTCTTCCCCTCGACGCGTTTCGCCTCCTGGTAGAGGCGGTCGGCGTTCTTCTCGACGCCCATCGACGCGTCGAGCGTGATGCGCTCGCCGTCGAGTTCGACCGTCACCGTCCCCTCGCTGCTGTCCACGTCGACGACGGCCTCCGCGGCAGGGATACCCTTCTCGGCGCCCGCTTCGAGGGTTTCCTCGATTTCGTCCCACGGCGTGTCCTGCTCGCGGGCCTGCTGAACCGTCGAGAGCACCTCGTCCACCAGGTCGTAGCGCTCGTAGCAGAGTTCGGCCTCGCGTCGGCGCTGTTCGGCCTCCTCCTCGAACCCCTCGATGGCCTGTTCCTGCTGCTGGATGATGCGTTTCTCCCGCTCGATTTCCGCCTCGAAATCCGGGCGCTCCCGGCCGGCGGCTTCCTCCTCCCGGCGCTCCTGGCGTTCCAGCCGGTAGAAGTACTCGTCGAGCGCGGCGTTGAACGAGTCGAACGCGACGCTGGCCAACTCCGAGCGCTCCTCCAGCACGACGGGGCTCACGTCGACGACTGTCCGGCGCTGGGTGAGCGGGGCGTCTTCGTCCGCGTCGGTGGTGTCGTCCGGCTCTTCGACGTACACCCGCGGGTCGAACTCGCCGCTTTGCAGCGCCTCGGCGAGCGATTCGAGTTCGCGATGGATTGCGCGGTACGCCGCCTCGCCGGCGTCGTCGATGGACATCGTCTTCTCGATGCCGGCACGGCGACAGAGCTCCTCGCCCCAGAAGCCGCCGAGGTTGAGTTGGGTCGCCACCGTGCGGACCACGTCGGTGTCGGACTCCTCCATCCGCCGTTCCAGCGCCTCGTAGCTCACATCGAGCGGGTTGAGTCGGGACTGTGGGAACTCGTACGGGCTACCGGGGGCGACGGTCCGGGATTTCAGCCGCACCGTCTCCAGCGAGCGCACCACCTCGCCGTTGCCGTCGAGCACCGCGACGTTGCCGTCACCGAACAGTTCAACCACGAGGGTGGTGTTCTGGTCCGGGCGCTCGAACTCGAACACCAGGATGCGGTCGAACTCGTACTGTTCGACCGAGACCAGGTCGGCGCTCTCGATGCGGCCCCGGAGCATCATCGCGAACTCCGGCGGGCGTCCGGGGGCGTCGGGTACGCGCTCGGGGTCGGAGACGTGGGCGCGTTTCTTCTCGCCCACCTCCACCAGTAGCTCAACCCGTCCCCGGTCGAAGTCCCGGAGCTTCAGCCGCAGCAGGTCCTCGTCGTAGAGATACGCCTTGTCGAGCTTCGCCCCCTCGTAGCGGGACAGCTCGGTGGCGAGCGCCGCGAGGTCGACGCTCGATAGCTCGCGTTTCGGCTCCATGACTACTGGTTCTCGGGGGAGGGGGAAGGGCGTGTCGTTCGTGGGTGGGAGTCACCACCGTACCGCTACGCTTCGAGTAGTCGCCGCCCGCCCGCGCCGACGACGAAGCCGACCGCGCCGACGGCCACCGAGGAGAGGGTCCCGACGGCCAGCACCCAGAGCGTGACCTCGCCGGGGTTGCGCAGGTGGAACGCGATGGCGGGCAGGTAGAAGCCAATGCCGATGCCCGCGGAGAGTGCGACGGCGACGAGCGCGCCGTCGTTGAGGTAGGCGGCGCCGACCGCGACCAGAAACATCGCCAGGAACACCGCCGCCGTCACAGCGGGCCCGGTCAGCGAGAGAACGGGGAGATAGCGGGCCGGCAGGTGGGCGAACAGCGAGAGCACGAACAGCGCGCCAGCCAACTGCACAAGCCGGGTCGACAGGATGAGATCCCTGCCGAACAGGAGCGTGTCGACGGCGTCGCGAGTGCCCATCGTCCGGGACTGGTACCGGACGGTGGTTAGTCGTTTCGACAGCCGTTCATTCGGCCGGAGCCGCGACTTCGGCGACCGATTCGTCGGCGGCGAGCGCTCGCTTGGGGAACGGTATCTCGATGTCCTCGCGCTCGAAGGCGGTTTTCACGCTGTCGATGACCGCCGACCGGGTGCGCCACTTCCGGCGCGAGGAGGGGTTGTCTATCCAGAACCGCATCCGGACCGTGACGGCGGAATCGCCGAACTCCAGTCCGATTACCTGCGGCGAGGGGATGTCGAGCACGTTATCGACCGATTCGATGGCGTCGAGCGCGACCTCCTGGGCGTCGTCGAGGTCCGTCTCGTAGTCCACGCCCACGTCGACTTCGAGGCGGAGCCGCCCCCGTTCGGTGCGGTTGACGACCGTCGAGCCCTCCACCTTGTCGTTCGGGAGGACGATGCTCTCCCCGTCGAAGCTCCGCAGGTGGGTGTGCATGATGGTGATGTCCATCACCGTCCCCTCGGTATCGCCGACCTGGACCCAGTCGCCCACTTCGAACGGGCGGGAGAACATCAACACGAGCCCGGAGATGGCCGCGGCGAGCACCTGTCTGGCCGCCATCCCGAACACGATCCCGAGGAACCCGGCCCCGATGAGCAGGTTGGCGATGTCGAAGTTCCAGAGGCTCAGCGTCGCCAGCCCGACGGCCACCAGGATGAGCAGGTTCGTCACCCGGATGAGCACGCTCTCCTCGTGTTCACCCATCCGTTCGGTCTCCTCAGAGAGCCCGCGAATACGGCGCTTGACCAGGTCCGCCGCGAGCACCAGGCCGACGAGGAGGGCGATTGTCCCGCCGACTTTCACCGCAAGCGGGGCGGCGGCGATGAGCAGGTCCGCGAGTTCGGAGGCCAGCTGGACGTAGCCCCAGACCAGCAGCAACACCAGGCTCGCGGTGAACACCGTCAAGACCTGGACCGAACGCAGAATCAGCCGCGGCGGGACGAACGACCGGAACGTGCTCGCCTCGGTAGTGACTTCCTGGATAAACTCGTCGGTTGCGCGCACCGCGTACGGCGCGACGTAGAACGCGATAAGTCCCGCTGCTCCGACGAGGAGGACGGTCAACAGCACTCGGGTTTCGAAGTCCGCGATTCTCCCGATGAGCTCTCTGATGACGCCGCTGAGTCGGTGTGACGGGAGGTTCAACGGTTGGCCGGTCGAGAACATCGGAGCGAACGCTACAAGACGGGCAAACACCGTTACCGAACCAACTCAACCAACAGCAATAAGGCTATTTGCCGGCGCCGTCGCCGGGATAGCCCCCGGCGTCAGAGCCGCTTTGAAACGTACGGCCCGTCCTGATGGTACCCTAACTTCTCCCGGTAATACTGCCGGACGCCGATGCCCGAGATGACGCTCAGTTTTTCGTATCCGGCTTTGCGGGCCATCTCCTCGGCTTTCTCGACCAGCCGACGGCCGTAGCCACGATGCTGCCAGTCGCCGGCCTCGGAGCCGTCGAACGTCGCCTCCGAGCCGTAGACGTGGAGTTCCCGAATCAGCGCGGCGTCTTCCAGTTCCCGGCGCAGCGGGTCGCCGGCCGTCGGCATCGGGTCGCCGTCGGCGTGCGGGAAACGGAGCCGGCAGAAGCCGATGAGCAGGTCCCGGACGGGGTCCTCGAAGGAGATGAACTGCTCCGTGCCGTCGCCGGCCTCGTAGGTCAACACGTCGAGCGTGATTTCGGCGGGGTCCGGGTCGGCGTCGTTGTGACCGACCTCCCGCGAGCGGATGTCCCGCAGGGTGTAGCCTTTCTCCTCGGCGCGCTGCTCGGCGAGTTGGCGGAGGTTGGATTTCCAGACGCCGCCCTCGATGAAGTCCGCGGGGATGTCCCGCTGGACCCGCTGGAGCCGGCAGTACTTCGGAATCTCGTTCATCGCGTCCGCGACGACGTCCGCCGCCGTCTCGTTGTCGAGCGGGTCGAAATCCTCCCGCTTCCACATGTCGTAAACGCGCGTGCCCTCGACGACGAGGGTCGGGTAGATTTTGAGGTAGTCCGGCCGCCAGTCGGGTGAGTCGAACAGTCGGCGGAAATCCTCCCGGCACATCTCCTGGCTCATCCCGGGCTGGCCCGGCATCATGTGGAAGCCGACCTTGAACGCCGAGTTCCGCAGGCGGCGGTTGGCGTCGATAGAGGCCTGGGTGCCGTGGCCGCGGTGCATCTCCCGGTTGATGCGCTCGTAGGTGGTCTGGACGCCTACCTCGACTTTGGTGCCGCCCAAATCCAGCATCCGGTTGATCTGCTCCGGGTCACACCAGTCGGGCTTGGTTTCGAAGGTGATGCCCGTACACCGGATGTCGCCTGTCTCGTTGCGGGCGATGACGTCCTCCAGATACTCGAACTCCTGCTCGGCGGCGGGTTCGGCGAAACTCTCGGTCTGGCTCGGCTCGGGGTTGCGGTCGAGGTCGTACTCGTTCATCGCCTGGAGCGCGCGCTTGACGAACCACTCCTGGTAGTCGTGGCTCCGGGCGGTCATGGTGCCGCCCATCAGGATGAGTTCGCACTTGTCGACGGGGTGGCCGATGGCTCGAAGCTGTTCGAGGCGGAGCGTGACCTGCCCGTACGGGTCGTAATCGTTCTGCTCGCCGCGGGCGGCGGCCGGTTCGTGACCGGTGTAGGACTGCGCCGAGGAGAACTCCGAGGCTGGCCCGCCGGGACAGTAGAGACACTTTCCGTGCGGACACATGTGCGGCGAGGTCATGATGGCGATGGGCGAGACGCCCGAGGCGGTCCGGACCGGCTTGCGCCGGACGACTTCCTTCACCTCCTCGCGCCACGCGTCGGGCGCATAGGAGAGGATATCGCCGTTTGTCGGCACCTTCGGCGCGCCGAGGTCGCCACAGACCTCCCGCTTGGCGGCCTCCAGGTCGTCGCGTTCGAGGTCCTCCTCGATGATGCGGCGGCAGAGCTCCTCGCAGGCGTCGACGAAGGCGGGGGGCTCGGACTCGGCGGCGTCCGTACTCATTGGTGTAGTTTGGGAGGTTTTCGGGGTTAAGGGTGACGGGTGCGAGGCAGACGAGGCAGGGAAACTTCGCGCCGGATTTCCCGCGAGTGGAACGAGCGGGAGCACGGCAGAGCTTTGCTCTGCCGGAGGCGCGGAGGCAAACTGCCTTGAAACGCGAGCGGGGAGCTTGCGACCCGGGAGCGCGCGGTGCGGTCCGCATCGACCGAAAACGCCCACCATCGCGTCCGGCCGTAAACTCCCTCTGGGCATGAGCCGCGAGCGAGCGGTGCGGTCCGCATTTACCCGAAACTCCACGAGACGAACGACTGAGCGAGGGCAACCTGCCTCGAAACGCGAACAG
>JBDGQC010000155.1:0-11327 GCA_042219375.1 Halolamina sp. | reverse complement strand
CCCGTCGCCGAGGAGTACGGCGGCCTCGGCGGCGACCAGTTGCTGTACGCGCTCGTCACGGAGGAACTCGGCCGGGTGTCCGGGGGTATTGGTCTCTCCTACGCCGCCCACGTCTCGCTCGGCTCGAAACCCATCGAGGCGTTCGGGACCGAGGCACAGAAGGAGGAATGGCTCGAACCGCTGGCGACAGGCGAGGGCATGGGCGCGTGGGCGCTTACCGAACCCGGGAGCGGCTCCGACGCCTCCGACATGGACACGATGGCCGTCAGGGACGGCGACGAGTACGTGCTCAACGGCACGAAGCAGTTCATCACCAACGCCAACGTCGCCAACAGCGTGCTTGTCAAAGCCGTCACGGACCCCGACGAGGGCTACGGCGGTATCTCGACGTTCATCGTCGACCCCGAGAACGACGACGGCTTCGAGGTGACGACCGTCTGGGACAAGATGGGGTTGAACTGTTCGCCGACCTGCGAGATACAGTTGGACGACGTGCGCATCCCGGCGGACCGCCTGCTCGGTGAGGAAGGCGAGGGCTGGGAGCAGACCAAGAAGACCCTTGACGGCGGCCGTATCTCCATCGCCGCGCTCTCGACGGGGTTGGCCCAGGGTGCCTACGAGGCCGCGAAGGAGTACGCCGGCGAGCGCGAGCAGTTCGGCAAGCCCATCGCGAAGTTCGACGCCATCCGCGACAAGGTGGTCGACATGCACCGCAAGACCGAGCGTGCCCGTCTGCTGACGCATAAAGCGGCCTGGAAGTACGACCAGGGCGAAGCGGTCAACCGCGAGTCCGCGCTGGCCAAACTCGACGCCAGCGAGGCCGCCCGCGAGGTCGCCGAGGAGGCGGTCCAGACCCTCGGTGGCTACGGCTACACCGAGGACTTCTCGCCCCAGCGGTTCTACCGTGACGCCAAACTGATGGAAATCGGCGAGGGGACGAGCGAGATTCAGCACCTCGTCATCGGTCGGCAACTCGGCCTCTGAGCGGTTTTTCGACGAGGCCTCGCATCTTTCCGGTGATATGCCTGCCTACCTACCGGCCGCATAGACCCCGAGTAAACCGCCCGTGGCAACGAGCACGGCCGCGAGTGCGAACGTTACGAACGCGCCCACAGCGGCGGCGATGGCACCCCCGACCGCATTGCCTATCCCGCCACCGAGACCGGCAAGCGCCGCCACGAGGCCCAGCGCCTCTCCGCGCACCCGTTCGGTCGCGAGACGCGTGACGATACCCGTCGTCGTGACAGCGATGACCGCCCAGGTCACGCCAATGGCGACGAATGCGCCGCCGACGAGTACTGCGCCGGCGATGAACGCTGTCCCGACGAACAGCGCCGCTCGAACCCCCAGCGCACCCAACTGGAGTCGCTGGGCCTGGAACCGCTCGGTGAGGTCGGCGACCGGTTCGTAACAGACTGTCGATCCGACCGTCCCCGCGAGAAAGCAGAGGAAGATTACGCCGTCGCTGAACCCGAGACCAACCAGATAAGCCGGCATCGGCCCCCAGAACACCGAAAAGCCGGCCGAGAACAGGGTTACCGCCGCAAGATAGCCGACAAGCGAACCCCCGAACCGGTCGCGGATGCCGCCGGACCGGAGCGCTCTGAGACCCCAGTAGATGCGCGTCGGGCCGTACGGAACCGCGCGGAGGTAGCGCCCGGCGCCGAAGCCGGTACGAGCGATTCGTCGGTAGCCGCTTGCGAACCGCTCCGGCGAGGTGTGGGGCGCGGGCGGGTAGAACCGGGCGAACAGCAGTACCGCGACCGCGGCAACGCCGCCGAACCCGCCCAGTAGGACGCGTTGGGCAGTAAGTGGGTCGATGCCGGCCTTGGGGGCGAGTACTGTCCACACCGTGCCGACGAGCAAGCCCGCCAGCCAACCCCAGCCCTGCAGGGCGTTCAGGCGGGCAATACGGCCGTCCCACGCCGACTGTTCGACGCCCTCGACGACCACGAGATTGAGGACCGGCGACGCGGCGCTGACGACGAACCAGAGTGCGGCGTTGCCGACGACGAGCATCGCCGGCGAGGAGAGTAGCGGTGAGAGCAGGAGGACGAGCGTCGTCGCGACCAGCGCGACCAGCACGAACGGCCGGCGGCGACCCGTTCGGCTAGCGAGACGGCCCCAGAGCAGCGCACCCGGAACGCCTGCGAACGCCGCCGTGGACGCCATCAGGCCGACGTAGAACGCGTCGGCGCCGAGCGAGAGCGCGTACAGCGGAAGCAGCAGCGAAGCGCCACCGACGGCCGCGTACCCAGTCGCCCAGGCGTAGAGCCAGCGGTCGGAGGTGGGTGTGTCCGTCGGCTGGCCGCTCCCAGTCGGGGCAGGGACTGTGTCGGTTACCACGGGGAAGGGGTCGGCCAGGCACGGTAAATCGGTTCCGCTGAACGGTTCGATAGCCGGTTTTGGCGCCGGTGCCGGACGAACCATCCGTCGGCTGCAAGGGGGTGGACCGAAACCCTTACTCCCAATCCGTGGCGACTGCGAGGTATGAGCGACGACGAGGAGACGCCCGCAGTCACCGCCGAGGAGGTCCGCAACGTCGCCGACCTCGCTCGCGTGGACCTCACCGCGGCGGAGGTCGAGGAGTTCGCCGAGCAGTTCGAGGCGGTGCTCGCGGACTTCGCTGAACTGGACGAGGTCCCCGAAGTCGAGGGCGAACCCGACCTCGTGAACGTGATGCGCGAGGACGAAATAGAGGAGGGTCTCTCCCAGGCGGAGGCGCTGCGGAACGCAAGCGAGACCGAGGACGGCTTCTTCAAGGGGCCGCGGGTGTCGTAGATGGCCGGGCTCAACTGCTACATCACCGAACAGCGCATCGAGGGCGCTGCGGAGGGGCCACTCGACGGCAAGCGCGTCGCCGTCAAGGACAACATCTCGACGGAAGGGGTCGAGACCACCTGCGGGTCGAAGATGCTGGAAGGGTACGTCCCACCCTACGACGCCACGGTGGTCGAGCGTCTGAAGGAGGCCGGCGCGACTATCTCCGGCAAGGCGAACATGGACGAGTTCGGGATGGGGTCGACCACCGAGACCTCCTACTTCGGGGCGACGCTCAACCCAGTCGATACTGAACGGGTGCCGGGCGGGTCCTCCGGCGGTTCGGCCGCGGCAGTCGCTGCCGGCGAGGCCGACCTGGCGCTGGGCAGCGACACCGGTGGCTCCATCCGCGCCCCGGCGGCGTTCTGTGGCGTCGTCGGCATCAAGCCGACCTACGGGCTGGTGTCGCGCTACGGCCTCGTCGCCTACGCGAACTCCCTGGAGCAGATCGGCCCCATCGCCCCCACCGTCGCGGAGGCGGCGGAACTGCTCGACGTGCTCGCGGGCCCGGACGAGCGCGACGCAACCACGGTCGATGCCGGCGCCGACTCCGACTACGCGGCGGCCGCCGACGGTGACGTCGAGGGAATGACCATCGGCGTCCCGGTCGAACTCGTCGACGGCGCCGACGAGGGCGTGGTGGAAACGTTCTGGGACGCTATCGACGACCTGGAAGCGCAGGGGGCCGAATCCGTCGAAGTGTCGATGCCCTCCGTGAAGAAGGCCGTCGCGGCCTACTACGTCATCGCGATGTCGGAAGCCTCCTCGAACCTCGCGCGCTTCGACGGCACCCGCTACGGCCTCAACGTCACCGAGGTGGAGGGTGCTGGTGACCTCGCCGACGAGGGGAACTGGAACGAAGCGTTCGCCAAAGCCCGGGAGGAAGGGTTCGGCGAGGAGGTCAAGCGCCGCATCCTGCTCGGCACGTTCGCGCTCTCGGCGGGGTACCACGACCGCTACTACGGGAAGGCCCAGGATGCCCGCGCGTGGATCAAGCAGGATTTCGACGACTCGCTCGAAAAGGCGGACGTGCTCGCGTCGCCGACGATGCCGGTCCCCCCGTTCGAACTCGGCGAAGGGCTGGCGGACCCGCGAACGATGTATCTCGCCGACGCGAACACCGTTCCGGTCAACCTCGCGGATGTGCCGGCTATCTCGGTTCCTGCGGGCGAATCAGCCGGCCTACCGGTCGGGATGCAGCTTATCGGTCCGAAGTTCGGCGAGGAGACCATCATCAGGGCGGCGAGCGCGCTGGAGTAGCACAAAGCACTTCATCAGTCCGGCGTCCCGTTCGGTATGGAAACCGCGGCGCTCACCGTTGCCGACCACGCTCTTCTCGACCACGCACGCGACCTGAACCGCGACACGTTCGACGCCGAGTTCCTCGACGGCGCCCACATCGTCGCCGCGAGCGTGCGAACGACCGACGGCGACCGCTTCGACGGCGTCAGCCTGCCCGCGAGTATCGGTCGGGCCAGCGTCTGTGCCGAACCCGTCGCCATCGGCTCGGCTATCGCCGCGGGCTACAGCCACGACGATATCGAGGCCTGTGTCGCCGTCGCCTACCCAATGCCGGACCATGACGCCGAGGAGACGCGAGTGGTCCCGCCGTGTGGTGTCTGCCGGGAGATGCTCGCCGACTACAACCCGGAGATGCGGGTGGTGGTTCCTGATGAGGGTGACCACCGGATGGTACGGGCGGGCGACCTGCTACCGATGAGACCGTGGTGAGTGAAACGATATATCCGCCGCAAAGCGGGGTTCTTTACCCTCGCTCGCACAGCGTTCACCCATATGAGTGACCTCGAACTCCCGGCCATCGGGCTCGGCACCTCCGGCATGACCGGCGACGAGTGCGTCGAGAGCGTGCGCGCCGCGCTCGAAACCGGCTTCCGACACGTCGATACGGCCCAGATGTACGACAACGAACCCGCGGTCGGCGCGGGACTCCGCCTCGCGGACGTGGCTCGCGAGGAGGTCGTCCTCGCGAGCAAGATTCACCCGGACAACCTCGCCTACGATGACGCCAAGCGGACGGCCCGCGAGAGCCTGGTCCGCCTGGGCGTGGACACGCTGGACATGCTCTACGTCCATTGGCCGACGAGCGCCTACGACGCCGAGGAGACGCTGACGGCGATGGACGAACTCCACGAGGAGGGTGTGATGCGGAACGTCTGTGTCTCGAATTTTACCCCCGAACTGCTGGACGAGGCCGACGAAATACTCGACGCCGACATCGCCGCCCACCAGGTGGAGTGCCACCCGCTGCTCCCGCAGGACGAACTACGGGAGTACGCTGTGGCGCACGGTCACACGCTGGTCGGCTACTGCCCGCTCGGCCAGGGGAAGATATTCGACACGCCGGAACTACAGACGGTCGCCGAGCGCCACGGCACCTCCCCGGCAGCGGTCTGTCTCGCGTGGGCTGTCGAAAAGGAGGCGCTGGTGCCGATTCCGAAAGCCAGCACCGAAGAGCATCTGGAGGCGAACTGGGAGGCGGCCAGCCTGGAACTCTCCGACGAGGATATGGCGACCATCGATGGCATCGAGGAACGGCGCCGGCTTGTCGACCCGGACGCGGCGGCGTGGAATCAGTAGTCGGGTCGACTTCCGCTGAATCGCGACCGCTTCGGCGAACGCTTAACTCCCGCCGGCTATTTCTCCAGCTATGACCGATAGCGCGAACCCGGAGGCGACAGAAGACCGACCGCTCAGGGATATCGACCCGGAAGCCCGGGCACGGGCGCTCCAGTCCCTGCTCATCGAGGAAGGACTGGTCACCACCGACGCCGTGGACGAACTGGTCTCGCTCTACGAGGAGGACGTGGGCCCGATGGTCGGCGCGCAGGTGGTTGCCGAAGCGTGGACCGACCCCGAGTACAAGCAGCGCCTGCTGGAGAACGGGAAAGCGGCCGTCGCGGAACTCGGTGTCGGCCTGGAGGAGGAGGTGATGGAGCTACGGGTGGTGGAGAACACGCCCGAGACGCACAACGTGGTCGTCTGTACGCTCTGTTCCTGCTACCCGTGGGCGGTTCTCGGCCTGCCGCCGACGTGGTACAAGTCGCCGGCCTACCGCTCCCGTATCGTCAAGGAGCCACGGGCGCTGCTCGCCGAGGAGTTCGACACCCACCTCCCGGAGGACGTGGACGTCGAGGTCTGGGACTCCAACTCCGAAATCCGCTACATGGTGCTCCCACAGCGACCCGAAGGGACCGAAGGGATGGGGAAGAATGAACTCGCGGAACTCGTGACCCGGAACGCGATGATCGGCGTCGAGCGCCTGGGTGGGCAAGCGTGAGCGACCATACGGTGGACGAGTCCCTGGTCGAACACGACGCGACCTTCTCGGAACCGTGGCAGGCCCGCGCGTTCGCGCTCGCGGTCTCCGTAACTGACGAGGACGCGGGAGGGGTCGGCTCGTGGGACGACTTTCAGGAACGATTGGTGCGGGAAATCGAGGCGGCGGAATCCGCTGCGGACCTCGTCAGCCCGGATGAGCCGGCCGACCTCGACGGCGACGAAGCGGCGTACTACCGCCGGTGGCTCGCGGCGCTGGAGGACCTCCTCGTGAGCGAGGCCGTCGACGAGGCGGCGCTTCGCGAGCGCGCGCTCGCGTTCGAGCGCGGCGACCGCGACGCCCACGAGTTCGTCCGGGGGGACCCGCACGCCCACGCGGATGAACTCCCGGAGGGTCACGCCGATGGCTCTGACCACGGCGGCCACGGACACACTCACTAAGTGTTTCTTCCCCTGAGCGCGGGGGTCCGAGAACCGTAGTGAACTCCTCGACAGGAGCGTTCGCTCCCGTCGGTCGGAGTCTCACCACCGCTGTCGTCCCGTGAAACCGCAGGCGGCTGGCCGTGTAAACCCGTACCAAACGTTTTACCGCGAACGGGTGAACTGGAAGGATACCGTGCCAAAGACGCTCGAACGCGACCTCGGCCTCTATGCCACGACCACCATCAGCATCGGCGCGATGATCGGGAGTGGCATCTTCGTCCTGCCCGGCCTCGCGTCGAAAATCGCAGGGCCGGCCGTGATCGCGGCGTACTTTCTGGCCGGCCTCATCGTCATCCCCTCCGCGCTGGCCAAAGCCGAAATCGCGACCGCGATGCCGGAGGCCGGCGGCACGTACCTCTACATCGACCGCGCGATGGGGCCGCTGTTGGGGACGATTGCGGGAGTCGGTGCCTGGTTCTCGCTCGTGTTCAAAAGCGCCTTCGCGCTGGTCGGGCTCGGCGCGTATCTCCTGCTGTTCGTGTCAGTTCCGCCGGACAGCATCGTGTTCGTGGCCCTCGGCCTGGCCGTCTTCCTCCTGGCCGTGAACGTGATCGGCGTCAAACAGACCGGCCGCCTCCAGGCGACGATTGTCACACTCGTGTTGCTCGCGTTGGTTGTCTTCATCGGCGACGGACTGACCCACGTCAACGAGAGCCAGTTCCACCCCTTCTTCAAACACGGCTCGGCCGGGGTGCTCACGGCCACCGGCTTCGTCTTCGTCTCCTACGCCGGCGTCACGAAAATCGCCAGCGTCGCCGAGGAAATCGAGAACCCCGGGCGCAACATCCCGATTGGCATCCTCGGCTCGGTTTGCCTGATGATGCTGGTCTACACCTTCGTCGTGTTCGTCATGGTGGGCGTCGTTCCGGCCGACGAGCTCGCACACACCCTCACGCCGATGGCGCTTGCTGCCGGCGAGGTGATCGGTCCCATGGGCAAAACGGTTCTCTCCATCATCGCGGTCATGGCGCTGATGAGCATGGCGAACGCCGGCATCCTCTCCTCGACCCGGTTCCCGTTGGCGATGAGCAGGGACGACCTCGCGCCACCGCGACTCGCGGAGATTAGTGAACGGTTCCAGACACCGGTGTACTCCATCGTTTTCACCGGAGCGATACTACTGGTGTTGATCGCGTTCGTTCCCGTGGTGGACCTCGCCAAACTAGCCAGCGCGTTCAAAATCATCCTGTTCACCATCGTCAACCTCGCTCTCGTCGCCTTCCGCGAAAGCAACCTCGAATCGTACGACCCCGAGTTCGTCGCGCCAGGGTATCCGTGGGTGCAGTTGTTCGGCATCGGCGGCGGCGTCGTGCTCCTCACCCAGATGGGGCTGCTTCCGATGATTGGTGCCGTCGGCCTCATCGTGGGCGGGGTTGCCTGGTACCAGGTGTACGGACGGGACCGGACCGAACGCGAGGGGGCGGCGCTTGATGCGCTCCGCGCGACGACCGAGGAGTACTCCGTGCAGGCGACCGAACAGCTGTTCGCGACCGGCGGCGGCGGCGGACTCATGGTAGCGACGAGTACCGAAACCGATAGGCAGTCGGAGGCGATGCTGCTCGACATCGCGCAGGCGCTCGTCGGCCGGCGGGGCGGACGACTCGCTGTGGTCCGGTTCTCCGAGGTTCCGGACCAAGTCTCGCTCGCGAGGGCAGCCGAGGAACATACTGAAGCCGACGAACTGTTCGAACAGGAGACCGCCGACCTCACGACGGAGTTCAACACGCCCGTCGAGATAGACGAAGTCGTCAGCCACGATATCGAGCACGCGGTCGCAAACTACGTGCGAGAGCACCAGATAAACCTGGTAATCGGTGAGCGGGAGCCCGAACTGTTCCACGGCGAACTGTTCGGGGAGGACGTGGACTGGTTCATGAACAACGTACCCGCGGACCTGATTTTCGCCCGGAACCGGGACGGTGCTGCGGTCGATGAAATCACCGTCATCGGTGACCGGGGGCCGTATTCGCCTCTGGAAGTGCTGGTCGCCGATGCGCTCGGGAACGCGAACGACGCGACGGTCCGGTTCGTTCAGGCGGTCGCAGAGGGGATTACTGACGAGCAACTGGCCGGGATCAAGACCTACCACGAGAACCTCCAGACCATCTGCACCGCGAACGCGGAGTACGAACTCATCCAGACCGACGACCGGGAAAAGGACCTTCTAACCGCCGCGGAGGGGACCGACATCGCGATTACGAGCACGTCGGCCCACCACATCCTCTATGACGTCCTGTTCGGGACGTTACCGGACCGCCTGGTGTCGGAACTCGACAGCACGGTGCTGCTCGTCCACACCGACGAACCGCGGCGCCACACGTTCCTCCGGTACCTCATCGAGCGGGTGGCGTTCTAACACGGGGTCGGAAAGCGGCCTATCCGAACTTCTCGAACGGCTGTTCGCACGCGTTGCAGTAATGCATCGAGCGACAGAGGCCAGGCCCCTTCGGGTGGTCCCGTTCCGTCTCCGTCGAACCACAGTATGGACACTCAGCCGGCGCCTCGTCCGCGGTCGTCTGGGTCGAGGGGTCGGAGAAGTTGCGGGTCATACTGACAGGCCGAACTCGCGGAGGGCTTCGCGGCCGTCCTCGGTCACCATGTCCACGTTCCACGTCGGGGAGTAGCGCAGGCGGACCTCCACCGCTTCGACGCCGGCCGAGAGCGCGGCACAGCGCACGTCGTTCTGGAGCATGTCCCTGGCGGGACAGCCGGAGTACGTGAGCGTCATTTCCACGACGGCGCGCTCGTCGCCGGCTTCGGTTTCCTCCACCTCGACGGTGTAGATGAGCCCGAGGTCCACGACGCTGACGGGCATCTCGGGGTCCTCGACTTCGTACAGCGCCTCCCAGATGTCGGCTTCCACGCCGTCGGCGCCCTCGCCGGTCTTGGGGTACTCCTCGGGCACCTCCCCCCGGTCGTACTGCGTGTAGGCACACGCCGTCGCCTCGTCGCTGGCGCTTGCCATCAGCTCACACCCCCTTCACGCAGGCGGACCGGGTGGTCGAAGTCGAACTCCCGGTAGGTCTCGGTGAACTCCTCCAGTAGCGGGGGCCATTGCTCGGTGTGTTCACCGTTTCGACCCGTGACCTCGGGCTGGTCGCCGTCGGGTTCAGGCACCGTCAGGTCCAGGGACTCCAGGTACGGGATGACCGTCTCCAGCCACTCGCGGCGGAGGTCGTGGAGTGATTCGGTGCGGAAGCCGTACTCCAGGATGTCCGCCTCGTTCGGCGTCGGTTCGAACAGCGTGAGTGCGTGGGGAAACAGCCGGTCCAGCGCGTCCTGAACCTGCTGGTGGCTTTTCTCGTTGCCAGCGTCGGTGCTGCCGCCCAGAGTGAGTCGTTCGAGCCACGACTGGGCGTGCTCGCGGTGGTACTCCTCCTCTTCGAGAACCTTGTCGACGCGGTCGGCGACCGGGGCGACCGAGGAGTCCGCGAGCGCCTCCACGCGCAACCGCTCGGCGATGTCGTAGAGGTAGCTCCGGAGGATGGGGTCGGCCCAGTCACCGTCCTCGTAGGGGAGTTCGACCAGGGTGCTGTGGCGCCACTCCTCGGCCGGCTTCTCCCAGATGCACTCCGCCTCGGAGAACCCGGTCTCCTGGACCAGGTCGTACCACAGGCGGGCGTGGCCGAACTCGTCCTGGGCGATGTTGGCGAGCGCGAGGTCCGACTCCAGGGTCGGCGCGAAAATCTGCCACTCGATGTCCCGTTCGGCCAGCACGTACTCGTCGTCGGCCAGTCGGAACATGAGGTCGCGGAACGCCGGCACCGCAGCGTCGGGCAGGTCCGTGACGGTTTCGTAGCGGTCGTCAGTCATCGTTCTCGGCCTCCTTCTTCCGGACGTGTTCCTCCTGTTCGGCCTGGCTCTCGGCGATTTCCTGGGCGAAGGACTCGTCGACCTGTGAGTAGGTGACCGCCCAGCGGTAGGCCTTGTCGGTGGTGCCGCCGAACGTGGTGTCGTCGGTGTCGACCTCGCCGACCTCTTCCTGGGGGACGACCCAGAGGCTCTCGGTCTGCATCCGCCGCCCGTGCTGTATCTGGGCGAACAGTTTTGCCATCTCCCGGTCGGGCGCGTGGACGTTGCCACAATGGGTGTGGTAGTCGCCCGCTTTCTCTTGGCGGAACACTTCCCAAATCATGGTCAGTCAGCCGCCTGCGGGGCGGTCCCGTCCCCGATTGGGTCGCTGTCGGTCATCGCCTCGCGCACCCAGTCCACGGCCTCTTGGCGGCGCCGACGGCTACCGATCTGCTGCTTCGAGCCGTCGGATTGGTTCTTCGCGATGGTGAAGAACTCGTCCCAGTTCAGGTCGTCCTCGACGACTTCCCAGGTGCCGTCGTCGTTCTCGACGATGCGTGGCTCGTCGGGGATTTCGAGGCCGTATTTCCGGGCTTTCGGGACGTAGGCGTTGAGGAACGCGTTCCGCAGTTCGTCGTTGCTCATCGTCTTCAGGCCCACGTCCTGCGAGAAGTCGTTGTGGGTGGACTGGTCGTCGGTCGGGCCGAAAAACTGGAGAATACGCGGCCACCACTCGTCGAAGGCGTCCTGGACGCGCTCCTGGTTGGCCTTCGACCCGGTCATCAGTTCCCGGAGGATGTCCTCGCCGTGTTTGACGTGAAAGCCCTCCTCGAAGCAGATCTTGTCCATGGCGTGGGCGTAGGGCTCCCACGAGGTGGTTTTGAGCGTCGCCTGCCGGCGCATCGCCGCGCCGTCGACGAAGAAGGCGATCATCG
>JBDGQC010000174.1:0-11395 GCA_042219375.1 Halolamina sp. | reverse complement strand
GCCCCGACGCCGCCGCCGAGGCCCGCGACCATCTGGGCGTCGACGACCTGGACGAAATCTTCCCGCAGGAGGGGTATCAGCTGATGCACACGGAGCTGTTCCCCGAGGGCATCGTCCACGTCGAGAACGCTATCTGCCCCGAGGAACTGCTGAACGAACGGGTGCAGATCGGCACCTTCCCCTGGCGGTTCCGCGGCGGCGAGTCCTCGGTCTGCCGGTGTGTGGCCTTCACCGAAGAGTAAGCGCGTAGGTAGTGCCGGAGTGACGAACTCCGCGGACCCGCGCGACCGCGGACGTTCTCCAGTAGTTCCGCCCGACCTCGTTCTCGCCGACGGGCACGCGGCCGGCGTTCCGAAAAACTACATCGGCGGAGAAACGCATTTACCGGACGCGGCGTCTTACGAACGTATGGGTGAACGCCGTTAGTCCATGACTGAGAACCTCCACCCGGGCGACGACGAGCCAGCGGGCTGGGAAGCCACTCGTGCGGACGTGGTCCGGCAGCTACGGGACTGTCTGGCGGAGAACCGCCCCGCCGCGATGGCAGTCGTGACCGACGTGGAGGGCTCGGCGTACCGTCGGCCAGGCGCGCGCCTGGTCGTCACCGAGGAGTCGGCTCTGGGGGCGATTACCGCCGGCTGTTTGGAGGGTCCCGTCGCGGAAACGGCCCGGAACGCCGTCGAGGAGGGCGTCCCCACCACGGAAACCTACGACCTGACTGACGATGACGAGGACGCGTGGGGGATGGGGCTGGGCTGTAACGGCGTCATCGACGTGCTCGTTGACCCGGTGGACGCCAGCCTCCGGCCCGCGCTGGACGCGATGGCGCGCAAGGAGCGGTCTGTCGTCGCGACCGTGCTCTCGGTCGGGAACCAGTCGGTGACTGATGTGGCTCCGGGCGACCGCGTGACCGTCTTCGCCGACGGCTCGGTCGCCGATGCGGAACCGCTGGCCGGAACGGGTCGAGCGCAGCTTCCGGGTGACCTCCTTGATGCGGTCTCTGCGGCGCTGGATGACTCGTTGGCATCGCTCTCGGCCTCCGAGACGGTCACCGTCGAGTTCGCGGGTACCGAAATCGCGGTGTTCTGTGACGCCTACGAGCCGGTTCCGACGCTGCTGGTGTTCGGTAGCCAGGGCGACGTGCGGCCGGTTTCCCGGTTCGCTCGCGAGACGGGGTTCCGGGTGCAGGTGGTCACGGGCCGCGGGGCGAAAGCCGACGCCGAGCGATTCCCCGCCGCCGATACGGTGCAGTCCCTCCGCGCACCGGAGGTGGGTGACGCCGTTGCGGCGCCCGCCCACACCTACGCGGTGCTGATGAGCCATAACTTCCTTGACGACCGCCTGGCGCTCGGGTCGCTGCTGAATACGGACGTTCCATACATCGGACTGATGGGACCGCGCAAGCGGTTCGCGGAGATGCGCGACGCGTTCGCCGACGAGGGCCGGGAGCTCTCGCCGTCGGAGTTGGACCGGATTGCGACCCCGGTCGGGCTGGATTTGGGCGGCGACGAGCCGACCCAAATCGGGATGAGCGTCGTCGCGGAAGTCCTGGCGGCGGTCAACGGTCGGACGGGGGGGCGGCTCTCGGACCGGAACGGTCCCGTTCACAGGCGATAACGGCCCGCAGTCGGCCCCTCGGTGCCGGAAAAGTTTATACGACTATCACCCAACGGTGTGGCCATGAGTAGCGATACCACGGAACAGCGGCCGGACCGGCCCACGCGCATGGTCGAACTCACGGTCAACGGCGAGCGGGTCGCGGCCGAAATCGAGCCCCGGATGAAGCTCTCGGATTTCCTCCGGCAGGAAGCCGGCCTGCGTGGCGTCCGCGTCGGCTGCGAGCACGGTGTCTGTGGTGCCTGTACGGTCTCCTACGACGGCGACCTCGCCAAATCCTGCCTTCTCTATGCGGCACAGGTGGATGGCGCCGAAATCGTCACTATCGAAGCGCTGGACGACGACGGCGAACTCCATCCCGTCCAGCAGGCGTTCCACGAGGAACACGCGCTCCAATGCGGGTTCTGCACCTCCGGGTTCGTGCTCGCGGCGCGGGACCTGCTGGCGGAGAACCCCGAACCCACCCGCGAGGAAATCAAGGAGGCGCTGGCGGACAACATCTGCCGCTGTACGGGCTATCAGCACATCTACGAAGCCGTCGAGGCCGCCGCCGAGGAGATAGAGGGACCGGTAACGCTTCCCGAAGCGCCGGACGGAGACGGAGTGGATTCAGTCGGTCGGGACCCGGTCGGGGGTGGTGACTGATGGCCCAGGCGGAACCGGCCGTCGAGGCCGAGACGGAGGACGAGAGCCGTGAGCGCTTCACCGGAACCGGGATGAACCGGGTGGAGGACCATCGCATCCTGACCGGCGAGGCCGAGTACATTCACGATTTGGGCGGGGAGGACGCCCGGCAGATGGCGCTGCTTCGAACCACGCACGCGCACGCGGACATCGTCGACATCGACGCCAGTGATGCCCGGAACCACCCGGACTGTGAACTCGTGCTCACCGGCCAGGACCTCAAGGAGAACTACAACCCGATGCCCGCCGGCCTCAACGGGTTCGAGGAGTGGTCACTCGCGACCGACCGGGTGCGGTTCGTGGGCGAACCAGTCGCCGCCGTTATCGCGTCCGACCGGTACGTCGCGGAGGACCTGCTGGACCGCATCGACGTGCAGTACGACACGCTCCCGGCCGTCACGGACGCGGAGACGGCGCTGGAGGAGGACCCGGTTATCCACGAGGACGTGGGGACGAACGTCCCGGACGGTGAGGAGTTCCGGTTCGGCGACGTGGACGGCGCGTTCGCGGCGGCGGACAACGTGGTCGAATCGCACTACTCCTGGGGCCGGCTTTCGGGGGTCCCCCTCGAAACCGCGGGCGTGGTGGCCGACTGGGACGAGCACGACGACGAGTTCTACATCGACTGCAACATCCAACTGCACACGCTCGTAGACGACACGGTCTATGAGACGCTTGGCTACCCACCGGAGGACGTGCATCTGGATGTGCCGGCGGACGTCGGCGGTAGCTTCGGCACGAAAATCGCCATCCACCGCTACTGCTGTCTGGCCGCAATGGCGAGCAAGGAACTCGACGGCCAGCCGGTGAAGTTCGTCGAGGACCGGGTCGAGAACCTCCAGGGCGGGGACATGCACTCCACCGAGCGGGAGTACGACGTGCGCGTCGCCGTCGACGACGACGGCACCGTTCACGGCTACGACTTCGAGTTCGTTGACGACTTCGGCGCGTGGCCGCGCTACCCCGTGAACCAGGCGCTCAAGCCGCTCTCCTGTCTCACCGGCGCCTACGACGTGCGGGACGTGCGCTACGACTACGACATCGTCATCACAAACAAGACGGCCCAGACCGCCTACCGCGGGTTCGGCGTTCCACAGCACCTCTACGCGCTGGAGATGGCGATGGACGAGGCCGCCGCGGCCATCGATATGGACCCGACGGAGCTCCGCCGCCGGAACCTCATCACGCCCGACCAGATGCCGTACGAACTCCCGTCGCACAACATCTACGACTCGGGTGATTACCCCGCCGCGATGGACCGCATCGAGGAAATCGTCGACGAACAGGAACGACGGGAAGGCGGCCTGCTCGACCCGGAACTGGTCGAACAGCGGCGCGAGGAGGGGTTCCACCGCGGTGTGGCGACGACCCTGCTCATCGAACCCGGCGTCTCCGGGTCGGACTGGACCGACCGCCAGCGTAGCGACCGCGACGCGCTCGAAAGCCGGGAGATGGACGAGGTAGCCGAACTGCCCGAACACCTCCGAGCGGAGCTCAGGATGGACGGCTCCGTGACGGCGTTTCTCGCGACGGATTCGGCCGGACAGGGCCACCAGACCATCGTCACGCAGTTACTGGCCGACGAACTCGAACTCCTGCCGAGCGATATCGACGTGGACTACCTCGATTCCGTCGCCGCGCCCACGGAGTACGGTTCCGCAGCCTCCCGGATGGCTGTCATGCTCTCGGGTGCGGCGAGAGGCCTCGGTGAGAAGCTCCGGGAGAACTGTCGGGAACTCGGCGCGGAGTACTGGGGGGTCGATAGCAACGACGTGGCCTACCGCGACGGCGGCGTCGAGTTCGGCGACGAGCGGCTCAGTTTGGCGGAGGTCGCGGACCTCGACGCCGGCCGACAGGTCCGGCTGACGAGCGTGAGCTACGACTACGACCACCCGGCGGTCGACCAGCCGGGGTTCGAACAGGCGCTTACCGGAAAGTACCCGGTCTATCCGACCGCGGCGTTCGCCGTCAACGCGCCCATCGTGGAGGTGGACGAGGGAACCGGCGAGGTGGAGATTCTGAAGTTCTACTCTCTCCGGGACTGCGGGACGCAACTCAACCCGACCATCGTCGAGGGGCAGGCCCACGGCGGTATCGCGCAGGGCGTCGGCGCGGCGCTGCTGGAGGAGTTCGGCTACGACGATTCGGGCCAGCCCCAGGCGGTGACGTTCTTCGATTACCTGCTTCCCTCCACGAAGAACGTCCCCGAGATGGCGCTCTATCACCAGGAAACGCCCTCGCCGTTCACCGCGACGGGGGCGAAAGGAACGGGGGAAGGCGGAATGATTGACGCACCCGCCAGCATCTCGGCGTCGATTAACGCGGCCGTCGATGGCGTCGTCGCCGACCGTATCCCCAACGCGCCGAACAGGCTCCGCGAGCGGATTCGGGAGCACCGCGAGGAGTAGGCGTCGCTACTTCTCCAGGCTCGCCTCGACTTCGGAATCGGCCTCGAGTTTCGCCTCGGCGTCGCGGCCGTCCGCGACGACCTCCTCCAGGTCCTCGAAGAAGTCAGTAACCAGTTTCTCCGTGACGCTGCGGAGCGCACGGCCACCGAGGCTGGCAAGCAGCCCCGATACGTCCGTCGTCGCCTCCCACTCGCAGGTGGTGGAGCCGTCGCCGTTTTCGGTGAGCGTCATCAGCGCCACCGCCTCGAAGGAGTTACGCGAGGCTTCGCCGCCCACCTGCATCTCCAGAATTTCGGGGCGTTCGGTCCGCGTGACGGTCACGTCCACGTCGAACGTGGGCTTGATGCTGCCGACGCCGACCGAGAGCACCGCCTCGATGTTCGAGGGCGTCACCAGCGTCATCGACTCAACGCCGGGGCCGACTTCCTCCAGGATTGCCGGGTCGGTGAAGTAGTTCCAGAGCGTTTCGCGCGAGTGGCCCGACGTGAACGAGCCGCTGAATTCCATCATTGCTGAGTCTCCTGGCCGGTCGCCCGGTCGTAGCTAACCTGTAGGGACCGGCGCGCGTACTCGCCGGCGAGTTCCTCCTTGTACTCCCTGTCAGCGTGCATCTCGCCCTCGGGGCTGGCTGTCTCGACAGCCTCGTCGGCCGCCGCTGAGAGCGTCTCCGCCGAGAGCGGTTTGCCCTCCACCGCCTCCTCGGCAGTTTCGACGCGGAGGGGGACGTCGGCGGCGTTCGCAAGCGCGACGCGCGCCTCCTCGACAACCGGGTCAACGGCGTCGGCGTCGTCTACGCGGACGGCCGTCGCCGCCGAAATCGTCGGCCAGGTCTGGGCCGCCGCCTTCTGCTCCAGAAACGCCATCCCCGTGCGGTCGACGGGGAAGGGCCCACGGTCGATTTCGATGCCCGTGATGAGTTCGTCCTCGCCGAGGTCGGTGAACATGTAGGCGATGAAGTAGTCCTCGGCGGCGACGCTGCGCTCGCCGTCGACAGATGCCAGTTGAAGGTCGGCATCGAGCGCGACCGCGCAGGTGGGGTAGTTGCCTGCCGGGTCGGCCTCGCCCAACGAGCCACCGAGCGTCCCCATGTTGCGCACCGCGGGGCCGGCAATCTGTTCGGCGGCCAGGGGAAGCATCGGGATCGTCTCCCGAAGCGCCTCGTTCCGCTCGATATCGCGGTGTCTGGTGAGTGCGCCGATTTCGACCGCGTCGGCGTCCACGGACACGCCGGCGAGTTCCCCAACGCTGTTGATGTCGATGATGTGCTCCGGCGTCGCGAGCCGGTTCGCCATGATGATGCCCAGCGACTGGTTGCCGGCCATCAGCTCCGCGTCTTCGAGCGTCGCGAGCCGGTCACAGGTCTCCGCGAGGGTGGTCGGGCGGTGGTACTCGAACGGTGCCGGCTTCATCGGCGGGGCGAGGCCTGTCGGCGTCGGTGGTTGGCTTGCATGCGGATACACAACAATCTACAGGGTTCCTCAAAAAGGTTGTCGTGAACCGCTACTGTGGCTGAACAGGGAGTTCGATGCGCGTGGCGTTGGCGGCGTTGTGGTGGACCGCATTGGTTGCGACCCGGTACTCCCTGTCGCCGTAGAGCGGGCCGCCGGTGTTGTGGTTCACGTCGTATCGCGGGAAGTTCGAGGAGGAGATGTCCAGTCGAATCCGGTGTCCAGCCGTGAACGTGTTCGCCGTCGGATACGGCTCCATCTCGAACTCGTAGACTTCGCCGGGTTCGAGCAGGTCCGGTTCGTCCCGGTAACCCCGAAACCGCCCCCGGCAGACGGAGTCCGACAGGTTGAGCGCGAAGCCGTTCTCGAACTCGTTGGTTGGCGGGTACTCGTCGATGAGTTTGGCGGTGAAATCCGTGTCCGGGCCGTCCGTCTCCCCGAACACCGACACCCGAATCGGCCCGGCGATAGTCACGTCCTCCTCCAGCGGCGGCGTGCGGAACACGAGCACGTCGTCACGCTGCTCCAGCGGCCCGTACGGCGGGTCGGCGCCGAAGGTGTCGGGGCGGGTGCGCTGGTCGAAGCCGCCGCGGCCGGTGATGTCCTGTAGTTTGCGCTCGCTGAGCGGGTATTCGAGGAGGCTCTCCTCCCGGGGCTCGTAGGTGATATAGCTCGAACAGTTCCCGCCGAGCGTTGGCACGGGGTCCTGCGGGTCGAAGTCGTAGGTCGTCTTCCCGCCGTCGGCGTCGGGTTTCACTGGCGAGAGCGTGCCGTCGCCGTGGGCGTAGAAACTGCGGAACTCCGTTCCCTCGGGTGGCCACGCCGCCGCCTCCTGCCAGTCGCCGCCGTGGAACAGGCGTCCGTCCTTGGCGCGGCGACCTGAACCGGTACCCATGCCGAAGTACTCGACGATCGGTTGGTCGGTCCAGGTGTCCTGTCCTTTGAGATAGTGGTCGAAGAAGTCGAGGCGGGTTTGCTGGTACGCCCGGAGTGCCGCCTCACCGAACTCCGCCTCCCCGGAGTAGGACTTGTTCCACGAGGGGAGCGGATAGCTGTTCCAGCCGTGGGTCCACGGCCCGAGCAGAAGGTACTGGTCGCTCTCGGTCCGGTCGGCGTGCATCTCGAAGTTGTCGCAGGTGGCCTTGGTGTAGGAATCGTAGAACGCGCCCGCATAGACCGTCGGCACGTCGGCGGTCTGGTCGGCGTAGCGTTCGAAGTTGATGCCCGGGGACTGCCAGAGGTCGTCGCTGGCGCTGCCGGACTCCATGATGTCGAACGCCCATTCCTCGTAGTTCGGGATGTGTCTGAGCGGCGACTGGCCGCGCTTGACCGGGCCGCCTTCGAGTACCTCACGCACGTCCACGTTCGCCAGCGCTTGCTGTACGTCCTCGTCGTCCAGCGCTCGCTTGGCGAAGCCGCCGCCGAGGGTGAGCGCCCAGCAGAGCCACCGGAGTTCGAACGCGCCGTTGTGTCGGAACGTCGCCTCTCGCCCGTTGGCGGCGCCCTGGTTGACGAACATCGCCGCCAGGCCGTCGGGGTCCTGGGTCGCCAGCGCGGATTGGACCCACGCGCCGTACGAAGTGCCGAAGGTGCCGACCTGGCCGTCGCAGTACTCCCGGTCGGCCAGCCACTCCACGGTGTCGGCGCCGTCTTCCGCCTCGTTGACGAAGATGTAGTAATCGCCCTCGCTGTCGAACCGGCCGCGACAGTCCTGGATGGCGACGACGTAGCCACGTTTCGCGTACCACTCCCCGTGGCGCTCCATCCGTCCGCGCTTCCCGTATGGTGTCCGGTCGAGCAGGACCGGCTTCGGGTCGTCGATGGGCGTGCCCGTCTCCGGGTCCGCCGGCCGGTAGATGTCCGTCGCCAACTCCACTCCGTCCCGCATCGGCACCCGGACGTTCAACTCCGCGTGGACCGCGTAGCTGCCAGACGTTGGCATACCTCCACATGCGACAGCTACAAAATATAACTTCCCCCGCCGGTCCAGGCGACGGGGCGCCCTCCATCACTTATGGTTCCGTTATCGAAAGTGTTAAGTCAGTTTCTTCGGGTGTTGGTGGTGTGTCTCATGAGCCCAAGTAACACGAACAGGCGGGAGACGGAGGGACAGTATGAGTGATGCGGACGATTCCGGGGACGACGACCCGATAGACGACGAGTTCGAGGAGGTGGAAAAGGATATCACCCCGGAGGGGCCGGGGGTCGAACCAGAACCCGAGGCATCGGTCGACCTGGAGTACGGCATCGACGACAAACCGCCGCTGGGCGAATCGATTCTGCTCGGCTTCCAGCATTACCTGACGATGATCGGCGCGACGGTGGCCATCCCGCTCGGGCTGGCCGGCGCCATGGGGATGTTCGAGGCGGCGCCCGGCGAGGTGGGTCGCCTCATCGGGACGTTCTTCATCGTGTCGGGTATCGCGACGCTGGCCCAGACCACGGTCGGGAACCGCTACCCGATTGTTCAGGGCGGGACGTTCTCGATGTTCGCACCGGCGCTGGCCATCATCGGGGTCCTCGCCTCGCAGGGTGCGGGCTATCAAATCATGCTCCGGGAACTGATGGGCGCGGTCATCGTCGCCGGGTTGGTGGAGGTGCTCATCGGCTACTTCGGTGTCATGGGCTGGTTGAAACGGCACATGGGGCCGGTGGTCATCGCGCCGGTCATCGCGCTCATCGGCCTGGCGCTGTTCAACGTGCCACAGATACGGAACCCGAACTTCGCCGCGCCGGGAACGGGACAGAACTGGTGGCTGGTCGGGCTGACGATGGTACTCATCATCGCGTTCTCGCAGTACCTCGACCGGTATCACCGCTCGTTCCGGCTCTATCCGGTGTTGCTCGGCATCGCGTCCGCGTGGGTCGTCGCGGCCGTGCTCTCGGTGACCGGCGTCTTCACCGCGGGCTCGGTCGGCTACGTCAACCTCGCGTCGGTGTCGGAGGCGCCGCTGTTCCAGCCCATCTATCCCTTCCAGTGGGGGATGCCGCTGTTCACTCCCGGATTCATCATCGGGATGATTGCAGGGATGTTGGCATCGGTCATCGAGAGCTTCGGTGATTATCACTCCGTGGCTCGGATGGCCGGTCGGGGAGCGCCGAACGCCAAGCGCATCGACCACGGTATCGGGATGGAGGGGCTCGGCAACACGTTCGCCGGCATCATGGGCACCGGCAACGGCTCCACCTCCTACACGGAGAACATCGGCGCCATCGGCATCACCGGCGTGGCCTCGCGCTACGTCGTCCAGATCGGTGCCGTCGTGATGATCGTGGTCGGCTACTTCGGCCCGGTCGGACAGCTGTTCGCGACGATTCCCTCGCCGATCATCGGCGGGCTGTACATCGTGATGTTCGGCCAGATCGCCGCGGTCGGCCTCTCACAGCTCAAATACGTCGACCTCGACGCGAACCGCAACGTGTTCATCGTCGGCATCGCGCTGTTCGCCGGCCTGGCGATTCCCGAGTACATGTCCTACGTCGGCCAGGGGATGGACCAGCCAGCCTCGGTCGTCTTCCAGCAGGGCATGGCCTCGGTGCCGATTCTCGGCGCCGTTCTCAGCACCGACGTCGTCTCGACGACCATTTTCGTCATCGGCGGTACCGGCATGGCCGTCGGCGGCATCGTGGCGTTCTTCCTCGACAACACTATTCCCGGCACCCGTGAGGAGCGCGGGCTGACTGCCTGGGAGGAACTGACCGAGGACGAGAGTTCGTTCCGCTCGGCGTTCGACCGGTACGTCAGTAGCGACGACTGAGCCCCCTCCACCGCGTTTCCTCTTTCGATTGACCCCAACAGTAATCGGCGTGGCGGCGCAGGTGAGAGCCATGGCTGAGACATCGCGGTCCGAGGCCACCGGGCCCGCTGACCCCGAGGGGTTGGACCCTGCGGACCTCGACCTGCACAGACAGGCTCCGCTCCGGCTATCAGCAGGCTGGGTCGGCTTCGACGACGCGGCGCTTTACCTGGAGGAGGACGGACGGCGCACCCGGGTCGCCTTCGAGAACGTCACGGAGGTTGCCTACCGGGACACGGACTACTTCATCGCCGTACTCTCGCTCGTGTTGGTCGGGTTCGGCCTCTGGTTCGTCCCGCGGACGCCCGCCGCGTTGCTGTTCAGCCTCATCGGCGTCGCTTCGCTCTACCGGCTCTACCGGCACCGCGGCGAGGTGGTGGTCCGGGCCAGCGGCCGGGCGAAGCCGCTGACGTTCCACCCCGAGGACGGTGGCGAGTTCTACGACGCGCTGTGTGAGGGAATGGGCGGCGAGGTGGTTAGTGACCGGAAGGCGCTGTTCGGCGCCTGAGTTCAGAGAGTCGACTTGGGGCGCTCCGACACGCAGATTTATGTCCCATGGGAGTTACCGCCGTGGTATGAGTAGGCATGCTGACCTGCGAGTGGTCAACGCACGAGTGGTGACGCCGTCGGGGACCGTCGACGGTGGTGTCGCAGCGGCGGACGGAACCATCGTCGCCGTCGGAACTGAACGGAACCTGCCCGACGCCGACAGAACCATCGACGCCGAAGGGAACTACCTGATTCCGGGGTTCATCGACCCGCACGTCCACTGGGGGCTCTCCCGGTACGAGTTCGACTACCACGAGGGGCTGGAACACGACTTCGAGACGGAAACCCGGGGGGCGGTCCACGGCGGCGTGACGACGGTCGTGAACTTCCTCCTCCAGCCCGAGCCGTATCTCCCGGATATGGACTTCTTCAAACGAGCGGGGCGCGAGAACTCCTACATCGACTTCGCCTTCCACGCTATCGTCCACCAGGACCATCACGTCGAGGAAATCGAGGGGTTGGCCGAGGAGGGCGTCCGTTCGTACAAGGTGTTCTTCAACTGGTACAAGCACGCCTCGCCGGAACTGGGAATCGACCACTCCGACGCCGGCCGGGTGTACAACGTGCTCGACCGGGTGAGCGAAATCAACGACGGCGTGGTGATGTTCCACGCCGAGAACGAGGACCTCGCCTACGAGCGCCGGCAGGAGCTCCAGGCCGAAGGTCGGAACGACCTCGAAGCCTGGTCAGAGGGCGCACCGAACATCTGCGAGGCGATGCAGGTCGAACAGATTGCCCGGATGACGGACCTGACCGACTCCCGCGCCTACATCGTCCACACGAGCACCGGCGAAGCCGTCGACATCGGCGAGCGGTATCAGGAACAGGGCGTCCAACTCGACATCGAGACGCTGCCGGCGTTTCTCTGTCACACCAAACACGACGAGGAACT
>JBDGQC010000078.1:0-11574 GCA_042219375.1 Halolamina sp. | reverse complement strand
TCCTCGCTGTACGACTCCTCGGAAACGCTCGTGGGCAACACCATCGTGCTCCAGGACATCACCGACGAGCGCGAGCGCGAACAACGCCTCGCTGTGCTCAACCGAGTGCTCCGTCACAACCTCCGCAACGACCTCAACGTCGTCGAGGGGTTCATCGACATCGCCCGCGAACGGATCGACGACGACGAGGTGGAACGGTATCTCGACACCGCCGAGCAGAACACCCGCAGCGTCATCGAGTTGGGGGAGAAAGCCCGCGACATCGAACGGGTCGTCGGCTCGGTGGACCGCGACCCGTCGACCATTCGGCTGCTCGCACACCTTCAGGAGCTACGCGAGGAGATACTGGCGGGCCATCCCGACGCCGCTATCGACATCGATGTCCCTCCTGAGTTGACGCTCCACGCCGATGAACTGCTCATCGACCGGGTGTTCCGCAATCTGCTCGCGAACGCGGTCGAACACGGCGACGGCGACGTCGCCGTTCGCGCGCACGAGGAAGAACGCGATGGCTCCCCGGTGCTCGTAGCCGTGGTTGAGGACCAGGGTCCCGGTATTCCCGAACACGAGCTTTCGGTTCTCGACGCCGCCGAGGAGACGGCCCTGGAACACGGGAGTGGCCTCGGCCTCTGGTTGGTTAAGTGGGGCGTGGGAACACTCGGCGGAAGCATCGAGTTCGACACCACGGACGGCACGAAGGCGACGTTCCACATCCCCGCAGGAAGGGCCGCGAATGAGTCGGACGGATAGCCGGCACCCGGTCCGGCGTTACGACAGGCGGGACGAGCGCCCGACCCGTTTTGGGAAAGGTTATGCGTTGTCCCATGTAACCGTTTCACATGAAAGACCCCGCAGGCACGAACGATATCGACGATATCTTTGTCGCCCAGTTGATGACGAGCAATCTTGAGACGGTAACCCCCGACACGCTCGTCGAGGAGGCCGCCGACCTGATGCTCGACCAGACCATCGGCTCGGTGGTCGTCGTCGACGAGACGGGCGGCCTCGAAGGCATCCTCACCCGAACGGATTTCGTCGCCATCGTCTCCGGGCAGAAGCCCAAGGACCAGACACCGGTTTCGGCGTATATGACGACTGACGTGATAACCGCCGAAGCGGGCGAGTCCATCCGTACCGTCGCCGACCGGATGGTCGAGGCCGGCATCCACCACGTGCCGGTTGTCGAGGAGGGCGAAGGCGTCATCGGCATCATCACCACCACCGACCTGACGGGCTACCTCTCGACGGTGCAGACGCCGAGCCCCTGACTGTCAGGGTTCGGCGGCGATTACCACGTGTTCATCGCCGCTGGCGCAGGTTTCGACGGTTCCGAACCCGCGGAGATGTGGCTGAAGGTCGAGCACGCGGTGATGGACCAGATGTAACTCTCCATCGGGTTTCAGCACGTTCCGAGCGCCGGCGAACAGCGAATCCAGCACGCCGTTGGCCGCGTGAGTCGGTGGGTTACAGAGCACCCGGTCGAACCGTTCGCCGGCGACGCCGGCAGTCCCGTCAGCGGTGACCACGCGGCCCTCGACACCCGAGCGTTTGAGACTGCAGGCGGCGGCGCGAGTCGCAACCCGGCAGTCGTCGCTGAGTGTCACGTCGCAGTCGGCCGCACGGCCGGCGTATACTCCCAGCGGACCCGCGCCACAGCAGAGGTCCAGCACCCGTTCGTTGTCTTCGACGGTCACAGATTCTGCCAGCAACCGCGTTCCGTCGTCGAGGTTTCTCGCGGCGAACATCCCTGAAACGGTAACGAGCGAGAGGTCGACCCCGTCGACGCTCGCCGTGAACCGGGTCGGCGTGACGAACGTGTCCGGGTCGACCCGGTCGGGGCGCTCGACCACGAGCACGGAATAGCCGTCCGCTTCCGCGACTGTCCGGCAGTCACCGGCGAGTTCGGACAGACAGCGTTCATAACGCGACCGGCCCGTCTCCCGCGCAGCCGCGACGTACAGCCGTCCCCCCGGCCGGAGCATGGCGAGTGCATGGGCGATGCGCTGTCTCCCGACATCGATGGGCGTGTGGCTCTCGGGGGCGTAGGAAGCGGTGTCGTAGCGACCCGGAAGCCGCCGGAGGTCGGCGACGATGGCTGTCCGGGCGTCGGCGCTGTTGGCGGCGGCGTTTCGGCGGCAGAGTCTCGCTCTGCGTGCGCTGGTTTCGGCCATCAGGACGGAATCGACCGACGCCGCCAGCCCCACGCCGACGACGCCGTAGTTCGCCTGAACGGCCAGATGGTCACCGGGGTCATCGCCGTGGATGGCCCGAAGCATGAGAAGTTCGGGCGTACGGAAGTCGTCGGCCGAGGCGACGCCGTCGGCCGTGTGGAAGCGATAGACGTCGGGGCCGTCAGCGACGTTTGCTGCCAGCGAGAGCGGCTGCGGGGCGGTCACCGGCGACCACCTCTGTCGGCGATTCGGCGTTCGCGTGGCGGGCGAGTGGTTGCGGTGCGGTGCTGTCGTGTCAGCGTCGATGTGTACATTCGGGCTTTCGGTCGGGCCCGGCGGCGCCGAAGGCGGCGCCCCCGAGCGACGGCTCGGCGGTCGGCGAGCGGGACGCGCCACGCCACAGAAAGAGCAGGTGCTCACGACGGGGCGTGGCACCGAGTACCGAAAGCGCGACGCCCGTGCCCTCCCTCGTGGCGACGACGGCGGCGGCGGACGACCACAGTCGGCAGGCCGGTCGCGTGCTCAGTCGAGCACCGACCTGGAGCCCTACGTCATCGATTCAACGGTCGTTTCGAGAGTGACAACTTAGTTCCACCGTCAGGAACTCGCATCGCGAAAACCGGGCGTAGCGGACTACTCAGCGGGCACGTCCGCGCCCAACTGGTCACACAGCCAGGTCCACTGGTCGACCTGTTCTTCGACAATCATCTCGGTGGACTTGCCGACGCCGTGGCCGGTGTCCGTCTCAGTACGCAGCGCAATCGGCCCGTCGCCGGTCTGGTGGTGCTGCATGAGCGCGGTCATCTTCCGTGCGTGGCTCGGGTGCACGCGCGTGTCGCCCGCGGCGGTCTTGAACAGCGTCGGCGGGTACGCTCGGTCCTCGACGTTGTGGTAGGGCGAGTACTCCCGGAGATACGCGAACGCCTCCTCGTCCTCGGGCGACCCGTATTCGACGGTCCAGTACTCGCCCAGGAGGAAGCGGTGGAACCGCAGCATGTCCAACAGGGGCACCGTACAGAGCACCGCGCCCCAGAGGTCCGGTCGCTGGGTTAGGGCGGCGCCGGTGAGGAGGCCGCCGTTCGACCCGCCGTAAGCCCCGAGGTGGTCGGTATCGGTGTACCCCTCGTTGATGAGGCCCTCGGCGACTGCGTAGAAGTCGTCGAACACGTTCTGCTTGTTCTCGCGCATCCCCGCCTCGTGCCAGGGTTCGCCGTACTCCGTGCCGCCACGGAGGTTGGCGACCGCGAACACGCCGCCGGCGTCGAGAAACGGCCCGGCGAACCGCCAGAAACTCGGCGTCTGCGGGATGCGGAAGCCGCCGTAGCCGTACAAGACCGTCGGCGCCGAGCCGTCCGGCTCCAGGCCCGCCCGGTGGACGATGAACGCAGGGACCTCCGTCCCGTCGGCGGACTCGAAGAACTCCTGACGCACAGTAAGTTCGACGCCGAGGTCGACATCGGCCTGCCCGAGGACATCGGGCCCGCCGCCGACGAGCGGGTAACGGGTCACTCGTTCGGGCTCCGCGAAGTCGTGAACGACGTAGAACAGTTCCTCGCCGTCGTCGTCCGCGTCGACGCCGTCGATAGTGCAGAACTCGGGGCTCGGCAGCGTCTCGGTCTTCTCACCATCCTCCCAGACTGAGAGCTCGGAGGAGGCGTCACGAAGGTGGTTTGCGACGAGCGCGTCGCCCGCGACGGTGATGTCCTGTAGCACCGCGTCGGTTTCGGGGACGGTCTCCGTGAACTGCTCGGGCGTCAGGTCCTCGCCCTCTGCCACCGTCTCCAGGTCCGCCGTCAGCACGCGAGAGAGGTCGGCCTCGTAGTTGGTGAGGAAGTGAACCGCACCATCGCCGACGTGCGGGCCGAACGTGGCGTCGTACCCCGTGAGAAGGGGAACCAGCGGCTCCGCGGCGTCGGGTTCGACGCGGTATATTTCCGAATGGGTGGTCCCCTCGTGAACCGCCGCGAGGAGCGTCCCCGTCTCGTCGTCGATTTCGAGTTGGGGCCAGGCGTGCTCGCTGAACGCCTCGGTGATGAGGTCGTCCGCCGCCGGGTCGTCGCCGTGCTCGTGGTAGTAGAGTGCCTTGTCGAGTTGGCCGTCATCGCCGGCATCGCTCTCGCCTTCGGTCGGACCGCCTGTGCGAACCGAGTAGAAACCGTCGTCGGTCCAGGCGAACCCGCCGGGGTTGACCCGCCCGCAGTCGGGCACGACATCCAGCCAGCGCCCGGTGTAGGTATCGACGACGCGCACGTCGTACTGCTCCTCGCCGCCTTCGTCGTAGCCGTAGGCGACCCGGTCGCCGTCGGGGGAGACGGTGAACCAGTTCATCGACGCCGCCTCGCCGTCGAACCGGTTCGGGTCGACCAGTTCGACCGCCTCCTCGTCGAAGGAGTCCCGGACGTACAGCACCGCGTGGTCCTCGTCGGGTGCCTCGACGGTCTGGAAGTAGCGCCCGCCCGCGGCGGTGACGGCGCCGTAATCCGTGACGCGGGCGACGTCCTCGAACCGTGGCCGAAGCGCGTCACGGGTCGGGCTATCGAGCACGTAGTCGGCGTACTCGTTCTGGGCCTCTACCCACTCCTGAACCTCTTCGGTGCTCTCTTCCAGCCAGCGGTAGGGGTCCACGAGTTCCTCGCCGTGGTGCTCCTCGGTGACGGGCCGGCGCTCGGTGGCCGGCGGTGTCTCGCGCATACACGGAGGCACCGGGGGAACGGCTTAAAATGGGGCGAACCGGCAGCCCACGGGGCGGGCTACCGCTCGTGAATCCGCATTTCGACCGGCTCGGTCGGCCGCGTGGTGATGCTCGGTGCGAGCGAGAGTTTCGGCTCGGAAACGAGTTCGAAGTGGTAGTCCCGGTAGAGGGTCGCGAGCACCAGTTTCGCCTCCAGTTTGGCGAACCGGTCGCCGACGCAGCGCCGCGGCCCACCCCCGAACGGGAAGTACGCGAACCGGGGCAGCGACTCGCGCATCTCGTCACTCCAGCGCTCCGGGCGGAACGCCATCGGGTCGTCGTAGAACCGCGGGTCGCGGTGGAGCGTCCATTGGTTCAGGCTTACTGTCGCACCCTCTGGAACCGTGTAGCCCCCGAGTTCCACGTCGGCCTTGGCCTGCCGGAGAATGCCGTGTACCGGTGGATAGAGCCGCATCGACTCCTCGACGACCTGTTCGGTGTAGCCCAGACGGGGAGCGTCGGCCATCGTCGGTCGGTCGTCGCCGAGCACGTCGTCCAACTCCGCGACCAACCGCTCCTCCGCGGGCGGGGTCTGGGCCAGGCAGAACAGCGTGAACGTGAGCGCGAGCGCGGTGGTTTCGTGACCGGCGAGCAGGAGCGTCCGTACCTCGTCGCGCACCAACGCTGCGTCCATCGTTTCGCCCGACTCGTCGCGAGCGGCCAGTAGCGCCGAGAGCACGTCGTCACTCGCCTCGCCGGCGGGCCCGGTTTCGACGCCGCCCTCGCCCGCGCGCCGCTCCCGGATTATCTCGTCGGCGACGGCGTCGATGGCGTCGACAGCGTGGGTGAACTCGCGGTTGCCGGGCGTCGGTGCGGCCGCGGGTAGCAGCGAGGAGACGGGGCTTTCCACCCGCTCCATCACGGTGTCCATCGAGTCGCCGACGATGGCGGCCCTGTCGCCGATATCCGTCCCGAACAGGGTTTTCGCGACGATGTCGAGGGTCAACGACATCATCTCGCCGTGGACGTCCACCGTCTCGCCGTCCGCCCAGTCGTCCATCGCCGCCGCCGTTTCAGCGACCATCACCTCGCTGTACTCGGCGATGCGGTCGGGATGGAACGCCGGGTTGACCATGTGGCGCTGGCGGCGCCATTGCTCGCCCTCGGCCGTGAGCAACCCGTCACCGGTTACTGGGTCGAGGATGCTGTGGAACAATTCCCCCTTGCTGAACTGCTCGTTCCGGTGGACCAGCACCTCCTCGACCAAGTCTGGGTCGTTCGGCTGGTAGAACTCCCGTCCCAACGAGGTGTAAAAGGCGAGCGGGCCGTACTCCCGGGCGAGTCGGGTTTTGAACGCGAACGCGTCGCTCGCGTACGCGGGAAACGACCCGACGACTGGCCAGCCATCCGGCCCGGGCGGCCGCTCGGGGCCCACACCCGTCGGCGTATACATACAACAGGTTTAGAGTTGTAACACCAAATACTGTCCGCTCCGCGAAAAGCCCCCACGGGTTGCCGGCAGCCGTAGGGTTGGGAGTGGGGCGCTCCTGGCTCCGAGGGATGGCTACGAGCGTCCGGGACGCCCCGAGGGAAGCCGCGGCCGTCGTCGGCCTCATCAGCGGCTCGCAGTTCGCGAACCACGCGTATCTGGTGCTGTTTCCGCCGATACTCGCGACGCTCTCCGCGGAGTTCGAAGTGTCGTTGGCGATGCTCGGCGTCGCCATCGGCGTCCAGGGTGCCGCAAACACCGCGTTCCAGTTGCCGTTCGGCTGGCTTGCCGATGCCCGCGACCGGAGTATCGCGTTCGCGCTCTCCTCGGTCGCCGGCGCGCTGGGCGTGCTCGTCGTCGCTGTTGCCCCCGATTTCCCGACGCTCGTACTCGGACAGGCGCTCATCGGCGTCGGTGTCGGCGGCCACCACCCCGCCCACTACCCGCTCCTCTCGGACGCGACGCCGGAGGGCCTGCGCGGGCGTGCGTTCTCGGTCTACGGCGTGGGCGGCGCGCTCGGCTTCGCCACCCCGCCGGTCCTGTTCAACCTGTTCACCGACGCCGGCCTGACGTGGCGTCACGCCGTCGGTGTCGTCGGAGCCGTCGGCCTGTTGTACGCACTCGGGGCCACCGCGGTGCTCCGCTTCGTCATCGGTGACGACGTGACCGCGCCGAACGTCGGTGACGGGGGAGCGGATACCGACGGCGAACCCCTCCGTGGCCGCGCCGTCGCCGCGCTCCGGGCGCTCGCGAACTCGCCGGGGATTATGGGCCTCACGCTGCTCGCGCTCCTGACTTCGACCGCGTCGTGGGGCGTGAACACGTACGCCGTCGTCTTCCTCGACAGAGCGTACGGCGTCGCCCCGGACACGGCGAACCTCGCGCTCACCGGCATGTTCGTGGTCGGCGCCGTCGCCATCATCCTCGGCGGCGACCTGACGGACAGAATCGCCCCCGGTCCGGTGATGGTTGGGAGTTTTGCCGCGGTCACGGGCTTTGTCGCCCTGCTGGCCTCGGGGCTCATCCCCGCGCTGGTCGCCATCGGCGCGCTGCTCGGCGTGGGTGCGGCCCGAAGCCTCGCCGGCCCGGCACGCGACGGACTGACTGACGACCTCTCGGCGGCCGATACGGTGGGGACCAACTTCGCGGTCGTAAGCGTCGGTGTGATGCTCGGCGGCGCAGTCGCCCCGCCGGTGTTCGGCTACATCGTAGACAACACCGGCCCGAGCGCGGCCTTCGGCGCCATCGCCGCCGTCGCGCTCGCGGGCACGCTCGTGACGGTCTGGCTGGCGACGATAGTGGCGGAGTGACCGGGCCGGCGACGGCTGCTACAGCGAGCGTCGGAACCAGACGTACTCGGTGTCCTCCTCCCCCGGAATCCGTTCGTAGCCGAGCGATTCGTAGAACCGATGTGTCTCGGGAAGCGCCGCTGGCGACTGGAGCACCACCAGGTCGTAGGCGTTTGCGGCTCGGCGCTCGAGTTCGCGCATCAGGTCGGTGCCGGCGCCACGTCCCTGCCAGCCCGGATCCACCGCCACGCTCCGAACGCGAACGACCTGTTCGGGGGCGTAGTGGATGGCGACGAGGCTGAGGTCCGTAAGCGAGTGGACCTGCGTTGCGAGCGGTTGGAACCCCCCGATGGCGACGACACCCGACTGGTTGCCGGGGGGTGGCTCGTCCGTCGACGCGACATCGCCGACGAGGAACTCCCCGCCAGCGTCGAGGAACTCCCGCTCGATATGCCGGAGGTATCTGTTGTACTCCGGGTCGAAGGCGTCCCACGCCGACCACAGGGCCCGGTCGTGAACACGCCAGACCGCGTTCTTGTCCCCTGGCTCGTACCGCCGAATAGTGACGCGGTTTGACCGGTTCATCTTGCCGCCGTCTCGCTGCTGTCGCACTCGGGCCTCAAATACCCCCATTGTCGGAGGCGACCCTCGTCGCAATCCCACAGCGTTCCCGCCAATTTTCTGCATATAGCCGTGGGTTCTGAACGTAACCACCATCGTCGATACCCGTTCATCGAGTTGGATATCCAGGGTGAACTGCTGGAAGGGTACGTCCGGTCCGGGTTTTGACGGTCCGTTTTTGTCGGTAACTATAAGCCGTCACTTGTGGTCCTTGATAACGTACTAAACATGGCAACAGAGCAATCATCCGACAGTACACTCAGAGAAACGTATCGTACCCGTATCGGCGAACCACATACCGACGACGAGGTAACGGGCTACTGGCTGTTCGTGCTCGGCCTCGTTCTCGGGTTCCTCAGCATCCTGTTGTTCCTCGGGAGCAGCCCCAGAGGCGGGATGCGGGAAGCCGCCATCGTGTTCGGTGGGCTCGGGTTGATCCTGCTGCTCGTCGGCCCGACACTCCGGCTTCCGTTGCGGGACACGGCGACCCGGGCCGTCTATGCAGGGGCGGCAATCGCCGCAGTCGGCGTCCTGTATTTCGTCACGGTGTTCCCGGACAGTTGGCCCGTGGCTACCGGCGACGCCACCGTTATCACGCTCTACGCGCTCGGAATCGGGATTATCGGCGTCGGTGCCGTGCTCGTCCCGCTGCTCTCGCGTACGAGCGAGGAGGAGGTATCCGCGCTCCGGCGGGAACTCCTCGAGATGGGCGAGACGCTGGAAGACACCGCGGCCGACGAGGCAGACCTGGCGGAGGTCGTCGCGGACCTGCGGGCGGCGCTGGCGGACACGCAGGCCGACGAGGCTGATCTCGCCGCCCTCGTCGATGAACTGCGCCGGGAAAGCGCCGACGTGCAGGCAGACGAGGCCGACCTGGCCGCACAGCTACGGTCGCTGCGCGACAGCCAGGCCCGGTTCGAACTCTACGAGGACAACAGCGGCGAACACCGGTTCCGGCTCCGGCACCGCAACGGCAACATCATCGCCACCAGCGGCGAAGGGTACACCCGCCGACACAACGCCCAGAAAGGGATGGAGAGCGTCCGACGGAACGCGCTCGGCGCGAGCGTGCTCCGTATCGAGGCCGAAGAGGAACTCGCAGAGGAGGGCGAAGCTTTCGAACCACCGGCGGAAACAGAGAGCCAGACCACCTTCGAACTCTACGAGGACACAGACGGCGACTACCGCTGGCGCCTTCGCCACGACAACGACAACATCGTCGCCGACAGCGGCCAGGGTTACACGCGGAAGCGTGACGCCCAGCAAGCCATCGACCGCGTCCAGGAGTACGCCGGTCCCGGCGAGTACCTTCGCGTCGACCCCGTGGGGTTCGAAATCTACCGGGACGCCGACGGCAAGTGGCGCTGGCGGCTCCTCCACCGCAACGGCAACATCCTCGCCGACGGCGGCCAGGGGTACAGCCGACGGCGGGACGCCCGGCGCGCCGTGGACCGAATCCGCGAAGACATCGACGACCTGGAGTTCGAGCAGTACGAGGACGACGCCGGCGACTACCGCTGGCGGCTCACATCACCGAACGGCCAAATCGTCGCCGACAGCGGCGAGGGGTACGCTTCCGAAGCCGGTGTCGAGGACGCCATCGAGCGAGTCACGGAGTACGCGCCCGAGGCCGACGCGCTGGACATCGGCTGGGCGGCGTTCGAGGTGTTCGAGGACGCCAGCGGCGACTACCGCTGGCGGCTCCGGCACCGTAACGGCAACATCATGGCCGACGGCGGCCAGGGGTACGCCGAGAAATCCGGCGCCGAGGACGCGGTCGACAGCTTCAAGCTGAACGCTCCCGGCGCGGAGATGGAGCCCGCTGAGGACGCAGAAGCGGCCGGCGATACGGCTGACGACGAATAGCGCGTCCGGTCGCGCCCATGCAGTTTTCTTTCTCAGTCAGCTAACAGCGACGGCTCGACGTTCCGTCCGACGAGCAACAGGCTCCCGACCAGCATGACCAGCGCAAGGGGGATGAGCAGTCGGAACCCGGCGACAATGCTCGCGCTGGCCTGGATACCCACGACGAGCAGTATCGTTGGCCCACAGCAGGCCGCGCCTGAGAGTAGCGCCGGGATGTTGGCAACCACGCCGGAGGACGCTTCCAGCCCGCAGGCCCGGGGCTGGACGATGCCCAGATAGCTCAGCGCCGCGTTCGCGCCGACCAGCGCCGCGAGGGTTCCTGCGACGACGAGGTTCAGCGGTGAGAACAGGTAGGTCACCCCGGCGACCTGCACCAAAGCAATAGCCTCGAACCGGAAGAAGCCCGTACTGCGGAACGCAAGCGAGAGGTCCTCGATAGTTCGGACCGAGAGCGGGCCGCTCCCCGCACCGACCGAGAGGTCGCCGACGGTCGCGAGATAGGCCAACAGGTAACCGACACCGAACCCGAACGCGACCAGCCGCGCATCCCGTCGCCCTGCTGCGGCGACGAGCGCGGAGCGGGTCTGCCCCACGACATCGTGGAAAGCAGTCAAGCTGTGGTGTTCAGACATACAGGCTGGTTTCGGGGTAGAAGCCGGCCCACGCGAACCACATCGCGTCGAATGCCAGCAGGGCATCGAGTGGGAGGTTCGCCGGCGCGTGCCGTTCGCCGTCGGCATCCACCGCTTTGCCGTCGCGGTACTCGAAGCTCCGTTCCTTCGAGTTCAGGTAGAGGTAGGCGGTATCGAGGGCGTCGTCGTAGACGGCCAGCACGGGTGAGTCAGCCAAACTCCCCTCCGCGAGTTTCATCTCTCTGAGGAGGTCCTTCTTGAAGGCTACCGCGCCCGCCGGCGTGCGGGCGCCGATGACTACCGCTTTGGTCGGGAGCCGGTCGTCCGCGGAAAGCGCTGCGAACATGGGTTCGGCGTCGAGGGCGTAGTAGCCCTCCCGCGGGTTGTAGGAGCCGTACGGGTCGCTGTCGTAGTTCCGGGCGTACCCGGTGTCACGCGAGAGTAGTCGCGTCTCAGGGTGTTCGGTTCGCCAGCGTTCCCAGGTAGTCCAGACCACCGGGAACTGCTGGAGCGATTGGATTTCGGGGTCCTCGTTCCAGGGGCCGGGAATGGCGCTGGCGAGCATCTGGGGCCACCACGTCTCCCTCGCCCGGTCGTACATGATGAGGTTGTTGTTGACTAAGCGACCGGAGACGCCGAGGGTCGTCTCGCCACGGAAAAACCCCATTGCGGTCCCCGTCAGCGGGCAGTAGGTGACGCTCACGGGCGTGTCGCCGATGGTGTCGTTACAGATTTCGTGGAGGACGAGAATCTCCTGGGGGTACGCTTTGGCGACTCCGTTCATGACGACGCCGAACACCGGGTCACCGGGTTTGAGGCCGTCCGGCGCCTCCTC
>JBDGQC010000113.1:0-11778 GCA_042219375.1 Halolamina sp. | reverse complement strand
ATGGGACCGCCGAGATTCGAACTCAGGTCCTACCGACCCCATCGGCAGAGGATACCACTACCCTACGGTCCCGCGAGTAAAACCAGAGCCTTCCGGCAATTAAGCGCTTCGTTTCGGAACCCCCCGTTGCGGAGGGACGTAGCTGGCCCGGATGGGAGCCGTACCGCCCGGCAGTACGTCCCTTACTCGTCGGGGTCACGCGGTGCCAGTAGTTCCCCGTCGTCGCGGGCAGCCATCCGCAGCACGGAATCGCCCTCGTACACCGCCAGCCCCTCGGTTCGGCCGATGACGTAGCCGTCGTGCTCCGCCGCCACAGTATCCAGTTGCTCGCCGGTCGGCGTGACGATGTCCGCGACCACCTCGCCCTCCTCGACCACGTCGCGGGCCTCGACGCGGTGGCGGACCAGCCCCGCCGTCTCCGTCCGCGGGCCGTTGTAGCGCCGCGTCGGGAACGCGACCGGCGCCTCGAACGTGCCCGGCTCGGCGACGTCCTCGGGCCAGTCATCGAGCATCCCCATCTCCTCCATCACGCCGTACATCCCCGCGACGCCGGCCTCGCGGATGGCCTCGGTGACGACGCTGTGGGTGCCGAACTCCGTCGTGAACGCCGGAATCCCGGCGGCGTTACAGACGGCCCCTGCGGTGGAGCGCTGGAGGTTCTGCTCGACGTACTCCTCGGCGGGGTACTCCGTCAGCAGGGGCAACCCGGTAGCCTCCACGAGCGCCTCCAGTTCGGCGGCCAGTTCCTCGGCCTCCTCCTCGGTCCGTTGCTCGCCGTAGAGCACCCGGTCCCGGATGACGAACGGGAAGGAGTTCACACCCGCGGTGTGGTTGTCAATCAGCACGTCGGCGCTATCGACGATTTCCTCGTAGAGCCGCTCGTCAATCCGCTCCTGCACTTCGGGCGGGCGAGCGGAGTCGCTCTCGGGGTCGGGGAAGTAGCGGTTCGGGTCGTCGTCGCCGTAGTAGGAGGTACGGACGTTGCGCCGCAGGCCGGCGGGGTTGAGAACCGGGACACAGACCACCGTGCCCGCAATCTCCTCGGGGAGCGACTCGCGCATGGTGTCCTGGGAGACGGCGACGCCGGTGGCCTCGTCGCCGTGAATCCCGCCCGTAATCCAGAGCGTCGGTCCGTCCGCCTCGCCGTTGGCGATGATGACGGGGACTTTCTCGGGCGTGCCTGTCGGCAGGTTCGTGACCTCGAAGTAGCCGCGTGCCAGTTCGCCGGGCGCCGCGCTGGCGGTTCCGAGTTCCATGGCGAAGCCTGCGGCGGCGGCGACAAGAAGCTACGGACCCCGGAACCGGGAGCCGTGACCGCCTACACCAGCACGCGTTCGAGCGACACCACTTCCCCCTCGTCAGCACCGGGGTCCCTGACCAGGGTTCCGAGACAGACAGCGCTCCCGTCGGGGGTGTAGCACGCGAGGAGGTCGTCGTCCCCGGGCGAAAGCTCAGCAGCCGCGGCGTCGGCGCCGGTGACCCCCGGCGCGTAGACCGGCGCGCCTTCGGCCACCTCCTCGGCGGCGCTCCGGGCGATGGTAATCGCCGGAAGGTGCTCCATCGAGCGCTCGGCGGGCGACACCACCTCCCGCAGGAACGTCTCGTCCGTCTCCCCCTCGTACTCCGCGCCCGGCTTCCCTGCGTCGGCCCACGCCAGCCCGTCGGCGAGGTCCTGCAGCGTCACGAGGTCGGTGTCGTCGAACGGGCCGGTGGCGGTCCGGCGCAGGTCGCCCATGTGCGCGCCCGTCCCGAGCGCCAGCCCGAGGTCGTGACAGAGCTTGCGGATGTAGGTGCCGCTCTCACACCGGATACGGAGCAGCGCCTGCCGGTCGTCGAGTTCGAGCAGGTCCAGGTCGTGAATCTCGCGGGAGCGCAGCCGGCGGGCGACGGCGCTTTTCCGGGGCGGTTTCTGATAGACTTCGGTCTCGAACTCGGCGAGCGTGGCCTCGATATCCGTCGGCGGCAGGCCGTGGAGCTCCAGCACCGCGATGTACTCCTTGGCGCCTTCGAGAAAGACGGGGGCGAGTCGCGTGGCGTCGCCGAGGAGACAGGGAAGACAGCCCGTCACCTTCGGGTCGAGCGTGCCCGCGTGAGCCGCGCGCTCGACGTCGGCGAGGTCCCGCACCCACGCCGCGACCTGGTGGGCTGACGGGCCGGCGGGCTTGTCCAGGTTCACGACGCCGAACGAGAGGAGTTCCTCGACGGAGCGCTCGCCCGGCGGCGCGCGGAGCGGCGATGGGTCGGTCACGGGTCAGAACTCGTAGCGGACACCCTCGACAGGGTGTTTCCCTTCGTCCCCCGCCGCCTCGTAGCGCTCGACGGCCGTCGCCAGCAGGTCCGGGACGACCATCTCCCCCCAGCGGGCGGTGTTGATGGCCACGTCGTAGATGCCGAGGTCGTCGATATCGATGCCGTAGAGCTCCTCATAGCGCTTGGCTTCGCTCCGCTCGCGGCGCTCGGTGACTGCGCGCGCCTCCGCGACGGTCTTGTCCTCGCGTGCGGCGACGCGCTCGGCGCGCACGTCGAGCGGGGCGTCGAGCCAGAACCGGAGGTCGGCGTGTTCGGCGGCGAGCCAGCCGGCGAGGCGGGATTCGAGCAGCACGTCCTCGCGGGTGGCGGCGACGGTGCGGAGTCGCCGGTCGAGGTCCTTGTCGATTTGCGCTTCCTCCTCGGCGAGTTCGTTGAACTCCACGGGGGTGTAGCCACGCTCCTCGGCGAGGTCACGGAAGATGTCGCCGCCGCTGATGTAGTCCAGGTCGAACCGGTCGGCGAGGAGTTCGGCGTTCGTGCTCTTCCCGCTGCCCGGCGGGCCGGAGACTGTGAGTAACATACGGCTACTCGCGCAAGCAAGGGGAAAGACGTTATCGTTCGGGTCCGGCCAGTAGCTTTTGATGCCAGCCGGACCCACGTTCCGGCAGGATGACGCTCCAGGGGGCCATCACCAAGGTGCAGTTCGAAACCGACATCGAGGAGGACGAAACCGCGAAGGAGACGCTCCGGGAGACGTTCGACCTCCTGGCCGAACGCATCTCCCGCGAGGAGGGGAAGAACATTGCCGGCAAACTCCCCGCGGAGATGGAGACGTGGACCATCGACTGGGACACCCACGCCGAGCAGTCGTTCGGCGTCGACGAGTTCCTCGAACGGCTCGCGGACCGCCTCGACGTGGACAAACAGACCGCCCAGCACCGGGCGCAGGCAGCCTTCGAGGCGCTGGAGATGGAGACCGACCCGTTCGAGCGCTCGCGAATCGAGGGCCAACTCCCCGACGAGTACGACACGCTGCTGTGAGCGCAGTTGCGCACGACACGCTGCTGTGAACGCAGCCGTGCGAGCGGCGAGCGGAGCGTCCCCGTGTGGGCGGGTTTTTCACCACGGGGACGCTACTCCCCGTCAATGAGTCACGACCGGAAGCAGTCCGGCTTCAAGCAACGAACGCGGGTTGACGAGGCGCTCACGGCGCTCCGAGAGGTCGTCGACCCCCACGGCCGCGTCGAGCGGGTACCGCTTCCCGCGGCCGACGGGCGCACGCTCGCGGCGACGCTGAGCGCGCCCGCCTCCGTGCCCCCCGTGCCGGAGGCGGCGATGGACGGGTTCGCGGTCCGGGCCACCGACACCTTCGGCGCCTCCGACCGCTCGCCCGAACTCCTCCGGGCCGTTGAGGGCGACCCGACGGCGGCACAGGTCGGCCCCGGCGAGGCGCTCCGGGTCCACACCGGGAGCGCGCTCCCGGAGGGTGCCGACGCCGTCGTCATGATCGAACAGACCGAAACCGTCGGCGGCGAGGTCGAACTGTTCGACGCCGTCGCCGAAGGGGAGAACGTCGCGCCCGCCGGCGAGGACGTGGCGGAGGGGCAGAAACTGTACGACCCCGGCGCTGTCCTGCGGCCCTCGGACCTCGGCCTCCTGAAATCCGTCGGATTCGCCGAGGTACCGGTGTTCGAGAAGCCCGTCGTCACCGTCATCCCGACCGGCGAGGAACTGGTGCAGGAAGACCCCGGCCCTGGTGAAACAATCGAAACGAACGGGCTCACCGCCGCACGGTTCGTGGAGCGCTGGGGCGGCGAACCGACCAAACTCGCGCCCGTCGACGACGACGAGGACGCCCTGGCCGCGGCGATTCGCTCGGGCCTCGACGGCGACATCGTCGTCACCTCCGGTGGGTCTTCGGTCGGGGAGCGCGACCTCCTCCCCGAGGTGCTTGCGGAGATGGGCGAGATACTCGTCCACGGTATCGCGCTCAAACCGGGCCACCCGTTCGGCTTCGCCGTCGTCGAGGACACGCCCGTGTTGATGCTGCCGGGCTACCCCGTCGCGAGCATCATCAACGCCGTCCAGTTCCTCCGGCCCGCGGTCAAGGACGCGATGGACGCCCCGCTTCCCGACCACCCCACGACCGAGGCACGGCTGGAGCGAAAAATCGCGAGCGAGCCCGGGGTTCGGACGTTCGCCCGGGTTCGCCTGAGCGAGGAGGACGGCCGGCCCGTCGCCACCCCAACCCGGGTGTCGGGGTCGGGCGTGCTGTCGAGTGTCGCGCTCGCCGACGGCTGGGTCGTCGTCGACGAAGCCTCGGAGGGCATCGACGCGGGTGAAGCCGTCGCGGTCCAGAACTGGGAGGCGACCCTATGAGCGAGCGCAAGCAGTTCCGTGACCTCGCGACGCCTGCCGAGGCCCACGAGGCCATCGCGTCGCTCGACCTCGACCCAGAGCCCGAAACCGTCGCACTCGCGGAGGCACGCGGCCGTATCCTCGCTGAGCGCGTGGACGCCGACCTCGACGTGCCCGGCTTCGACCGGGCGTCGATGGACGGCTACGCGGTCCGGGCCGCCGACACCTTCGGCGCCGACGAGGCCGACCCGGTCACGCTGGACCTGGCCGGCACCGTCCACGCGGGCGCGGAACCGGACGTGTTTGTCGACGAGGGCGAATGTGCGGAAATCTCGACCGGGGCGGTGCTGCCCGACGGTGCGGACGCGGTGGTGATGGTCGAAGAGACCGACGAGGTTGTGGACGGCGAGGCCGTGGAAATCCGTACCTCGCTCGCACCGGGCGACCACGTCATGCCCGCGGGGGCGGACATCGCCGCGGGCCAGCGCGCGCTCGGCCCCGGAACGGAACTCACCCCGCGAGAAATCGGCCTGCTCTCGGCGCTCGGCCGCGCGGAAGTCGCGGTTCGCGGCCAGCCGACGGTCGGTATCGTCTCTACTGGCGACGAACTGGTCCGCCCTGGCGGCGACCTGAACAGCGATGCCGGCCAGATTTACGACGTGAACAGCTACACCATCGCCGCCGGCGTCGAGGAAGCGGGTGGCGAGGCGAAACTCTACCCCCATGCTGGCGACGATGTGGATGCCATGGAAGACGCCCTGACGACCGCTGCCGACGAGTGTGATTTGGTGCTCTCCTCGGGCTCCACCTCCGCCTCTGCCGTTGACGTCGTCTACCAAGTTATCGAGGACCGCGGCGACCTGCTGCTCCACGGCGTTTCGGTCAAGCCGGGGAAACCGATGCTCGTCGGCCGCCTGGCCGACAGCGCCTACGTCGGCCTGCCGGGCTACCCCGTCTCGGCGCTGACCATCTTCCGCACGTTCGTCGCACCCGCGATACGGACCGCCGCGGGCGTCCCGGAGCCGCGAACGGCGACCGTCGAGGGAACCCTCGCCGCAGAAGAGCGCTACAGCGAGGGCCGCACCCGGATGATGCCCGTGGGCCTGGTCGAGGACGAGGCCGGCGAGACGCTGGTCTATCCGGTGGACAAGGGCTCGGGCGCGACGACCAGCCTCGTCGAGGCCGACGGGGTCGTCGAGGTGGACGCGGATACGGAGTACCTCGCCGAGGGCGAGCAGGTGCGCGTGACGCTGTTCTCGCCGAGCGTCCGCACCCCGGCCGTGCTCGCGATGGGTGAGGACGACCCCGCGTTCTCCCGGCTGCTGGACCGCCTGGAGTCGAGCCGGTTCCTCCCAGTCGGCTCCCGGGAGGGGCTGCGACGCCTGCGCGACGGCCTCCCGGACGCCGCCGTGGTCGCGGGCCCGACGCGCCGCGAGGTCGAATCCGTCGAACTCGCCGCGTGGGAGCGCGAGTGGGGGCTCGTGGTTCCCGACGGCAACCCCGATGGAATCGAGGGGTTCGACACGCTCGTTGACGAGGACCTACGCCTGGTGAACATGGATGAGGCGACCGGCCTCCGAGCGAGCGTCGATGCCGAAATCGACCGGCTCGCGGCCGCCCGGGACGCCGACGCCGCCGAACTCTCGGGCACCATCGACGGCTTCGGCTTCACGCTCAAGGCCCACGAGAGCCCCGCCCGGCGCGTCCTCGCGGGCGACGCGGACGCGGGCGTCGGCCTGCGCTCGACCGCCGAGAAACTGGGCCTCGGATTCGTTCCGGTGGACACCCAGACAGTCCGGGTCCGGGCCAACCCCGACCGCATCGAGAAGACCGGCGTCGCGGACCTGAAAGCCGTCCTCGCGGGCGTCGAGGACGTACTCGCGGAGCTACCGGGGTTCTCGCCCCGCTGATGACTCTCCCCTCGCGCCGCCGCACGCTCCGTCTTGGGGGTGCCGGCGTCGTCACCGGCGCGCTGGGCCTGCTCGCTGGCTGCTCGGCGCCGAGCGACAGCGATACCGAAACGCCGGCCGGGGAGCGAATCCTCGCGCTCGGGGACTCCTACACCGTCGGCACGAGCGTCTCGAACGACGAACGCTGGGTGAACAAACTGGTCGAGAAGCGCCGCGAGGCGGGCACCACCGTCGCGGCACCCCGGGTTATCGCCCAGAACGGTTGGACCACCGGTGACCTCGACGCCGCCATCGATGGGTCCGCCCTCGCCGACGAGTACGACCTCGTCACCCTGCTCATCGGTGCCAACAACTGCTTCCAGGGTCAGCCTCCCGAGGAGTTCCACCCGAAGTTCATCGGCATGCTGGAGCGGGCAATCGGCTTTGCGCCGGCCCCCGAGCGCGTCGTGGTCATCACGGTCCCGGACTACACGCTCACCCCCGTCGGCCAACGGAACAACCCGACTGAGCACGCCAGCCGGCTGGCTGCCTACAACGACATCATCGAGGAGGAAGCGAGGAACGCAGGCACGCGGTTCGTGGACGTGGTGCCGCCGTCGGAGGAGGTCGTCGGGCGCCCCGAACTCGTCGCCGATGACGACCTGCATCCCTCTGGCGAGCAGTACGATATGTGGCTGGAGCGGATCTATCCGGTCGCTGAAGCGGCGCTGGAGTCGTAGCGGGTTACTCCTCGCCGTAGCGGTTCTCCCTCCGATTGCGGAGGCGTTGGGTCAGTTCCTCGGCGATTTCTTTCCGCTTCTCTTCGGAGATGTCCTCGGGGAGCAGTAGCCCGCGGGCGGGCGTCGGGTCAGTCATCTCCAGCCGTCCCTCGAACTCCGACCGTGTCGAGTTCCTCGAAGCTCTCGACGCGATGGTCCGCGAGCACGCACTGCCCCCGACGGTCGTGACCGTGGCGCTCGACGTGGACGGCGTCGAGGCCCGCGTTCCAGGCCGCGCCGACGTCACTCGGGCCGTCGCCGGCCAGCACTCCGTCGGCGTCGGGCGAAACGCCGAGTTCAGTCATCGTGTGCTGAACCGGTTCAGGGTCCGGTTTCCAGCCGAGGTCGTCCGAACAGCAGACGAAGGCGTCGAAGCGTGAGCGCAGGCCGAGATGGTCCACCACCCGTTCAGCAAGGAACGGGGCGCAGTGGGTCACAACGCCGATAGGGACCTCTCCCTCCAGCGCGTTCAACAATGTCGCAGCGTCGTCGTGGACGAAGGTAGCTTCCGCGCGGGCGCCGGCGTCCTCGACCTCGTGGAGCGTCGGCCAGAAGACCGCGGGGTCGATGCCCATCGCCTGCAGTTCGTCGCTCCGGGGGCCGCCGAGCCCGTGCCAGAGCGTCTCGACCTCCTCGTCGGTGAACGCCCGGCCCAGCCGGTCGCCGACGGTCTCGAACACCTCCCGGCGGTAGTGCGGCTCGACGTCGACGATGGTGCCGTCGAGGTCGAGGAGCCAGAACTCGTAGTCGGACATGGATTTTGGAGATACCGGCTCCTCGGATAAGTGCTTTTCCCGAGCGTACGGGTCGCAGACGCGAGCGCCGCCTGCCAGGGTCGGCCTCACACCTCGTCGCTGGGGACGACGTGGATGGAGGAGCCGAGATACTGCTGGAGCGCCTCGTCGGTGCTCTCGGCGTTGAACCGCGTCAGGTCCGCGGCGACCGCGTCTTCGAGCGCATCGAGATACGCCTCGTCGGTGCGTAGCTCCTTGAACGAGATGTGCTCCACCTCCACGCCGAGCCAGTCGCTGGCGGCGCGACAGAGCGGGCCCGCGTCGCTCACCTCGCCGCTCCAGAGCCGGTCCCGGAAGAAGAGCCAGTCGATGTGCGCCCCGGACTCGCCGGGCTCGGGCGCGAACAGCCGAAGCGTCGTCTCGAAGCGGTTCGGGGTGAGCGACGCCTCCGCCGCCGCCACCTGGAACGCGACGTCGAAGACGTACGCCGCCGTCATCCCGTTTTGGCCCATCAGTACTCGTCTTCGAACAGGTCGGCCATCCGCAGGTCCTTCTCCGTGATGCCGCCGGCGTCGTGGGTGGTGAACCGCACCTCCACCTCGTCGTAGCGCAGCGTCATCTCGGGGTGGTGGAACTCCTCGTCGGCGACCTCCGCGAGGTCGGTGAGGAAGCTCGCGGCGTCGAGGTAGTTGTCGAACTCGTACACGCGGACGATTTCGTCCCGGTCCCGTTCCCAGCCCTCGGGTACCTGCTGGTCTACCGTCTCGTCGTCAAGCACGCTGGCCATGGGGAAGCAGTACGCCGGAGGACTGGTAAAGCTTCGGCCAGGTCACCGGCCGGGACCATCGCCGGCCCGCTCCTCGACGGCATCTGGCGGGCCGTCGGCCTCGACCATATCTGTGGTCGGGTCGAACAGCGCCATCGCGGTCCGAATCGTGGCCCAGTCGTCCTCGGCAGCGGCCTCACGCAGGCTTCGGGTCGGCGGCGCGAGGAGTTGGGAAACCAGCGAGTCCGCGAGCGCCTCGACCGTCTCCCGCTGGTCGCCTGTCAGGTCGCCCTGGGCCTCGAGTTTGGTGAGCGCGCGGTCGAGTTCGCGGGCCTTCATCCGCTCGGCGCCCTCGTACATCCCGCTGATAGCGTCGTCGGCGCGGGCGCGCTTGAACGAGTTCAGGAGCCGGTCGAGTTCGGCGTCGATCATCGCCTCGACCTGCCGGGCCTCAGCGCGGCGCTGTTCGTGGGCCTTCTCGGTTACTGCTTCGAGGTCATCGATGTCGTGGACGAGCAGGCCCGAATGCTCGGCGGCGGCCGGGTCGATGTCGCGTGGGCGGGCGATGTCCACGCAGACCGCCTCGGTCCCCGTCAACTCGTCGGCGGTCAGAACCGGTTCCGGGGCGCCCGTGGCGCCGACGATGACCGACGCCTCAGCGGCGGCGTCGGCGGCATCACCGAGCGCGACCGGCTCCGCGGGAACCCCCACGTCCTGGGCGACGTGTTCGGCGTTGCCGAGCGTACGGTTGGCGACGTAGAGGCGGGCGACGCCGGCGTCCGCGAGCGCGCGGGCCGCGAGCGTGCCCATCTCGCCGGCGCCGAGCACCAGCGCCGTCTCGTCGGTCAGGTCGGTTTCCTCGGCGGCGAGTTCGACGGCGGCCGAGCCCATCGAGACGGTACCCTCGTTGATACCCGTCTCCGTGCGAGCACGCTCCCCCACGTGGACGGCCTTCAGTAGCGCCTCCTCCAGGACGGTCCCGACGGTGCCGTTGTCCTGGGCGCGTTCGAGACACTCCTTGACCTGTCCGATTATCTGGTCCTCGCCCAGGACGAGCGACTCCAGGCCGCAGGCGACCCGCATCAGGTGGCGGATGGCTTCCTCGTGGCCGAACCGGGTGACCGCGCCCTCCCGGACTTCGGGGGCGAAATCGGCCAGCGCGTCGCGACCCGCGTCGACGGTGTCGGCGACGACGAACGCCTCCGCGCGGTTGCAGGTGGTGAGGACGACACTCTCGCTAACACCGGCGCGCGCCGACAGCGACGCGGCGGCAGCGCTCGGGTCGGCCGGCGCCGCCGACTCGATCTCCTCGACGGTCGCGAGCGAATGGGAGACGCTCACGCCGGTGATGACTCCTCGGGTCACGTGGTTCGCTCCGTGCATAAACAGCCACCGGTATAAAAGCTTCCGGACGGTCGTAATCGCACTCGCGTCCGGTGTTTCCGGAGCCCTGACAGCGATGGGTTCGGGTGGATTAGTGGCAACGCGTCGAGCGATCTCGGAACGTGGCTCAGGGAACCGGCGTTACGTCCTCGACGTGGTCCAGCGCCGCGATGTCGTCGGCGAGCGCCCGCTGGTCGACGCCGGCCTCGTAGTAGAACACCAGGTCGAAGGTGCCCTCACGGAGGAGCTGCTGGCACTCCCAGACGAACTGCTCGTCCTCGATGGTTTTCCCCTGGAACTGGTTAGAGGAGAACTCCTCGCTGTCGTTGCCCGCGTAGATGTACGCCTCGCCCTTGCCGGCGTGGTCGGCGATGACGTCGTTGAGCGCGACGGTGAGTTCGTGCATCTCCAGGTCCTGCTGGCCGTCCAGGTCGGTGTGGACCAGACAGCCAACGAGTTCGATATCGCCCGGTTCGAGCAGGCGCTTCGCCCGCTGGTAGAGGTCGTCGTCGACGGCGTCGGCCATGGGTTCACTCAGACGGCAGCGGTCTTACCGGTGGCGGTTCGGCCGCGTGAACAGCCGGCTGCCACGCGAAAGGGCTATGGCCCGCGACGCCGGAACACATGTGTGCGACTCCGGTACGTCATCCCCGCGCTCCTGCTCATCCCACTCGTCGATGCCCTCATGCTGGTGGTCGTCGCCGACTACCTGGGTTGGCAGGCGACGGTACTGCTCGTCGTTCTCACCGGGTTGGTCGGCATGCTGCTCGTGCGCGCGGAGGGGCGCCACACGCTCCGGCGGATTCAGGAGAAAGCCGCCCGTGGGGAGCCGCCGGCCGACGAACTGCTCGACGGCGCGCTGCTCATCGTCGCCGGCGCGTTCCTCCTCACCCCCGGGGTGGTGACCGACGCCATCGGCTTCCTGCTGACGCTGCCGCCGACGCGCTACCCGATTCGGACCGTCCTCAAGCGATTCATCGTCGTCCCGAAACTGGACGAGAAGACCGGCGGCTTCGTCACCGGCGGCGTCTGGACCGGCGGCTTCCCGCAGGGCGACGACGGCGACGGCACCCCCTTCGGCGGCGCGGACGGCGGCCCGTTCGATGGTGACGGTGACGACCCGTTTGGCGCGGGTGACGGCTCCGGCGACGACGAGGACGTGTACGACGTGGGCTCGGATTCGTACCGCGTCGAGGACGAGTAGGTTCGCCGGAGTGGACAGTCATCGACTGGCGTGGTTCTCGCGAGATGTGCCGAAAGAACCAGCCGCGGGCAGCGGGATACCGAAGAGAAAGTCTTAACCGATATCCCGGCCAACTCGTGAATGCGCTCACCTGGGCCAATAGCTCAGTCAGGTTGAGCGCTCGGCTGATAACCGGGAGGCCCGCGGTTCAAATCCGCGTTGGCCCATCCAATGCGCTCGCGGTCTTTGGCCGTGGCGTGTTAGGGGCTGATACCTCCCCAGCCACCTAACTTCGTTCCAAACCACCTTGAGAGAAACGTCTATCTTTGGTTAGCTTCGACCGAACTTCTCCCGCGACGGGGGAGCGAATTACCGCTGCAGGGCTGTCCCCGCAGCCACGCCGACGACCAGGCCGGCGGTGGCCGCCGGGAACGTC
>JBDGQC010000031.1:1611-11779 GCA_042219375.1 Halolamina sp. | reverse complement strand
GTGATTTCGTGAGCCTCCACATCCTCGACGGCGGCGAGTTGCCCGCCGACCACCACCGGCCCGTCGTCGGTCGCGACCGTCAACGACGCGCGCCCGAGGTCGGCGGCCGCCGACCGGTCCACGAGTTCGCCGGCGACGGTGCGTGGTTCCCCCGTCACCACGTCGCGGCCCTGGATGGTCGCGTAGAACGGGCCTCCGGCCCCCTCAAGGCTGCGAACACAGCGCCGGACAGTTGCGTACTGCCGGGGCCAGTCACGGTCGTCCTCGACGCTGACGACGGTGCTGGCGGTCGGCAGGACGACCGTTTCGAAGAAGGCGGAGACGAGAAACCCGAGTTCCGACCGGCCGAAGACGACGCCGTAGCGCTCGTCGCCCTCCAGAGCCGCCCGCGTGGCGTAGACGGCGTCGGTACCGTCCGCAATGGCCAGTACCGGCGTCGTCACGCCCCGACGGCTCCGGGTGCGGTTGGCGACCGCCGTGTAGTCGAACGCGTCCGGGTCGGGTATCTCGTCGGCGGGCGAAACCAGCAGGTCCACGACCACGCCGGCCTCCCGCGCCGCCCGTAACGGCTCCTCGAATCGGCCGACGAGGTCCGGCGTCAGCGAGAGCACCAGTTCGTACTCGGCCCCCTCGATGACCTCCCGTAGCTGTCGGCGGATGGTCGCCCGCGACCGGACGACGGCGGCCGCCTCGGTTTCCCGGGGCGGCGACGTGTACCGCTCCTCCAGCCCCTCGACCAGGTCGTCGAGCGACGTGCGCACGTCGTCGAAGGCGTCCTCCGGGTCCACCGCCCGCACGGTCATCGGACGGGACTCCCGGAGTTCGAGGAACCCCTCGTCGGCCAGGTCACGGACGGTGTCGTACACGCGGGGTTGGGGGATGTCCGCCTCGCTCGCGATCTCCGCGGCCGTCATCTCGCCGCCTTCGAGCACCGTGAGATACGCCCGGACCTCGTAGTCGCCGAAGTCGAACGTCTCGGCGACCCGGCCCAGCGCGTCGCGGAGGTCATCCGGCATGGGTTGTCACCTCATCCGGCGTCATTCACCCTCACCGACCCGGAGCACCTGAAGCAGCGACTGGACGGGCACGCCGTCGATTTCGTCGACGCCGCGTTTGTCCACCAGCACGACACAGCCAACGGGCGTGCCGCCCTGGTCTCTGACGGCCTGAATCGCCTCCTCCATCGTCGTTCCGGAGGTGATAGTGTCGTCGATGACGTAGCAGTCCCGCCCGCGGATGTCCGCGAAGTTCTTCGAGAAGGCGGCGCCCAGGTTCTCCAGGTCACCTTCCTCCCACTGGTGTTTGCGCGGCGCGTACGTCGCGAGGTCGGTGTCGAGTTCGCGCGCGACTGTCGTCGCCAGCGGCGTGCCGGCTTTCTCGATGCCGACCGCGAGGTCCACCTCGTCGTCGGCGGCGACCAGGTCCGCCATCGCCCGGCCGGCAAAGCTCAGTCGCTTGCTGTCGCGGCCGAGCGCCGACCAGTCGACGTGGATGTCATGGGGGCCACCCCGGTCGGCGTCTCCGGTGTCACGGTCGACGTCTCCGGTATCGTGGTCGGCACGGTCGACGAGCCAGGATGCCGTCTCCCGGGAGACGTTCAGTTCGTCGGCGATTTCGCCCTTCGAGAGGCCGCGGGCGCTCAACTCGGCTGCGCTGTCGATGAGGTCGTCTACGTTTTTCATGGGTGGTGGAACTCGATTGCGGTCTTGATTGTCGTGTCGGCGGTCGTGTCGAACGCGGGTCCCGGCTCGCTGTGGGGGTAGATTCCGGTCACGACGTCCTCGACGGCCCACGCCGGTATCCGGTCGAGGCTGTCGAGTGCGGCACGGAAATGGTTCCGGTGGGAGTTGACGCTGCCGACCATCGCCTTGTTCTCCAGAACGGCCTCCCGGTGAAGCCGGCCGCCGTCGATTTCGAAACGCCAGTTACCGGGGACACCCAGGAGCGCCAGCACGCCGTTCGGTGCCACCGCGTCCAGCCCCTCGAACGCATGGCGGGCGTAGCCCGTGGCCTCGTACACCAGATCCATCCCGCAGTAGGCGTCGGCGATGTCGCCGACTGGCGTCTCCCGCGAGTCGATGTACGTCGCGTCCAGCGACTCGATGAGGGCGATTGTCGGGTCGGGCCGGTCCCGCTTGCCCAGACAGTACACGTCGTCGAAGCGGTCGCTCGTCTGGAACATCGCGGTCGTCAGCAGGCCGAGCGGGCCGTTACCGAGCACCAGCGCCGCCTCCGGCCGCCAGTCGAACGCCGAACGCGCGGCGACAGCGTGCTCGACGGCTTTCTCGGTGATGCTGATAGGCTCGACCAGAAAGCCGTACTCGGCCACGCTGTCGGGCGCGGGCACCAGATATTCGGCGGGGCTGGTGAAATACTCGGCCATGAACCCGTGGGCGCCGTCGATGCCGCGCTCCAGCGTCTCGTCGGGTGGCGCCATATCCGGCTGGCCGAGGCGGAACTGCGCCGTCTCGCCGCCGGGCGGCGGCCGCCGAACCGTCGGCACGACCAGTTGCCCCTCGGCCAGGTCTGTCCCGTTCGCGTCGGCGACGACGCCGATGGCTTCGTGACCGAGCACGAGGTGGTCCTCGCCCTCGGGGAAGCTTCCGTGCTCGCCGGCCAGCACCTCGGTATCGGTACCGTCGACGCCGACCCGGAGCGTTCTGACGAGCGCTTCCCCAGGTTCGGGGGCCGGGCGCGGCTTCTCGATGACGGTGGGGTGGCTCTCCCCGCGGCGGAGCACGACGGCGTCCATACGCCTCAGTTGGGGTGGGACGACAAAAGATTTATCCTAAATCGAGTAAATATTCGTTGCATCGGGACACCATGGACAGACACGACCAGCTCTACCGGCTGTACGAGGAGTTCGACACGGGGACGATTCGCGCACGGCGGGACTTCGTGGACCTGTTTCCGCCCGTGGACTCCCGTGTCGCGCTCGCGTACTGGCGGGACGCGAGCGACCGCCTCGACCGCAACCGGGCCGAAATCCGGGAAGCGTTCCCCGAGGTCGGCGACGCGTTCGCGACGCTGGCGACGCTTGCGACCCGGGACCAGGCGTTTACTGCGCTGGATTTGCTGGGGAAACACGGCCGGGCCGTCGACGTGCTCGTGCTCGACGTGGACGAAACGCTCCGGTCGGCCGGCAACACGGACAACGAAATCCCGCGCCAGACGCTCCACCTGCTGACGGAGTTCCACGAGGCGGGTGTCCCCATCGTCGTCTGTACGGGGCAGACCCTGGAGAACGTCAAGGGGTTCCTGAACCAGGGGCTGGGCAACGAACTGGTCCACTCCGGCGACCTGAGCGTGGTTTATGAGGCCGGCAACGGCGTGTTCACGCCCGGTCACGGCGCCGACACCAAACAGCTGCTCTACGAGCGACTGGACGGGGACGTGCGCGGCGTCTTCGACTACGTTCGCTCGCACGTGCTCGCGGACGCGCCGGAGCGCCTCCGCCACGGCTGTCACCTCCAGGGCAACGAGTTCAACGTCACCCTCAAGCCCAACTTCGAAACCGGCAGCGAGCGCGCCCGCGAGATAATCGACACCGCGCTTCGCTACCAGGTGGACCTACTGGGCGAGGCCATCGCCGCCGAGCGCTCGCTCGCTGGCCCGGCCGAGCAGTGGAGCCGACAGTATTACGCGGGCGAGGACCCGGAAATCGACATGGTGCTCGACCGCCTGGACGCGCTCCCCGAGACGGAACACGACATCCCTGCGCCCGCACGGGAACTGTTCGAGGTCATCGATGTCGCCTACTACGAGGCCGACGCCGCCGAAATCGGCAGTCTGGAACTCAACAAGGTGGCCGGCGTCGAGGCCGCCTTCGACGTGCTGGGCGTGGATGAGCCGTTCGCGCTCGTGATGGGTGACTCCAAGAGCGACCTCCGGGTGATGCGCTGGGTTCACGAGAACGAGTACGGTATCGGCGCTGCGCCCGAGCACGCCTCGCCTGACGTGTTGGAACACGTTCGAGAAACCGACGACCTGGTGTTCGACCGCGGTGCCGCAGACGACACGCTGCGGATGGCGTACGCGCTCAACGAACTCGCGGCCATCGACGACGGCAACCGATGACACAGAACGCACCTGCCCCCGGACCGGACGACCCGCTCGACATCCACGGCGTCGTGCCGCCGACGCTGACCTGCTTCCACGACGATGGCGAACTCGACCCCGACACCACCGCTGCCCACGCCCGCTACGTGGTAGAGGGCGGTGCGGCCGGCGTCTTCCCGCTCGGAACCAACGGCGAGTTCCCGCTGCTGGGCGCCGACGAACGGGTGCGCGTTATCGAGGCGGTCGTGGCCGAGGTGGGCGACGAGGTGCCGGTCATCGCCGGCGTCGGGACACCCGGGACGCGCCGAACCGCTGCCGCCGCCGAACGTGCTGTGTCCGCCGGCGCGGACGGCGTCGTCGTCGTCTCGCCGTACTACTTCCCCGTCGATGACCAGGGACAGGTCGAACACGTCCGCCGGGTGGCCCAGGCCATCGACGTGCCGGTCTACGTCTACCAGATCCCGAGCAAGACCGGGAACGAACTCTCGCTGGACGCGCTCGGCGAACTCGCGGCCATCGACGGCGTCGCCGGTCTGAAGGACTCCTCGAAGGACGTGCCGTGGCTCGGACAGGCGATCGACGAGACGCCCGACCTAACCTTCCTCGTCGGTTCCGACTCGTTACTGGTGCCCGGGCTGGACCTGGGTTGTGCCGGACTCGTGAGCGCCGTCGCCAACGTCGCGCCCGAACTGGTTGTCTCGCTCTACGACGCGTACGACGACGGCGACCGCGAACGGGCGCGGGCGCTTCAGAGCACGGTGTACGACGTGCGCGCGGCGCTGAAACGCGGGCCGTACATGGCCGGCGTCAAGACGGCGCTCTCGCTTCGCCAGGCCGGCCCCGACCCCGGGCCGCTCCGGGCGCCGCTGCGGGGGATGGCCGAGACGGACCGCGAGGCGCTCGCGGCCGACCTCGACGTGCTGGCGCTTGACTGACCTCAAAGATTTATTCTGATTTAACATAATCATTAATTCATGGTAAAAGATTATACGAATTTGCACGACCCGAACGCGGAGTACACGACACGTGACCTCTCAGCGGAGACGATGGGGGTGACTGGGGAGCGCGGCGGCGGCCGCGATGCCACCATCACCGACGTGCAGACGACGATGGTCGACGGGAACTTCCCGTGGACGCTGGTGCGGGTCTACACCGACGCCGGCATCGTCGGCACGGGCGAGGCGTACTGGGGTGCCGGCGTTCCCGAACTCGTCGACCGGATGACGCCGTTCATCGTGGGTGAGAACCCGCTGGATATCGACCGCCTCTACGAGCACCTGATCCAGAAGATGTCCGGCGAGGGGTCGGTCGAGGGCGTCACCGTCACCGCCATCTCCGGCATCGAACTCGCCCTGCACGACCTGGCGGGCAAGATTCTGGACGTGCCCGCCTATCAGCTTCTGGGCGGGAAGTACCGCGATTCCGTGCGTGTCTACTGTGACTGCCACACCGAGCAAGAAGCCGACCCGGAGGCCTGCGCCGACGAGGCCGAGCGGGTCGTGGAGGAGCTGGGCTACGACGCGCTGAAGTTCGACCTCGACGTGCCCTCGGGCCACAAGAAGGACCGCGCGAACCGCCACCTCCGGCCGGGCGAAATCCGGCATAAGGCCGACATCGTGGAGGCCGTGACCGAGCGCGTGGCGGACCGCGCCGACGTGGCCTTCGACTGCCATTGGTCGTTCTCGGGCGGCTCCGCCAAACGGCTCGCTGCCGAACTGGAGGAGTACGACGTCTGGTGGCTGGAAGACCCCGTGCCGCCGGAGAACCTAGAAGTACAGGAAGACGTGGCGAAATCCACACGCACGCCGGTCGCGGCCGGCGAGAACCGCTACCGCGTGACCGAACTCCGGCGGCTCATCGAGAACCAGGCCGTCGACATCGTCGCCCCCGACCTGCCGAAGGTCGGCGGCATGCGCGAAACCCGGAAAATCGCCGACGTGGCCGACCAGTACTACGTCCCGGTGGCGATGCACAACGTCGCCTCGCCTGTCGGAACGATAGCCTCGGCACACGTCGGCACCGCCATTCCGAACGCGCTGGCCGTCGAGTACCACTCCTACGAACTCGGCTGGTGGAGCGACCTGGTCGAGGAGGAGGTCATCACGGACGGCCGCATCGAGATTCCCGAGGAACCCGGCCTCGGCCTGACGCTGGACATGGACGCCGTCGAAGAACACATGGTCGAGGGCGAGACGCTCTTTGACGACGCATGAGCGATGACCACGCCGACCCGCCCAGTATCACCACGTTCGGCGAGTCGATGCTCCGGCTCTCGACCCCGGACGGCGAGCGCTTCGCCACCGCTGACTCGCTCGATTTCCACGTCGGTGGCGCCGAGAGCAACGTCGCCGCCGCGTCCGCACGGCTGGGCGCGGAGGCGGTCTGGCTTTCGAAACTACCCGAATCCTCGCTTGCGGACCGCGTGGTCGAGGAAATCCAGCGCCACGGTGTCGATACCCGGGTCGCTCGTGGCGAGGGGCGGGTCGGCGCCTACTATCTCGACACCGGCGGCGCGCCCCGCGGCACCGAGGTGGTCTACGACCGCGCGGGCGCCGCCGTGCGGAGCGCTGCTCCCGACGAACTCGCGCTGGGACCGGTTCGGGACGCCGATTACTTCCTCACCACGGGTATCACGCCGGCGCTCTCCGAGACGCTCGAAACGACAACGCGAGCGCTACTCGAAACCGCCCGCGAGGCCGACACGACGACCGTCTTCGACCCGAACTACCGGGCGAAGCTATGGTCGCGCGAAGAGGCAAAGGCGACCCTGACCGACCTGCTTCCGCTCGTTGACGTGCTGGTCGTCGCTGAACGCGACGCGCGGGAGATGCTGGACCGGACGGGGTCCCCGACTGAAATCGCGTCTGCGCTGGCTGCCGAGTTCGACCACGGAACCGTGGTTCTCACCCGTGGCGCCGATGGGTCGCTCGCGTGGCACGACGGCGAAACGGTCACCCGGGCCGCAATCGAGGCCGACACCCACGACCCCGTGGGCAGCGGTGACGCCTTCGTCGGCGGCTTCCTCGTCGCCCGTGGGGAGGGCTGCTCCGTCGCCGAGGCGCTGGAATGGGGGTCGGCGTGTGCGTCACTCAAGCGAACCGTCGCCGGCGACGTGGCGGTCGTGGACCGCGCTGACCTCCGGGCGGTTCTCGACGGTGAGGGCGGTATCGACCGGTAGGCCGGTCGCGCCCGTGGCGAGGACCACCCGCTCCGCAACCACTAAACGCGGCACACCCCTCCCTTCGGTAATGGCTGATTGGACCGAATCCTACCGTCCCTCGACGCTCTCGGAGGTGCGAGGGAACAACAAGGCCCGCGACGCCTTCGAGGAGTGGGGCGAGACGTGGGAGGACCACCGGGAGGCGGTCATCCTCTACGGCAGCCCCGGCGTGGGCAAGACCTCAGCGGCCCACGCGCTCGCCGCGGACATGGGTTGGGAGACGGTCGAACTCAACGCCTCCGACCAGCGGACCGCCGACGCAATCGAGCGGTTCGCGGGCCGGGCGGCGCGCAACACCACGCTCGACGGCAGCGCGAGCGGCGACGCGGACGGCGGCCGGCAACTCGTCATCGTGGACGAGGCCGACAACATCCACGGCAACTACGACCGCGGCGGCGCGCAGGCGGTCACGAACCTGGTGAAGGAGGCGAACCAGCCCATCGTGCTCATCGCCAACGAGTTCTACGAGATGAGCCGCGGCCTGCGCAACGCCTGTCAGGACATCGAGTTCCGCGACGTGTCGGCGCGCTCTATCGTCCCCGTGCTCCGGGACATCTGCCGGAAGGAAGGCATCGAGTACGAGGGCGACGCGCTCCAGCGCATCGCCGACGCCAACAGCGGCGACCTGCGGGGCGCGGTCAAGGACCTGCAGGCAACCGCCGAGGGCAAGGAGGAACTCACCGTCGAGGACGTGGTCACCGGCGCCCGGGACACGACTGTCGGCATCTTCACCGTCCTCGACGCCATCCTCAAGGAAGAAGCGCCGCAGGACGCCCTCCACACCACCTACGACGCCGACGAGACGCCCGACGACCTCACCGCGTGGGTCGAGGACAAGGTGATGAAGGTGTACGACCCGCGGGAGACCGCCCGGGCCTACGAGTTCCTCGCCAACGCCGACCGGTGGCTGGGCCGGGTGCTCGCCACGCAGGACTACTCCTACTGGCGGTACGTCACGGACAACACCGCTGCCGGCGTCGCCGCCGCCCGTGACGAAACTCGCGGCGGGTGGACCCAGTACGGCGGCCGGCCGCAGATGTGGCCCTCCTCGGACGCGACGATTGACGAAATCTGCCGGAAAATCGCCGACGCCGAAGGGACGAGCATCGAGACGGCCCGGCGGGAGGTCCTCCCGTTCCTCTCGGCGGCCGTCCACCATTGCAAACCCCGCGAACTCACCGTCGCAGTCGCCGCCTACTTCGAGTTCGACGAAGCGGACCTGGCAGCGGTCACCGGCAGCGGCGAGTCCACCAACAAAGTCCAGGGCATCGTCGAAGACGCCGAGGAACTCCGGGAGAACGCGCTGGAGGAACACGCCGGCGGCGCGTTCGCGGGCGTGCCCCGCGAGGCGGACGCTGAGGAGTCGGAACCCGACGAGAACACCGCGCCGGACGAAGAGGAACCCGCCGGCGCGGCGGCCGACCCGCCTGAAGAGGAGACCGAGGACGACTCGCAAGCGGGACTCTCGGACTTCATGTGAGCGGACAGAGATAAGTCAGCCGGACGAACCGACCCCACAACCGCGCGTTTCTCAATCGACGGTCGAGGCCTCCGCGGTGACGCCCTCCGGGGTAACCTGGATGTGAACGGTGTCGGCGCCGGTGGGGCCGGGAATCGCCGCGTGGAGTTCGATTCGCGCCCGCCCCCCGCCGCCGTCCTCGACGGTCGCCTCGACCGCCCATCGGCCGGCCTCCGGGAAGAAATCGGGGACTCCCTTGTCGTTGCCGGCCGCAACCTCGTGCGTTCCCGAGACCGTCGGGGACTCAAGCACCTCGTCTGCCGGCGTCTCGGGCGTCGGCGATGGAGTTCCATCAACGGGCGTCTCCATCGGCGGGAGCGGCGCCGCCTTGACTGTCACCGTCACCCCCTGGTCCCGCTGGTTCTCGATGAACAGTCCGCCGGGGACGCTGTTCTGCCGGAACGAGCGGCCACAGCCGGCAAGCAGCGTCGGCACGGCAGCGAGCACCGTTCGGCGGGACCGCTGCATGAGTGAGAACTTGGGTGGACGGGGCAAGAGGGTTGCGGGCGAATCCCGGCGCGTTCAGGCCGGCGCGGAACGCCCGTCCCGGCGGGCCGTCTGTGCGGCGTAGGCGACGGCCGCGGCAGCGAGGACGGCGACGCCGTAGAGCAGCCAGTTCACCAGGTGGGCCGTCCAGTCGTACGCCACGAGGTCGCGGCCCAACAGCGTCACGAGGAACACCGACACGAGCGCGATGGAGAGTGCGGGTCGGTAGCGCGCCATCCCCGTCGGGAGCCAGACTGCCCCAGCGAGGAGAGCGGCGAACGTCAGCAGCGCAGTTAGCGTGAACAGCGCCTGGGCGGCGGGGCTGTAGTCGACGAGGGGCGTCACCCGGCCGAAAACCGCGTTGACCGGCAGCAGCGCGAGGACGGCAAACAGCGCCAGCCGCACCCGTTCGACCGCGGAGCGGCGGTAATGCCCCCGCATCGCCGAAAGCGTCGCGAGCGTTAGCGCGGTAAAGATACTCAGCGCCACGAGCAGGTGCGCCGCCTGTGTCGGGACGGAGTAGCCCCAGGGAAGCGCGCCGTTGAGCGTCACGGTCACGGCGCCCAGCGAAACCTGAAGCGGGAGCAGGACTAGCGCCGTCGTCGCCAGGACTGCGGTCCGCCGGGACTGGTCGCCGACCCAGGCCGCGCCGGCGGCCCCGATGATGACGAACCCCGTCACCATCGCCACGAGGCGGTGGAACCATTCGATGAAGCTGGGGAGGGTGCGGGGCAACAGCCCGTTGTCACAGAGCGGCCATTGCTGGGAACAGGCCAGGCCGGACCCGGTCGCCGCGGTGTAGACGCCCAGCGCGACGAGGGTGCCTGTGAGGGCAGTAGCAAACAGCGCGAACTGCCGGTAGCTGGGGCGGTTCATCGTCACGA
>JBDGQC010000031.1:0-1511 GCA_042219375.1 Halolamina sp. | reverse complement strand
CCCGGATATGGTCGACCACAGCGCCCGCGTCGAACGCCTCGACGCCTACCTCGCGGCGACGGGCTACCAGGCCGTCTGGTTCGCACGCCCGAACGCGTTCGCGTGGCTCACCGGCGGGAGCAACGTCGTCGACAGAGAAGCCCGAACCGGCGTCGCCGCCGCGGGCTACGTCCCCGAGAGCGACCGACCCGCGCTCCGCGCCGTCGCACCCGCGGGCGAGGCCGCACGCATCGCCGAGGAGGAACTCCCGGAGGCCTTCGCAGTCGAAACCGTCCCGTGGCACCAGTCTCTCGCTGACGCGGTTGCCGAGCGCTCCCCGACCAACGCGGCCGCGGACTTCGACGCGCCGGGACTGGACGAAATCGACCCGGCGCCGCTCCGCCAGCCGTTGACCGAGGCGGACGTGGACCGCTACCGCCAACTCGGCGAGGAAACTGCCGCCGCAGTCGAGCGGGTCTGCCGGGAACTGAGCCCGGCGGATACTGAACACGAGGTGGCGTCGGCCCTCCGCATCACCCTCTCCTCAGGCAACATCGAGGCACCGGTGGTCCGCGTCGCCGGGAGCGAGCGAGCCGAACCGTACCGCACACCCCCTGCCGGCGGGGCCGAACTCGGCGACTACGCCGTCGTGAGCGTCACGTCGGCCCGCGGGGGCCTCCACGCCTCACTCTCGCGAACCGTCGTGTTCGACCCGCCCGAGGGATACCGGGAGCGCCATCGCGCGGCGGCGCGCATCGAAGCCACCGCGCTCGCGGCGACCCGCGAAGCGGCCGAGTCGGACGGCGACGCCGGCGACGTGTTTGCCGCGGTTCAGGAGGCCTACGACGACGTTGGGTACCCGGAAGCGTGGAAAGACGGCGACCAGGGCGGGGCGACCGGGTTCGCCCGCCGGGAGTGGCTGGCAGCACCCGACGCGACGGCACCGGTGACGGCGCCGATGGGCTATGCGTGGAACCCGACTATCGGCGGCGCCCGGTCCGAAGACACGTATCTGGTCGCGACGGGCGACGAACCCTTCGAGTGTCTCACCGCCACGCCGAACTGGCCGACACAGACCGTCGAAGCGGTCGGCTTCGACCGCGAGGTGGAGCGTCACGCGCCGTTCGAGCCCTGACACCAATCTACTGAACCCGGGGTTTAGCGATGCCGACAGCGCGGAGAGAGGATTCCGTGACATCGACGGGGCAGAACACCGTTTTTCGACTACTGTCGAAGGTATCTTCGACGCCGTTAGGTAGCTTTTTGGCCTTTCCCCGGGACCGCGAAGACATGGGATTGGAAGACGACGCACGCGAATACCACCGGAGTGAGCCCCCGGGGAAAATCGAGATTTCGACGACTAAATCGACCAACACGCAGCGCGACCTGTCGCTTGCCTACTCACCGGGCGTTGCCGCGCCGTGTCTCGACATCGACGCGGACGCCGACCGCGCGTTCGAGTACACCGCGAAAGGGAACCTCGTGGGCGTCGTCTCCAACGGGACTGCCGTGCTCGGCCTCGGCGACATCGG
>JBDGQC010000138.1:0-11958 GCA_042219375.1 Halolamina sp. | reverse complement strand
CGCGAACACACCGCCCACGCGCTCGTGGTCGCGGTGCTCGCGGTCTACCCGTTCCTCTACGCGCTGCTGACGGTGTCGCCGTTGGCCGCGGAGGCCGAGACGCTGCTCCCGCGAGTGAGTACGATGGTCGGGGTGTTCTACTTCGGCCTCTTTGCCATCTCGTTCGACTTCATCTCGGGGTACACCGGCTACCTCTCGTTCGGCCACGCCATCTTCTACGGCACGGGCGCGTACTTCGTCGTCCTCGTGGCCAACGGTCAGGTGCCGTTGCTGCCCGCGACCACACCGTTCATGCTGCTGCTGGTGCTCGCGGGCCTGCTTGCGGTCGTGCTGGCGCTGATAATCGGCGCGCTCTCGTTCCGGCTCACCGGCGTCTACTTCGCGATGATTACGCTGGGGTTCTCCCAGGTCGCGTACGTGTTCATCCGCGGCTGGGACTACGTGAGCGAGAACCCACGCGACGGCGCCGCAGTCTCCACGGAAACCCACCCGGGCGGCTTCGACATCGGCGTGCCCGGAATCGACGCACTCAACCTCGCTATCGGCCGGCTGACCGGCGACAGCGTGGAACTGCTGATCATCACGCTCTCGGGGACCGAAGTCTCCTACTACATGGTCGGGCTGGTCGTGCTCGTCTGCTACCTCGCGATGCAGCGGCTCATCCACTCCCCGTTCGGCACCGTGTTGCTGGCCATCCGGGAGAACGAGGAGCGGGCCGAGGCGGTCGGCTACGAGCCGTTCTGGTTCAAACTGGCGGCGTTCGCCGTCAGCGGCTTCTTCGCCGCCGTCGCGGGCGGCCTGTTCGCGGGCTTCCGGCGCTCGGTCGCGCCGGAGAACTCGATGTACTTCCTGGTCACGGGCGACGCGCTGCTTGCCTCCATCATCGGCGGGTTCGGCACGCTCGCCGGCCCGCTCTACGGCCGGCTGTTCGACGAGACGGTGCGGGAGTTCCTCTCGAAGGGCGGAGCCGGCGGCGGCCTGCTCCCGTATCTCCGGGCGCACCTGCCGACGAGCGTCATCGAGGCGGACCTCGTCGGCGGCCTGACCGTCGGCGGCGCCATCGAGACGTTCCTCAACGGCCACGCGAGCCTCTATGTCGGCCTCGTGTTCGTGGCGTTCGTGCTCTACGTCCCCTCGGGCCTGCTCGGCACAGTCCGGAACCGTCTGGGCGGCACGGTGGCGAACCGACTGCCGAAGTATCTCGACGACGTACGCGAGAACCGATGACCCGGCCATGACCGTCTCACTCACAGGCTACGGTCGCTACGTACCGGACGGGACGATTACCGGCGCGGAAATCGCCGACCGGTCGGGTATCCCGGAGGAGGTGGTCATCGAGAAAATGGGCGTCGTGGAGAAACACGTCTGCCCGCCCGACGACGACCACGTCACCGACATGGGGGTGGCTGCGGCCCGCGACGCGCTCGCGGATGCGGGCCGCGATGCCGCCGACGTGGACCTGGTGCTGTATCACGGGTCCGAGTACAAGGACTACTACGTCTGGTCGGCCGCCGCGGACATCGCCGAGCGCCTCGGCGCCGAGAACGCCTACGCCGCCGAGAACTACGCGCTCTGTGCCGGCCAACCGCTGGCCTTCCGGCAGGTGGCCGCCCAGATTGCCGCGGGCGATATCGACACCGCCGTGCTGGTCGGCGCCAGCCGCGAGGAGGACCTGGTGGACTACACCGACACCGACGCGTCGTTCATGTTCAACTTCGGGTCCGGCGCCTGTGCCACCGTGCTCGAACGTGGCGACAGCGAGCGCGCGCTGGCGACGTTACAGGGTCACGCCGCCGAAACGGACGGCTCGTTCTCCCGCGACGTCATCATGCCCGCCGGCGGATCCGAGCGCCCGCCGAGCGAGAACACCGTCGCCGAGGGACAGCATACGCTCACCGTCCCGGACCCGGAAGGGATGAAGGAGCGCCTGGCCGATGTGAGCCTCCCCAACTTCCTCGGCGTCGCCGACGACGCGCTCGCGGCAGCCGAATTGAGTCGCGAGGCCGTTGATTTCGTCGCGCTCACCCACATGAAGCGCTCGTTCCACGAGCACCTCGTCGGCGAACTCGGCGTCGGCGACGGCCACCACTATCTCGACCACTACGGCCACGTCCAGAGTGTCGACCAGGTGCTCGCACTCGATGAAGGGCTGGAGAAGGGGCTTATCGACGACGGCGACGTGGTGCTGTTCCTGGCCGCCGGCACGGGGTATACGTGGGCCGCGAGCGTCCTGCGCTGGGTGGACTGACGCGGGTTCCCGGGACGGAACGCTTTACTCGCCGACCGCCCGCTACTCCGCATGGCCTTCGTCCCGGACCGCGCCCGCCCGTTCGTCGCCGCGCTACTCGGGCTGTTAGTGACAGGGTTCGGGCACATCTATCTCCGCCGCTGGCTCCGCGCTGTCGCCTGGTTCGCCGTCGCGTTCGCCGTCTCGCTCGTGTTCGTTCCCGAGACGACGGCCGCCGCCATTCTTGCCGGCGAGTCAGTCGACCCGGTTTCGCTGCTCCCGGGCGCCCTCGTCGGCGTGGTGAGCGCGCTCGACGCGTTCATCATCGCACGCCGGGAGGTGAGTACTGGCGCCGAAGCAGCCGTAGCGAACGGTGACGCCGAGCGCGAGACCGAGACGAACGCTGCCACCGAGACAGTCGACTGCCCCGCGTGCGGCCAGCCGGTCGACCCCGACCTCGGCTTCTGCCATTGGTGTACGACCGAGTTCGAGGGCGGCGGCACCGACGACGCGAACAACGCGAACTGAACGACGCGAACCGAGCGGTCAGCGCCGGAACACAGCCGGGAGGGTGCTCAGACGAACTGCGGGCCATCGTCGGCCCGCAGGATGCGCCTGATGGAACCCCATGTGGAGACGAGGGTGTAGTCGCCGGTGACGCCCTCAATGTCGCTGTCCCGGACCGCTTCGAGTTCGAACCCTTCCCCGGTCGCAGTCGTGACGTGTTTGGCCGTCGTCGCCTCGGGGTCCGCGATAAGTCGAGACGTCGTCTCGTCCAGTCCGAGCCCGGCCATCGCCATCGCGGCGTGGGAGTTGAAGTTCCGGGGGAACCGTTGGCAGAGTCCCCGGGTGGGCCCCTCGTAGACGACGGTCCGGCCGTCGATGTCGTCACGGGAAACCTCTCCGGCGTAGTCGAAATCGAGGTGGTCGGGCGCTTTCGTCGCCTCGATTTCCACGGACTCCAGTTCACCGCGTGCGTCCGCGAGGCCGTCGATACCGAACAGCGCCGCGTGGGGGAGGTACATCTCGTGGTCGCTCTCCCTCGCGAGCGCCGTTAGCCGCGCCTCTACGTCCGGGTCGGCGAACGCCGAGCCCGAAAGCACGAGCAGGTCGCTCGCGGAGAGCACCGGGGCGGCGAGCGTCTCCAGCGCGGCCGGGGTGGCGGCCTCGACGGCCATATCGACGGGCTGGGCGGCCAACTGCTCCGGTTCCGTGAGCTGTATCTCCTCGGGCAGGTCCGGCTTCAGCGAGCGCACGTAGACGTACGCCAGTTCGAACTCGGGAGCCGCCCGCACCCGGTCGGCGAGGTCCTCCCCGATGCGACCGTAGCCGATGAGGCCGACGGTGTAGCTCATACGAGGAGGTTCTCCCCGGAGTCTCGGTCGAACAGGTGGGCCTCATCCACCGCGACGGTGAGCCGGATGGTGTCGCCGGCGGCCACCTCGGAGTCGTTCGAAACCCGGGCGGTGAACTCCGTGTCCTCGTCGTCTTCCTCCGAGAGCGGCCGGACCGCGAGGTCCTTGTGGGGACCCATGGGCTCGACGACCATCACGCGTGCCTCGAAGGTGTGGTCCGGGTCGGGGTCCTCGTCGAGCAGCGCGGCGTCGCCGAACCCCTCGGGGCGGACGCCGAGGTCGAGCCTGTCGGTATCGCCGCCCCACTCGGTGATGCTCTCCTCCACTCCGGCGGGTAGCAGGATATCGAACCCGTTGGCGGTGACGCGAACCCCGTCCGGGCCCACGTCGGCGGTCACCTCGAAGAAGTTCATCGGCGGTTCGCCGATGAACCCCGCGACGAACCGGTTGGTGGGCTGCTCGTAGACGATTTCCGGGCTGTCGACCTGCTGAATCTCGCCGTCGTTCATCACGACCACGCGGTCCGAGAGCGTCATCGCCTCGGCCTGGTCGTGGGTGACGTACAGGGAGGTCTTCCCAACCCGGTCGTGGAGCTTGTTGAGTTCGGTCCGCATCTCGATGCGGAGTTTGGCGTCCAGGTTCGACAGCGGCTCGTCGAACAGGAACAGCTCCGGGTCGCGGATGATGGCCCGCCCGAGCGCCACGCGCTGCTGCTGGCCGCCCGAGAGGTCCGAGGGGTGCCGGTCGAGCAGTTCCGCGATGCCGAGCATCTCGGCGGTTTCGACCACCCGACTCTCGACTTCGTCGTCCGGGTATTTGCGTATCTCCAGGGGGAAACCGATGTTCTCCCGGACGGTCTTGTGCGGGTAGAGCGCGTAGTTCTGGAACACCATCGCCACGTCCCGCTCGCGGGGCTCCTGGCCGGAGACGTCCTCGCCGCCGATGATGATGCGGCCCTCGGTCGGTTCTTCGAGTCCGGCGACGGTTCGCAGCGTGGTCGTCTTCCCGCACCCCGAGGGACCGACGAGGACGATGAACTCCCCGTCGTAGATGTCCAGGTCGAAGTCGTCGACGGCGACGACACCGCCGCCGTCGTCGTCGTACACCTTCGTCATGTTCTCCAGCCGGAGGCTGACGTCTCGCCCCTCGGCTGACTCCTCTACGATACTCTCCCTGCGCGTGTTCTGGGTATCACTCATTGGCCTCACTCCGTGACTGGCTCCGTGCGGCTTTGCTTCGTGACTGGCTCGGTCCTGCCACGTCGCTTTGTGACCGGCTCAGTCTTGCTATGTTACTCCGTGGCTGGCTCCGCATCACGACGGCGGCTGTGTGGTCCGTTCTGGGACCGCGTCGGCGGCGGTCCCCGGTCATCCTTTCATCCCTCCGGTCAGGCCGACCACGATGTAGCGCTGGAAGAAGATGACGACCAGCGCCGACGGGATGACCGCGACGATGGCCGCGGCGGCCATCGCCGCCCAGTCGATACCGGCGTCCCCGACGAACAGGAACGTCGCGACCGGGATGGTCATCGAGTTGAGGTCGGTACTGACGGTGAACGCGAACAGGAACTCCCGCCACGAGTAGAGGAACGTCAGGATGGTCCCGGCCGCGAACCCGGGCAGCACGACCGGGAACACGACGTGCCGGAACGCCTGAACCTTCGTACACCCGTCCACGCGGGCGGCCTCGTCGAGCGCCTGCGGGATGGTGATGAAGAAGTTCCGCATGATGTAGATGACAAGCGGGAGCCACAGGTAGATGTTCGCGATGACGATGCCGGTTTTCGTGTTCAGCAGCCCGAACGTCGTGACGATCTGGTAGTACGGCGTCACCAGCCCGATGGGCGGGAACAGCCGGGTGAACAGCACGAACACGAAGACAGCGTTGTCGTACGGGAACCGGAACCGGCTGAAGACGTAGCCGGCGGGAGTCCCCAGAGCCATCACGATAACTGTCGACACCGAGGCGATGATGATGCTGTTGACCACCGCGCGCCAGAAGCCCCGGTCGAACAGCGCCCGTTCGTAGGCCGCGAGCGTCGGCTCCAGCGGCAAATACGTCAGTTCGAGGACCCCCTGCTGGGTCTTGAACGAGGTGAGGAGCTGCCAGACGAGCGGTGAGATGATGAAAAACACCGTCAAAAACAGCACCAGATGGATGACGTACCTGCTCTCCAGCAGGTTCCAGAACCGCTGTCGGCGCCGGTACTGCTCGATGGAGAAGTCTGCGCCCGCCATCTTAGACCTCTATCTCCTCCATCTGCTCCAGGATGAAGTAGACGTACCCCGCGGCGACGAGTAGCGTCACCGCCACAAGGAACACCGCGACGGCCGAAGCGAAGCCGTAGTCGAGCAACTGGACGCCGAACCGGTGGATGTAGATGGCGAGGGTCTCCGTCGCGCCGCCGGGACCGCCCCCCGTCGTCGAGAACGGGATGGCGAACGCGCGGAACGCGAACATCCAGGTAATGAGCCCCGCGACGAAAAACGAGGGGCGGAGATACGGTAGCGTGACGTTCCAGAACGTCTGGAACGTCGTCGCGCCGTCGATCTTCGCCGCGTCGTACATCTCCTGAGGGATGGACTGGAGCCCCGCCAGCAGCACGACCGTCGCGAAGGGGATGCGCGACCACGAGTCCGCGAGGATGACCACGACCATCGCCGACAGGGAGTTGCCGAGCCACGAGTAGGCGCTATCGAGAATCCCGAGGTCGACGAGCACCTTGTTGACGACGCCCAGTTGGCCGTTGAACATCCACCGCCAGGTGACGCCGACGATGGAGAGCGGCACGGCCCAGGAGATGAGGATGAGCGTCGAGTAGGTGTCCCGCACCCGCTGGTTGATGACCTTGTTCAGCGCGAGCGCGACGACGAGGCCGACGCTGACCGAGAAAAACAGCGAGCCGAACGAGTAGATGAGCGTCTTCTCGACGGCGTTCCAGAACGTCGGGTCGGTGAACACGCGGCTGTAGTTGTACAGAGGTTCGAACGTCTCGCCGATGCCGCGCGTGTTCAGCAGCGACAGCCACAGCAGCATCACCGCCGGGTAAATAAACACGAGGAACAGCGCGACCAGCGAGGGACCGAGCAGCACGACCCGGATGTTGTCGTTCACCCAGTCGGAGACGCGCCCGGTGAGCCCCCCGCCGTGGGGGCCGACCCCGTCGTCGAGCCCCTCAGTAGCCATGTTGTTCCGTGCTGACTGCGTCGGTCATCAGTTGTTGATTTCGCTGTCGACGAAGTCCTGGACCTGGTCCATGGCCGCCTGGGGCGTCGTCTCGCCCTGGAGCGCCCGCTGGACCGGGCTGAGCATCTGCTGGAACACCGAGGACATCTGGGGGAACAGCTCCAACTGGCCGTTCTCGATGGCCTCCCCGATGGAGTCGCCGAACGTGACGAAGTCGTTCTCCGCCGAGTCGGCGTACACCTGGTCCATGTACGAGATGTTCCCCTCGGTAGTGAACTCGAGCCACTGGGTGAAGTAGCTCAGCTTCAGGTCGCCGTACAGCATCGCGGCCAGCTTGTGGCCGGTGTCGGCGAACCGGTTGATGCTCGTGGAGTTCGGCGCGACCAGCCCCGCCTGCGTCGGCGACGGGCCGGCGGTGGCTGCCGGCGGCGTGACGACCTGGTACTGGCTCCCGGGTTCGTACTCCTGCAGGAGCCGCGGGATGAAGTCGCTGAAGGCGGTGGTGTACGCGACCTTGCCGGACGCGTACAGGTCCACGATGTCACCCTCGCCGTAGGAGATGACGTCGCTGGGCACGTAGCCCTTGTCACGCCACTCCTTCATCTTCTTGACGGCGCGAACGGCCTCCGGCGAGTTCATCACGACCGTCCCATCGTCCTGAAGCATGCTGCCGCCCTGCTGGAACAGCAGTTCGCGGAAGGAGTAGGCGAGATACGTCGAGGTGCCGGCGTAGTACGCGAAGGCGTTCACGTCGGTGCCTTTGAACGCCTCACCGAGTTCTTCGAGCAGGTCCCACGTCCACTCACCCTGGAACCGCTCGGGGTCGAGACCCTGCTCCTCGATGAGGTCCGTTCGGAGATGGCCCATGCTCGCCTCGCCGATGTTGGGGTAGCCGTACGTGTGAGAGCCCTCGCGCGAGGAGTCGAGGTCCCACGTCACGAGGCTCTCCAGGGACGGGATGTACGGTTCGAACCCGCCCTCCGGATAGAGCGCGTCGGTGACCTCGAGATACCCCTGCTGGACGAACTGCGGAACCAGAATCCCGTCCACGTTGAACGCGTGGGGACTCGACTCCTCCGAGGAGAGGAACTGCTGTTCGCGCGTGTTGGCCTGGTCGACGCCAACCTCGATGACGTCCAGTTCGATGCCCGTCTTCTCCGTGAACATCTCGTGGGCCGCCAGCGTCGCCGGGTCGTACTCCATGTTCGCGGCACCGTGGTTGAGGACCGTCATCGTCTCCACGTCGCCCGCGGCCGTGTCCTCCCACCCCTCGGGTGGCGCCCACACGTCGTTCTCGACCGCGCTCTTGAACGCGCCGCTGTCCGTCCACGTCGATTTTTCCTGCCGGTTCGGTGTCTGCCGACGTTTCTCGATGGGCCAGTTGTCGGCCGCTCCGATACGGCGCTGCTCCCAGTTCTCGCCGAGGTTTAACTTCTCGACTTCGCTCGAGAAATCGTCGTCGCCGCCACCGCCCCCGCCCATACAGCCAGCCAGGGCAGCAGCGAGGCCAGTACCCGAAACCTTGAGCAGTTTGCGTCTATCCAATTTGTTGCTTGGTGACATACATCACAGTAATGGATCGTTGCGCCTATTAAGGGTTGTCCAACCGGCCGGTTGACAGCGGGTGATTTTGGATTCTCGCGAGTCGGCGAAGCGACACCCCCGCCGACCGCGAGTTCATATCCCGGATAACGGTTTATCAGAGGGTTCGCGTAACTGTTACCCGCCGCCGGGCGTGAGAGCCACGTATGGGCCACCACACGTTCGACGTTGCGAGAGCGGACAAACTCGAAGACGCCGCCGCCCGGTACCGCAATCTCTCGGCGGAGGAACTGCGCTGGGCGCTCGACCTGACGGGCGAGGAAACGGTCGCGGACCTCGGGAGCGGCACGGGGTTCTACACGAACGACGTGGCGCCCGAGGCCGCACAGGTGTTCGCGATTGACGTGCAGGAGGGGATGCACGACCGCTATCGGGAGAAAGGCCTCCCCGGGAACGTGGACCTCGTGACCTCGGACGTGGCGGACCTGCCGTTCGACGACGGCGGCATCGACGCGGCGTTCTCGACGATGACGTATCACGAGTTCGCGAGCGAGGCGGCGATGGCCGAACTCGCCCGCGTGCTCCGGCCGGACGGGCGACTGGTCGTCGCCGACTGGGACACGGACGGCGACGGCGAGCGCGGGCCACCGCTCGACGAGCGCTACGGCCTCGACGACGCGGTTGCGGCGCTCGAAGCGGAGGGGTTCGGTGTCGAGTTTGCCGCCGCTCGACCGGAGACGTTCCTGGTGACGGCGACGCGGTAGCGACGCCACTCGGGAGTGGAGTGTCGCCCGGAACACTAACTGCCAGCCTCATCCCGGGGCTGCGTGCCGCGTCGGCTGGCTAACCCTCGTGCCGGGCGGGTGGTTACGCCACGAGCGGGACGGCGGAGCCGTCCGGTGTGCTGATACGGGACAGCACGGGCCCTGTCGCGTACCCGGGTTCGCCGCGCGGTCATCGCTCCCGAAGCGGGAATGCTCGGGCGGGGATGTGAGGCACGCAACTTGGAATTACCGCGGGCGCAGTATACACCTTCCGCCTGCGCGGGCCACGATAGCGGCTACTGCGCTGGTGACGAGCTGTTCCAATCGCGGTTTTTGACGACCACGGCCTGGCGATGCCATGTACATCTCGACGACCACGGCCGACCAGCGCCGTGAGCATCTCGACGACCACGGCCGACCAGCGCCGTGGTCATCTGTGACGACGAATCGTTACCGTCCTCGTTCGGTTTCCGATGATTCCCAACCGTATCGACCTGAAGGTCCAAAACCCTCGAAATCCGGCGGTTGTGGCCCTATCGCGCGAAAAACCCGAACGCACTTACGCGCGCCACTCGGACACACGGTAATGTCTGTCCGTGTCGGTATCCTCGGCGCCACCGGCGCCGTCGGCCAGCGGTTCGTCCAGTTGCTCGAAGACCACCCGACGTTCGACATCGCGGCGGTCACAGCCAGCCCCGAGAGCGCGGGGGAGCGCTATCGCGACGCCGCCAAGTGGCGAGTCGACACCCCCATTCCCGACGGCGTCGCGGAGATGCGGGTCCGGGAAACCGCCGTCGATTCCCTCCCCGACGACCTCGACCTGCTGTTCTCCTCGCTCCCCTCCGGCGTGGCCGCCGAAATCGAACCAGAACTCTGCCGTGCGGGCTACGTCGTCTCCTCGAACTCCTCGAACGAGCGGATGGCCGAGGACGTGCCCCTCACCATCCCCGAGGTGAACCCCGACCACCTCGCCCTCATCGACACCCAGCGCGAGGAGCGCGGCTGGGACGGCGCGCTCGTCAAGAACCCCAACTGCTCGACCATCACGATGGTTCCCACCCTCGCCGCGCTGGACGCGTTCGGCCTCCAGCGCGTCCACGTCGCCACCCTCCAGGCCGTCTCCGGCGCCGGCTACTCCGGCGTCACGTCGATGGAAATCATCGACAACGTCCTCCCCCACATCGGCGGCGAGGAGGCGAAGATGGAGACCGAATCCCGGAAACTGCTCGGCGACGTCGAGGACGGCGGCCTCACGCTGCACGACGTGGACGTGGCCGCCTCCTGCAACCGCGTGCCGTCGCTCGACGGCCACCTGGAGAACGTCTTCGCCGAACTCGCAGAGAACCCCGACGCCGCCGCGGTCCATGAGGCTCTCGCGTCGTTCGACGGTATCGACCTCCCCTCCGCGCCCGCGGAGCCGATTTTCGTCTTCGACGACCCCGAGCGGCCCCAACCACGACTGGACCGGATGCGGGGCCAGGGGATGCAGATTTCCGCCGGCGGCCTGCGCGAGACGCCGCAGGGCGTCCAGTACAACTGCCTCGCGCACAACACGATTCGTGGTGCTGCGGGGGCGTCGATTCTGAACGGGGAACTGCTGGTCGAGGACGGCTGGGTCTGATGGCTTAGCGGAGCGCTTCCACGAGCGCATCGACGGCTTCCTCCAGCGGGTCGCCCTCGATCCGCCCCTGCCAGAAATCGATATCCTCCTGTCCGATCGATTGGACTCCCCACGGGACGATTCGGCTCTCTTGCGGGGTCCCGCCACGGGACCAGTTCGACTCCGGTATCTCGACGAGACCGTCCATCCACGACTTCGACGTCAACGTCAGCGCGATATACTGCTCACCGTGGAACGGGTGGCCCTCGTGGTTCGTGAGAATCAGCCAGGGCCGGGCATCGTCCTCGCTTTTGAACGGGTCGTCGCCGAAAACGACGTCCCCACGTTCAAAGACGGGGGTCGCGTCATCCGTCACTAGTTGTCCTCGACGCTCGGATGTGGCTCTTCGGCTGCGTGCTCGCGCCATGCGTCCGTCTCCTCCTCGCCGAGTTGTTCGTTGAACAGCGCGGTCGCCCGCTCGTAGCCGCTGTATTCCTCTAGTCGCTCCTCGTCGCCGGTGACCGCCCAATACATGGCTTTGTGCTCGACAAGGGCACGGTCTTTCAACCGTGAGAGCGCCGTGCTGACCACACTCTCGTCGACGCCGATCTGGGACGCTATCTCGCGAGCCTTGAACGCGCGGTCCTTGTGAGCGACGAGGAACCCCAGCACCTGGTCGGGAACGGAGAGCCCCTCGAGTTCGTCCTCGCTCGCGTTCTCGAAGGTTTCTCTATTGATCGACATCCGTGTGTGATTAGAGTATGGAATGATAAAAGTGTTACCCGTGAAAGCTACGAAATCATGGGTCGATGTGAGCGATGAGGGGGTTCGGGATAGACCCGTGCCCAAGCACGTCTCAGCAACCACGCGCCGCCCGCCGATATTCATAGTCGAGCTGCTGAGCTGAACGAGGGGCGGGGTGAACTGGAGCCTGTCCGCGTTCAGGACTGCCGTACCGTCCGCGTTCGTTCCTCTCCACCCCACCTGAGAACGACCGTCACCTCCTCACGGTCCCGGAAACTTGCCAACACCCGCCGCGTCGCCGATACTGTCTCGCCAGCCGGGACGGCGACCTCGATCTCCGGTTGGTCCGACATCTCGGTGTCGCCCGCTTCGGCGAGGAACCGACCGTCGCGCTCGCCGTTATTCGAAACAGTGACCGATATCTCGATTTCGTCGCCCGGAACGTCTTTCGCCGCGAAATCGCGGACCTCGAACCGCGGTGGGTTGCTGATGGCCGACCGAACGTCAGCGGACAACTCCCACCGGACGTCGGGGTGGCCG
>JBDGQC010000126.1:0-12192 GCA_042219375.1 Halolamina sp. | reverse complement strand
CATCACGAAAGACGCGAAGCGTCTTTCGAACGACAGCGAGCCGCAGCCGTCGAGCGCGTCGGGGCTTTCACAGTATTCCCGTTCCCAGCCCCCGCCAGACCTAACCGAACGAGGGTGACGAATAACGCGGCACCCTTTTTCCCGCGTACCCCGAATCAAACGTATGGTCGGCAACGTCGCCACCGTAATGGCCGAGCTCGAGGCCGAGGACTTCTACCTCCTCTCCGGGCTCGAACAGGGGATGCGCTTCTCGGAGTGGGTGAACCTCGAAACGCTCCCCGACTACGCCGACATGACCGAGGAGGAGACCGAGTACCGGCTGGACCGGTGTGCCGACCGGGAACTGGTCGAGCGCAAGACCATGCAGTACGAGGGCTACCGGCTCACCTTCGAGGGGTACGACTGTCTCGCGCTGCGGACGTTCTCGGAACGCGGCACCATCGAGGGGATGGGCGCCTCGCTCGGCGTCGGGAAGGAGAGCGACGTTTACGAGGTGCGGTCCTACCAGCCGATGGCGCTGAAGTTCCACCGCGAAGGCTACACCGAGTTCCGGAAGGTGGACAAGGAACGGGAGTACACCGCCGACCGCCAGCACGTCTCCTGGTTCTACACCGCCCGAAAGGCCGCCGAGCGGGAACACGAGGTCATCGCGGACCTCTACCCCGACGTGGCGGTGCCCCGGCCGGTTGACCAGAACCGCCACGCCATTCTGATGGAGAAGTTCGAGGGCGTCGAACTCGCCCGCGCCTCCTTCCCGTCCGAACAGGTGACCGGCGTCTGCGACCTGGTGCTCCGGGAGATGCGCGACGCTTACCGCGCCGGCTACGTCCACGCCGACATGAGCCAGCACAACGTCGCCGTCGCCGACAGCGGCGTCACCGTCTTCGACTGGCCCCAGGCGGTGCCGACCGACCACGAGAACGCCGACGAGTTCCTCGAACGCGACGTGGAGAACGTCGTGAGCTTCTTCCAGCAGAAGTATCCACAGGAGATGCCCGACGAGGTGAACTACCGGGGGCTGGCTGCGGCGATTCAGGAAGGTGGCGGGGAGTTCGGCTCCGTGACGAAGTTCGGGGAGTGACGGCAGCTGTACTCTCTTCGTAGTCAGGGCGGCCCAATCGGCCATCGAAAGCGTATTCGGGCCGCAAGACGGTGGGATCGAGGCCGTCGATTGCGGTGTCTCGGAACAAATCGGGGCCCGCCGTTGCCGGCACGGAGACCGACGCTATCCGACGTGCCTTTCCGGTTCGGCCCCGTCGTATCCGGTATGAACGCGTATTCGCCGACGGATGTCGCCGAAAACACGATAGTGGTGACGACAGATGGCTGGTAAAGACGAGTACTACAACAAGGCCAAACAGCAGGGCTATCGCGCCCGCTCAGCGTACAAGCTGAAACAGTTGGACGAGACGGCGAACCTGTTCGCGGAGGGCGACACCGTCGTGGACCTCGGCGCCGCTCCCGGCGGATGGCTTCAGGTCGCCGCCGAGGCGGTCGGCCCGCAGGGAAAGGTGGTCGGCGTCGACCTCCAGCGCATCGACGACCTGGAACCCCACCAGGTGACGACGCTCCGGGGCGACATGACCGAGGAGCGCACCCGGGACCGCCTGCGCCGCGAACTCGACGCCGAGGAGGGTGAAGGGGTTGTCGACGTGGTCATCTCGGACATGGCGCCGAACATGAGCGGGGAGTACGAACTCGACCACGCACGCTCGGTCCACCTGGCGCGCACCGCCTTCGAAACCGCTCAACAGTACCTCAACCCCGGCGGCGACCTCGTCGTGAAGGTGTTCGAGGGCCGGGACCTCGACGACCTGCGGGGGGAGTTGGAGGAGTCGTTCCAGTACGTCCGTACCGTCTCGCCGCCGGCCTCGCGGGACTCCTCCAGCGAGGTGTATCTTGTCGGGAAGGGCTACACCACCGCACCCGTCGTGGCGGGCGACCGGCTTACTGTCGAAATCACCGATACGGGGAGCGAGGGCGACGGCATCGCTAAGGTCGAGGAGTTCACGCTGTTCGTCGCCGGCGCCGACGAGGGCGAAACCGTCGAGATCGCCGTGACGGACGTGAAGCCCAACTTCGGGTTCGCCGAGCGCGTAGACTGACCCGCGGGCCGGTTAGCTCGATATCCACGCGTAGGTCTGTATCGACCCGAACAGTATCGCGAGCACGCCGTTCTCGACGAGCAGGGCGCTCCCGGGGTCCGCCGGCGGCGCCGTCTGCACCCAGACCGCGAGCAGGCCGAACAGCGTCGCCAGCACGAGGTTGTAGTTCGCGAGAACCGCCCAGGTATCTTGATCGAGTTCGATTAGGCCGTCGCTGCCCATACGCTGCGTTCGGGTGGGAGGGTTAGGAAACCAGCGGCTGGCGACAGTCGGAAACGCCGCTTTTCACCCGAACCGCTGGCGGCCGGCGTCGCCCAGCCATTTGAACAGTTCCAGCAGCGTCCCAACGGCCGCGAATACTGTGATGAGCCCCAGAAGCAGGGATTCGCTGCCGAGGTAGGCTACCGCAGAGACGACAGTCGCGAAGGCCGCTCCGAGCGTCTCGAAGGCGTCGTGTCGACGGACGGCAGGAATCGCGCTCACCGCGAAGAAGCCGGCGCCGAGAGCAACCAACCCGTAGGCCCACGTAGCGGAGCTACCCGGGCGGACGACGACGGCGAAGCCGACAGCGCCGATGAGGACTGCGACGGTCGCGTAGAGCGCCGTCCACGTCCGGGTTTCGTCCATCGACGCCACCTCAGGCTGCCGCCAGGAAAAAGCTCCCCGTCGAGACTACTCCGCGAACAGCCGTCGCTCGCTGGCCTCGCGAGTCCGGGCAAACCGAACGATAGCGTAGACGAACGGCGTGTCCGCCGCCGCGACGCCGAGTTTGAAGACGTACTGGCCGACGACGAGCGCCGCGATGCTCGGCCCCTGAGACGCCACCAGCGGCAGACCCAGCTCCGCACCCACCCCGAGCGCCGGCAGGACGTAGAACGCGGTGCCGACGAAGATGACCGTATCGAGCAGTTGGCTCGACGCCGTCGAGCCGATGTTGCGGGCCCAGAGCATCGCGCCGTCGGTGTACTCCCGGATGCGGTGGAAAACGATGACGTCCCAGTTCTGGGAGACGAGATACGCGAGCAGGCTACCGACGACGATGTTGGTGGAGGCGCCGAGCACCGTCGCGAACGTCGCGGCGAACTCGGGGTCGGCGGCAGGGGCGGCGATGGTGCTCCAGACCAGCGCGAGCACGACGAAGTTCATCAGGAACGCGACGTTGACCAGTTCCTGGGCGGCCCGGCGGCCGTAGAGTTCGGCGTAGCAGTCCGAGGCGAAGAAGGTGAGCGCGTACGCGAGCGCCGCACCTGGGAGCACGAGCGCGGGGCCGGCGACCGGGATGGAGACGGGCAGGCCGAACGCGAGCAGTTTGGCGGCGGTGAGCTGTGCGGTCACGAGCGCGGTGACAAACAGCGCGGCGAGCAGCAACCGGTCGACCGGAAGCGGGCGGCGGTCCGCGCTCATTCCTCGCTGCCCTCGTCGAGACGGCCGTGGCGCTGGTCGATTTCGTCGAGGGTGTCGAGAGTCTTGCGGATAGATGCCCGGATGGCGTCGCTCCGGTTGACGAACTTGCTGTCGTCGCCGACATGTTCGTCCAGGTCCGCGAGCAGTTCGTCGGGGATTTCAACGGAAACCTTGGCCATGTGCCGGCTTCGGGCCGAGGGCGTTACAGTTTTCCGTTCGACTACTGCTCCGGAATCGTCGGCTCGTCGTCCTTTCGGCGGACGACCGGTTCAGCGAGGTTGCGCCGGCCGCCGAGCGTGAGCAGATAGAGCACGCCCAGGCCGACGCCGTAGGCCGCCATCAGCGGCGCCGTCATCAGGAACATCGTTATCACGTCCGCCGGGGTGAACAGCGCGGCGAACAGCATGATTGCGACGGTCACCTCGCGCCAGCGCGAGCGCATCGCGCCGTAGGAGACACCCGCGGTGTTCAGCAGCACCATCAACACCGGGACGTCCGCGAGGAAGCCGATGCCGGCGGTGGTGAAGAAGATGAGCCAGAAGAAGTCGGTGATGCGGTAGCTGATGGTCATGTTCGCCGCCAGCGCGTCCTCCACGAGGAACGAGATGATGGTCGGGGCGACGTAGAGGTAGCCGACGACCAGCCCCCCGAGCAGGCCGATAAGCAGCAGGCCGGCCCAGCCGAAGATGACCTCCCGGCGCCCGCGAACGAACCCCTTGTCACGGAGCGCGGGCCAGGCGTAGTAGGCAATCATCGGGAGCACGACGAGGCCGGCGATCAGCGCGGAGAACTTCACTTCGAACACCAGCGCCTCGACGGGGTGGAGCGCGATGACTTTCGCCGCCTCGCCGGCGGTCTGGCCGGGTTCGAGCACCTCGCTCGGCACCTGCGCGAGGAAACCGGCGTACACGTCGCCGATGCCGCCGGTGTAGAGCCACGCGAACGTGCTCGCGAGCACGGTCATGAACACCGCGACGATGTAGAACGCCCCGGAGGTGATGGCGTCGAGGATGTACCGAATGTCCCGGTAGTAGCCGCCGATGTCGTCCTCGTCGGTTTCGCCGTCCGTGAGCTCTTCGAGGAACGTGCTCCCGGCGCGCTGGGTGCGGTCGCCGACGCTTCCCGGTTCGGACTCGTCGGCTTCGGCCTCAGTTCCCTCCTCAGCGGCCGCCTGCGCGTCGTCGAACCGGTCGAGCAGCAGGCGCGCGCGTTTCTCGTCACCGCTTTCGAGCGCCTGGTTGGCGTGGAAGTTGGCCTCGCGCTCGCCCATCGCCGCGAACATGGCGGGCGGCGCCCGCTCGATTTCCGCGGCCGAGAGCGTGGCCACGTCGACCGCGGTCGGGTCCGTGCCGGCGAAGTAGCTCGCGAGCAGGTAGTAGATGCCGACGAGCAGGCCGAGCACGAGTAGCGTCCCCGCGGTGACGACGGCGACTGCGGCGGCGGTGCCGAGTCCGGTCACCGGGAGCGTGATGTCGAGGCCGGCCTGCGCGAGCAGCGACTCGATATCGCCGGGGTAGGCGACGAGCGCATAGCCGAGGCCGAACAGCAACACGCCGATGCCGGCGAGCAGGTTCCAGAGCGCGCTCGCACGACTCCGCCAGTCGACCCACCCGCGCCCGCGCTCGACGGCGCCGACGACCGAAACCGGCGTGAACAGCGGGTCGGTCTCGTGGGTCGGCGGTTCTGGGGCGTCCGGGTCGGGTTCGTTCGCCTCGTCGAACCGGTCGAGGATGGCCTGTGCCTTGGCGTGGTGGCCGTTGTCGATAGCGGTATCGGCGGCTTTCAGCGCCTCGGGCTCGCTCATCGACGCGAACGCCTCGACCGGCGCCGCGCGCACGCCCGCCTCGTCGAGCGCGCCGAGGTCGATGGCCGTCGGGTCGCCCATCTCGGTATCGGCGTCGGGGCCGACCAGTTCCTCCAGTTCCCGGTAGGCGGCGTAGAGCAGCCCCACGAGGGCGAGCAGCAGGCCGACGGCGACGCCGACGAGCAGCGGCAGCGACCCGCTCAGCGGCGCGGCGCTGTAGCTACTCCCGGCTGATGCGAGGGCGCTGTTGAACGCCTCGCGGCCGCCGGCCCGGTAGAACGCCCACGTGACGGCGATACCGGCCACGAACAGCGTCGCGAGGGAGTTCCAGTTGCGCGAGGCGACGCCGGTCGCGCTCAGGCGCTCGCTCCCCCGGCGCATCGTGACCGCGAACTTCGCGAGATAGAGACTGAACCCGTAGAGCACGAGCAGCGGCGCCGCCCACATCACCTGGGTGAACGGGTCCGGCGGCGAGAAGACGGCGCCGAAGACGAAGATAGCCAGGACGGCGTAGCGCCACTTGTCCCGGAACGTCTCGTAGGGAACGATGTCGGTGTAGGAGAGCGCGGTGATGGCCAGCGGCATCTGGGCGGCCAGCCCAAACGAGACGGTCAGCAGGAAGATGAACTGGGTCCACTTCACGATGGACCAGTGGGGAGCGAACCCAGCCGAGAGCGCGTTGCCGGCGAGGAAATCGAACATGATGGGGAAAAAGAGGAGATAGCCGTAGGCCATCCCGCCGATGAACAGCACGGCTGACATCAGCAGGATGGCGACGAGTTTCCAGATGGGGACCGGGCTCTGGGGCCAGAGGTCACGCTCCCGGAGCGCATCCCGCGAGAAGTAGATGAGCGGCGGGATGCCGATGATGATGCCGGCGACGAGCGCGATTTTCGCCTGGAGCAGGATGACGTCGAAGGGGGTCTGGGCGATGATGTCGAACTGCTCGCCCAGGCTTATCCCCATCCGCTGCATCGTGATGTCACGGAGGAAATCCCAGACCCAGAGCCGGAGCGCGTAGAACGTGCCGAGGAAGCCGACGAGGAAGACGATGAAGACCTTCTGGAGGTCTTTCTGTGCCGACCGCAGCATGGCCGCGGCGGTTTCGCGGCCGTCGGCGAGCGCGCGCTGGGTATCGTCATCGAGCGCGCTGGACATGGCCGGATAGAGCCGCCTGCCAGTTATCAACCTTTCCACCTCCCGGCGGGCGCATCCGAAAAGGCCTATAAGAACGCGCAAGCGATGACGACTCATGTCCGAGGACCCGGAGCGTGACGTGGACGACGAGGAGTCGTCCGGTTCGCCGGGCTCCGGGTCCGACTCGGCCGCCGACGAAGCGGCCGAGGAGTCGCCTGACGGGTCTTCTCCGGACGACCAGTCTCCCGACGAGGAGAGCGGCTTCTCTCGAAACGAGGCGGGGCGCGCCGGGGACGAGACAGACGCCCCCGACGACCCTCCCACCGACAATTCGGAAGCGGCCGACGAGTCAGGTAGTGAGGAGCGGGTCGATGGTGCGGGGAGTGCGACCGACGAGGGGTCAGGCGACGATGCGGGAAACGCGACTGACGAGGAATCGGCCGGCGGTACGGGAGACACGGCCGACGAGGAGTCAGCTGACGAAGAATCGACCGACGACGCAGCCGAGGAGGACGAGACATACGTCGAGGAGTTCATCGTTCCGGGGATGGAGAGCGAACCGGAGCCCGAGGAACAGGAGGAGTTCGAGACGCCGGACGTGGAGCTGTTCGACGAGGACGAAACGGAAGAGGAGGAGTTCGACGAGTCCGAACTCCCGGGGGAGGCGCCCCCGACGATGCCCGTAAGCGACGACGACACTCAGCAGCCGGTCGACGAGGGCGTGTTCGGCGGCGGCCCGGAGTCCGACGAGGAGATGCCGCTGGCCGCCCACATCGAGGAGATGATGCGCCGGCTCTCGGTGGTGTTTCTCGTCGCCGGCGCCGTCGCGCTCACGCTGCTGGGCCTGGGACAGGCGGTCGAGGCGCTGCCCACGGCCGTCGAACTCATTGACGCGCTCTGGAACAACGCCATCCCGGGCGCGCCGGAACTCGACGACCGCCGGCCGCGGCTCTACGGTCCGCTGGAACTGATTCTCACCAAACTCAAAGTGACGGCGCTGGCGGGGCTGCTCATCGGCCTGCCCGTGTTCGTCTACGAGACGTATCTGTTCATGCGACCGGGGCTCTACCGCAACGAACGGCGCTACTACCTCGCGGCGGTGCCGACCAGCCTCGTACTCGGCAGCATCGGGATGGCGTTTGCCCACTACATCATCATCCCGGCCATTATGGACTACTTCACCGTCTACACCCAGGAGAACGTCGCCTCCGTGGCCTACGGGCTGGCGGAGACGTTCAACCTCATCCTGGTGTTGATGGGATATATGGCGGTGGTGTTCCAGATTCCGCTGTTCATCATGCTGGCCATCATGATGGGGCTGACCACCCGGACCTGGCTGGAGGACAAGCGCCTGCTGTTCTGGGGCGGCTTTCTCACCGTCGCGTTCATCATCAACCCCGACCCGACCGGGATGACGCCGTTCATCATCGCGGCGACGATGATTGTCCTCTACGAGGGAACGCTGGCGCTGCTGCGCTGGACGGGGAACTGACCGCGTCGGTTCTCGACCAACCCTCACAACAACGCCGGTCCCGCGGCACCGGATTTTGCGATACGTCCTCGGTCGTGATGGCTCCGGCCGTCGCTCACCCCTGAATTCCCTCACACACCACGAACTCCAAGGCGTTCACCAGATAGTGCGCGACGAGCACGACCGCTATACTCCCCGTCGCCACGAACACCGCCCCGAACACCAGCCCGAGCGCCCCCGTCACCACGACGCCGACCCGTCCCTGGGCGCCGTGGCCGAGCGCGAACGCCGCGGACGAGGCGACAACCAGCAGCGGGGCCGACAGCCCGAACCCTGCCCCGAAGCCGCCGACGAGGGCGCCGCGGAACAGCAACTCCTCGAACCCCGCGACGACCGGCAGCACCACCAACAGGAGCGCGAGCCAGCCCGGAGCCGTTTCGGGCGCGAGCGCCTCCCGGAGCGCTTCGTCACCACCGAGGCCGAACTGCCGACCGAGCCGTGCCGCTCCCTGATTCAGTACGAACAGCCCGACGCCGAGCGCGGCGCCGATGCCGAGGTCCGTCATCGACGGCCGGGTGACGCCGAGCGGTTCGAGCGGGACGCCCGTGAACCAGATGCCCGCCACCAGGAAGGAGAGGAACACCGCCTGCGTGGCGGCGACGTTCAGGAGGAGCATCCTGGTCGACATCGCATCGAGCGGGGAGGCCGGTTGGGCAGGTCTGCCCTCGATTGGTGGTTCCTCGGCGGTAGTCTCAACGGCCGGTTCGGCGGCGGGAGCCTCGGTAGCCGACTCGTCGTGACGAGGACCGCTCTGCAGTACCGCCTGCGTTGCACGGGCGAACAGCAAAACGAGAACGGTAATCGCGACTGTGACAGCCCCGAAGGCTGCCCAGTCGGTCACGCTACTGCGGCGCGGGTTCGGAGCCGCCAGCGGTCGTGACCTCGGAACTCTCCAGCGCGGAGCCGGTGATGTTCTTGAGGCGGGCGACCAGGGAGTTCTTCTCGGCGTTGCCTTCGAGCGCGACTTCGAGCACCTCGGAGATGTGCGACACCGGGATGATTTCGACCATCTCCTTGTACTCGTCTTCGATCATCACGTCCTGCTCGTTGGCCGCCGGGATGATGACCCGGTCGCAGCCGGCTTTCGCGGCGGCCTCGATTTTGTGGGTCACGCCGCCGACTGGGAGCACGTCGCCCCGGACCGACAGCGAGCCAGTCATCGCGAGGCTCTGGTCCACGCCCATGTCCTCCAGCGCGGAGATGACCGCGGTGGCCACCGTGATGGAGGCGGAGTCGCCGTCCACCCCCTGTTGGCCGGTCTGGATGAACTGGATGTGGATGTCCTTCTCGGCGATGTTTGTGTCGGTGAACTTCTTGATGATGGCCGAGACGTTCTGCACGGACTCCTCGGCCATCTCCTTCAACTGGCCAGTCGCGATGACCTGCCCGCCCATCCCCTGGGACGGGGTGATTTCGGCCATCACGGGGAGCATGATGCCGGAGTCGTCGCCCATGACGGCGAGCCCGTTGACGCGGCCGACCTGGTAGCCCTCCGCGACCTGGAGCTCGTAATCCTTCCGGCGCTCGATGTAGTCGTCCGCGAGCTGCTGCTCGATGGACCGGGAGCGGCCCTTCGCTTCGAGCACGTGCTCGCGGGTGGTGAACTCGGCGTCCTCGGCGCGGGCGATGTCGCCGGCGACCCGGATCAGCCCGCCGAGCGAGCGGAGCTTGAGGGTGAGGTGGTCCTTCCGGCCGGCGCGGCGCCGGGCTTCGAGCATCACCTCCTCGACGGCCTCCTTGTCGAAGTGCGGGAGCCGGCCGTCGTTCTCGACTTCCTGGGCGATGAACCGGGTGTATTTCCGGCGCATCTCCGGGGTGTCGCGGATGGTGTCGTCCATGTACACCTCGTAGCCGTAGCCGCGGATGCGGTTTCGGAGCGCCGGATGCATGTTCTCCAGCGCGTCCATGTTCCCGGCGGCGACCATGATGAAGTCCGTCGGGACGGGTTCGGTCTGGACCATCGCGCCCGAGGAGCGCTCGGACTGGCCGGTGATGCCGAACTCGCCCTCCTGGATGGCCGTCATCAGCTTCTGCTGGCTGCGGATGTCCAGCGTGTTGATCTCGTCGATGAAGAGGACGCCCTTGTTGGCCTTGTGGATGGCGCCGGCCTCGACGCGGTCGTGGCTCGGCGTCTCCATCCCGCCGGACTGGAACGGGTCGTGGCGCACGTCGCCCAGCAGCGCGCCGGCGTGGGAGCCGGTCGCGTCCTCGAACGGCGCGGTCTGGGTCTCGGCGTTGTTGACCAGCAGGTTCGGAATCATCGCGTCGCTGCCACGCGAGGCGTAGCGGAACGCGACGTAGATGACCGCCGCGGCGATGATGCCCAGCAGGATGTTCTGCATCGCCAGCAGCGCGTAGCCGACCACGACGGCGATGATGATCCACATGAGGAAGCTGCGCATCTGGTTGCGCTTCTGGGCCTCCTCCTTGTGGGCGTCGACGATCTGGTCGCCTTTCCCCGCCGGGACAGTCCGAACCTTCGGCTCGTTGCCGTCGTCGGGGTTGTGATAGACCAGGACGTCCTGGAGTTCCTCCTTCGGGAGGAGTTCGGCCATCGCCTTCGCGAGCATCGACTTCCCGGTCCCGGGGGAGCCGATCATCATCACGTGGCGGCGCTGCTTGGCCGCCTTCAGTACTACGTCGCGGGCGTGTTCCTGGCCGATGACCTGGTCGACCAGCCGGTCGGGGACCGTGATTTCGGAGGTCGAGTCGATACGGAGGCCGCCGAGCAGGTCGTCCTTGCCGATTTCCTCGTCCTCGGCGATTTCGGCGTCGAACTCCACGTCGCTGCCGAGGTCGTCGATGGCCGGCGGCTCGTCATCCGGCTCGTCGCGGACCTGGCGTTCCACGGTGGAGGGGTCGGATGGGGGCTGTTCGTCGGGCTCGCCGTCGTCGGGCGCACCCGACCCGTCGAACGTGAACGGGGAGCTCTCGTCCTCCTCCGTCCGTTCTTCGGGCACGTCGGTATCGTCCGTTTCGTTGCTCATAGAACGCTGTCGCTACCGTTTAACTGGCTCGCTGGACTGATATACTTTCTCCCATTCGGCATCTGCACCGTACCCGCGTAATCGGGCGACTCAGGCCCTGTTAGCGGCGAATCGCCCACCGAACCGGAGCCTGTGGTCTTATAAATGCGCCTGCCCGCCGGACTCGCCGTTTTTATATCGACCGGGGAGGAACAGGGGGGTATGCGGGGGTTCTACATCGGGCGATTCCAGCCGTATCACGACGGCCATCACCGGATGGTGACCGAGATCGCCGAGGAGGTCGATGAACTCGTCGTCGGCATCGGGTCCGCCGGCGACTCTCACTCCACCCGGAACCCGTTCACGGCGGGCGAGCGCGTGATGATGGTGACGAAGGCGCTGGACGCCGTCGACATCACCACCTACGTCGTCCCCATCGAGGACCTGGACCGCAACGCCGTTTGGGTCGGCCACGTGCGCTCGATGACCCCCGATTTCGACGTGGCCTACTCCAACAACCCCCTCGTTGTCCGCCTGTTCAAGGAGGCAGGCGTCGAGGTCCGCGAGTCCCATATGTTCCAGCGCGACGTGCTGGAGGGGACCGAAATCCGGGAACGGCTCATCACCGGCGGCGACTGGGAGTCGCTGGTGCCCGACGCCGTCGTCGAGACGATTCACGAGGTGGACGGCGTCGAGCGGATCCGCCGGATTTCCGACACCGACACCAGCGAGGCGTAATGGTCGGGGCCGGCCTCGCGTTCGCGGCGATGAACGCGGTTGGTCTCGTCGCGTTCGCCGCCGCGGGCGCGCTGAAGGGGCGCGCGGCCGGCCTCGACCTGTTCGGCATCGTCGTGCTCGGCTTTCTCACGGCGCTCGGCGGCGGCACCATCCGCGACCTGCTGGTCGGGCGGGTCCCGACCTCCCTCCAATCGGACGTGGAGGTGCTGTTCGCCCTCCTCGGCATCCTCATCGCTGTCGCCGTTTCGGTCGTTCTTCCGGACGACCCCCGCGAGGCGCCGGCGCTCCTGTTTTCCGACGCGGTGGGACTCGCGGCGTTCGCCGCCACCGGCGCTGCCGTCGGTATCGAGACGGGCTTGACACTATTCGGCACTATCGTGGTCGCCACGCTCACCGGCGTCGGCGGCGGGAGCCTCTCGGACCTCCTGCTGGTTCGGGTGCCGGCGGTACTGCGGGAGGATTTCTACGCCACCCCGGCGGTTGTGGGGGGCGTGGTCGCGTGGCTGG
>JBDGQC010000147.1:0-12316 GCA_042219375.1 Halolamina sp. | reverse complement strand
GCGAGGAACGGTTCCGCCAGAGATTAGCCGGGGGGCGCCCGAGGCGGCGCATGAACCTCGAAGCGGTCTTCGGTCGGAGACAGCCCATCGTCGGAATGGTCCATCTCGACCCGCTCCCGGGTGCCCCGCAGTTCGGCGGTAACCGGGAGGCGGTGCTGGAGAACGCACGCGCCGACGCCCGCGTGCTGGAGAACGGCGGCGTCGACGCCGTGATGGTCGAAAACTTCGGCGATGCGCCGTTCTACCCCGACGACGTCCCCAAACACGTCGTCGCCTCGATGACCCGCGCCGCCGGCGTCGTTGCCGACGAGGTGGACCTCCCGGTCGGCGTCAACGTCCTGCGGAACGACGCGATGGCCGATTTAGCCGTTGCTCAGGCCGTCGGCGCCGAGTTCATGCGTGTGAACATCCACACCGGCGCCCGCGTCGCCGACCAGGGGATTATCGAGGGCAAAGCCTACGAGACGATGCGGGAGCGGGACCGCCTCGGGACCGACGTGAAGGTGTTCGCCGACCACGACGTGAAACACTCGGCGCCCATCGCCGCCGAGGATTTCACGGCCGAATCCTTCGCCGACAACGTCGAGCGGGGGATGGCCGACGCGACTGTCGTCTCGGGAATGGGGACCGGTCACGCCGTCGACCGCGAGGAGTTACGGCAGGCCGCCGAGCGCCGGGAGGAGTTCGGGCTGGACGTGCCGCTGTTCGTGGGCAGCGGCGTCACCGCCGAGACGGTCGGGGACATTCTGGATATCGCCGACGGCGTCATCGTCGGCACGGCGCTCAAGAGCGGAGACTCCTCCGGGGACCCGGTGAGCGAGGAGCGGACGCGGGAACTGGTCACGGCCGCCGACGAGGTTCGGGCAGAGTAAGGCTGGGGCTACCGGATGAATAGCGAACAGGCGACCGCGGCCACCCCCGAGCGCGTGGTCGCACACCCGCTGGGCGCTCGGGGCCGTTCTCAGCGCATCGGGAGGTGTGGTCCCGGCCTCCCTGAAAAACTCTCGCGAGCGACGGCGCCCCTTACAGCCCGCCTGTTCCCGAGGGCGCGCTGGGGATTTCGATCTCCTCGATTGGCAGGTCGAGTTCCTCAAGCGCGGTCCGCATGTGCTCGTCTTTCACGTACTCGGCCCCGGCGGCGACGCGGTTCGCGTGGGCTCGGGAAAGCACCTCGCCACGGCGCGCGTCGGGAATCTCGAACTTGTCGGCCGCGAGTTCGATAGTCAGCCCGTTGTGGTCCCGGGTGTACAGGGAGTGGAACGCGCCGCGGTCGAACTCGCTGTACTGCATTCCCTCCTCGCGCAGCGCCTCCCCGATTTCGGCCATTCGCTCGCCGTCGATACTGAACGCGAGGTGGTGCACGTCGCCGATACCGGCCCGGGTGGGCTGTGGGTTGGAGTCACGGTCGTCGCTCACGAAGAACGTAATGATGCGCCCGTCGCCCGCGTCGAAAAACAGGTGGGTGACATCGGGGGCATCGAGGTTCGGCTGCCGCAGCACCAGCGGCATCCCGAGGACGTCCCGGTAGAAATGGACGGTGTCCTCCTCGTTGCTGCCGATGAGCGTGACGTGGTCGAGACCGGTGACGCCTACCGGGCTGTCGGGCGTCTCGGCAGTCACGGGGATGTCGCTCTCGTCGGCCTGTGTCGGTGTCGGGTTGTCTGTCATGGTTGTCTCGTGTTACTAGGTTCGCGGCACGCACGTAAATCGGTTCCCCGACACGACCGATACCTACTGACACGAGTGTTACGCCCCGTCCCGACTGGACGCTTCACCCGCGCTCGGCGAGGAACGCCCGAACGGCCTCGGCGTCTACGAGGCCGCCGCGGGCACCCTCGGCCCTGCAGTTCAGCGCGGCCGCCGCTGCGGCGAACCGTCCCGCAGGCTCGGGCGCCTCACCGGCGAGTAGCCAGCGGTCAGTCAGCGCCGCGACGAACGCGTCACCCGCCCCGGTCGCATCTACCGTGTCCACCTCGAACGCGTCGATAGCCGTGGTTGAATCGGCGTCGAACAGGGTTGCTCCGTCCTCTCCGAACGTGACCGCGCCGCGCGTGCACCCGCGCTCCCGAAGCGCGTCGACGGCCGCCGTCGCTGGCCGGTCGAGATAGGACTCGGCGGCGACTTCGCCGACGATGAACAGGTCCGCGGCGCGGACCGCTCGGTCGATGGTCTCCCGCTCCGTCCCGCGGTTCGTCAGTTCCTCAAGCGGGCCCGAGAGGTCGAAGACGAACGCAGGGGCGTCCTCTGCACCCGCTATCTCCACCAGGTCGCGGGTCACCCGGTCCGGGAGGTAGGCGGTGGCGAAGACCGCCTCGGCGGCGTGGACGGTCTCCCGGTCCGCCTCATCGAGGCGGAGCCGTTTGGTAGAATCGCCGGCGGTGATAATCATGCGCTCGCCAGTAGGGCCACGCGGGATGATGCAATGGGTCGTCGTCCCCGGGCCGCGCCGGACGAGGTCGGTGCGGACGGGGCCGGGGTCGAGGTCGGCCTCCACTCGGTCGGCGAACTCGTCCTCGCCGAGACGGGCCAGGAGTCCGGTCTCCCGACCGAGGCGAGCGAGGCCCGTTGCAACGTTCGCGCCGACGCCGCCGTAGGAATCCGAGACGCTGTGGGCGAACGCGCCGCCGTCGGGTTCGGGGAGGTTCGTCACCTCGTAGGTGCGGTCCACCGTGGCGGCGCCGACACAGACCAAATCCGGCCCGGAGTCGGGTTCCGGCCCCGCTTCAGGACTCATCGACCAGCGGGAACTGGGCCAGCCGAACCGCCGCCATGTCGGTCAGCCCCTTGCCGGTAACTGAGTCACCGCTGCGCTCCCGGTGGCCCCGCATCATACCGGGATGGTCCGTGACCGGAACCAGTCGGGCCTCCGTCCCCTCGCTGGTGATGTCCAGCAGCATGTACGACTGCGGGAACGAACACGTCGTCGGTGACATCAGCTCCCGGACCCCCTGCTCGACGGTGGCGGAGGGGAGGTGGAGATGGCCGGTGACCACGAGCGGCACGTCGTGGGCTGCGAGCGTGTCCACGAACTGCTCGGGGTTGCGCAGCACCGGAGGAATCGCCATCTCCGGCTCGTTGAACTCCCGGTGCTCGATTAGCTGGTCGGACATCGTCGGGAGGTTGTGATGGACTGCGACCAGCGGGTTGTCGAGGTCCGGCAGCGTCTCGTCGAGCCAGTCGAGTTGGTCCTCGGGCACGAGGCCGTCGTGGGAGTCGGTGAGCCAGTCGTGGCCGCCGGAACTGTTGAGGCCGACGACGTCGACGCCGCCGACGCGTTCGTGGAACGGGAACCCCTCGCCGTCCGGGGTGTAGCGCTCGGCAAACTCCGAGAGCGGGAGGTTCTCGTGGTCGTACCCCTCCTTGGGCACGTCGTGGTTTCCCGGCACCGACCGGAACGGCGAATCGAGGTCCGCTAGTATCTCGTCGGCGGCCTCGAAGTTCCATCTCTCGCCGTCCTTGGTGATGTCCCCGACACAGAGCGTGTAATCCACGTCGCGACTGTTGATGTCCGCGACGGCGTTCGCGAGGTGGTGTTCGGTGTGTTCGAACAGTTTGGAGGTCCCTTCCTCCCGGGTGGCGATGTGCGGGTCGGCGACGACGGCGATGCGGGTCCGCTCCTCGCTCCGGGGGTGCTGTAGATTAGCCATCAGACTCCCCGGCGGGCTACCGCTGTGATCGACTGGTCCAGACATGCGGATGGCTGTGCCCACCGCGGATATAAGTCCACGGAACCCGGCCCGCCAGCGCATGGCGGATATATAGGTTCGTCCCCGGATTCCCGGCGCGGCGCCGACGACGCGGAACGCATGGAATCTTCAGCCTCGCCAGGGACCCGAGAGCCCCGTGTTCCGCGAAACCAAGAACCGTCGGCTCACCGCCTATCACACTATATATCTCTCGGAAACCCTCCATATCAATCGTATTTTGATTCCTGAACTGCGTGGAGAAAACATATACGGAGGGCAAGGTATATGTACCGTCGGTATTCCTGTGAAGACGATGCCCGAGGAGAGTACGCGGCGGTCGTTCCTGACGGCGGCAGGCACCGGGCTTGCGGCGGCGCTTGCCGGCTGTGGCGGTAATGCACCGGACGAACAATCGACAGAGACCGAATCCCCGACGCCGACGTCGTCGGAGACGGCGACCGCGACCCCGACGGAGGAGAAGACGTTCACGGGCGGAACCCTGCAGATGGCCTCCCCGGGGCCAGTCCAGACGCTCGACCCCGCGGCCGCGAAGGGGTCCGGCGCCGGGTACAACCAGTACGCGGAGTCGCTCCTGGAGTTCCCGAACGGGGACCTCCCCCCCCAGCCGTCGCTGGCGGAGGACTACACCGTCTCCAACGACGGGAAGACGTACACGTTCGACCTGAAGCAGGGCGTCCAGTTCCACAACGGCGACGAGATGACCGCGGACGACTTCGTCTACTCCTGGGAGCGCCTCGCCGGCGCCGAGGAAACCCAGAACGCGGACGACATCGTCGGCGGGACGTTCACTATCCAGCACGAGGGCAACACGAGCGAGTCCGTCACGAACTACGAGCCGGGCACGCTGGCGATGGAAGCCGTCGACGACTACACGTTCGAGTTCACGCTGGAGTCGGCGTTCCACGCCTCCATCTCCCAGATTGCGGGCGGCGCGTTCGCCGTCTATCCGGAGAACTCGGTCGCCTACCCGAAGGACCATCAGGACCACGACGTGGACGGCCTGATGTACGAGGGCGAGTACGACTACAACGAGTTCTTCTCGACCGACGGCGACGGGCCGTTCTTCGCCGGCACCGGCCCGTTCCAGGTCGACTCGTGGTCGAAAGGTGACTCGATCAAGCTCTCGATGTTCGAGGACTACCACGGTGAGGGGCCGTACATCGACGGGATCACCTACACGGTCATCGGCTCGTCCAACACCCGGTTCAAGCGATTCGTCAACGGCAACCTCGACATCCTCGAGGGGCCACCGACGGCGAACCTCAACCCGGACAACCTGGAGATCGAGCGGGACCGCGGGAGCTTCCGCGCCGGGAGCTACGAACTCGACAACGGCCGGACGGTCAACTACGGCGAGGCGACCGCGCTGGACACGGACTACGTCATCTTCAACACGTCCCGAACACCCAAGCCGGTTCGACAGGCGTTCGCCTACCTCCTCAACCAGGAGGAGATCGCCGACCAGATCTACAAGGGCTTCGCTGAGCCGGCCTACGAGATCACGCCACCGCCGGTGTTCATGACCGACGGCTCGATGTCGCCGACGGAGAGCTACGACGCCCACTACCAGGACGGGACCAACAGCGAACTCGAGGTCGGTGCCGACGGCTGGCCGTACGGCATCGGCGAGGCCGACTTCGATTCGGCACAGCAGGTGATGGAGGACGCCGGCTACAGCTCCGACAACCGGTACGACGTGGAGTTCACGGTGTTCTCCGGCAGTTCCTCGTGGGACCGCATCTCCAAGCGCCTGCGGGACAAGGCCGAGAACGCCCACATCAACGTGGACATCACGAAGGCCGACTTCGGGACCATCATCGGGAAAGCCATCAACGGGGACATGGACATGTTCTCGCTGGGCGACGGGATGGAGTGGCCCGAATCGGACAACTTCCTGCGCTTCCTCCACCCGTACGAGGACCCGGCGTTCATGTTCACGCGCTGGACCCACCGCATCGAGGCGCCCGGCCTCGACTTCAACGGGAACGACCCGGAGACCATCAAGGAGGACCTGCTCAACGAGATGCCTGACGACGTGGACCCGAGCCACGTCTCCGTGACGCCGGCCAGCGATACCGACGGCCAGGGCACCGCCGCGGTGTTCATCGAGGACATCACCACCGACGAGTTCGAAGACATCATCGACTCGGCGGGCTACACCTCCTCCTCGCCGGAGTCCATCGGCGCCGGCTTCGACCCGCTGATGCCCGTCGCCGACAACGCCTGGGAGGAGTACTACAAGCCCAACACGGGCACGGGTGAGGAGGCCCAGCAGCAGCGGAACAAGGCCTACTACCGCCTCGAAGAGATCAACTGGGACACGATGCAGGAGATGCCGACGGTCCACAGCGTGACCCAACGGCTCTGGAGCCCCGAAGTGAGCGTCCGCATGGCGGGGACGATGGAGAACCAGACGTTCAACACGGTGACCATCGAGCGCGACGACGGCAGCTAACGGCGGCGTCGAACGCGCCGCGCCGTCGAACTCCTTGCGAAAATTCTTCCCGTCGCCACGGTAAGCCCCTAACCCAGCCCCAATGAGCCGACTCAAGTACCTCGGAAAACGTCTGCTGATGTCGTTCCCCGTGCTCTGGCTCGGGACCAGCATGACGTGGTTCATCATCTACCAAGGACCGATCAACCCCGCGGCGTACGTCCTGAGCGAGTCCCAGACTCAGGACCCCGAGAAGGTCGAGGCCGCCGAGACCCAACTCGGGTTGAACCAGGACCCGCTGGAGCACTACGTCGACTGGATGTCGAGCCTGTTCATGTTCGACCTCGGGCAGACCTGGCTGCTGTACCCCGGCTCGAACGTCAACGCCCTCATCATGGACTTCCTCCCGCGGACCGTCTGGCTGGGGTTCTGGTCGGTTCTCATCGCCGTCTTCGTCGGCGTCCCGCTCGGGTTCTACGCGGGCCTGCGCTCGAACACGATGGCCGACTACCTGGCATCGGTCTCGGGCATCGTCTGGCGGGCCATGCCGAACTTCTGGCTCGCGGTCATCCTGCTCGCGACGCTCGTTTCCTCCGAGTCGCTCCTGGGGTTCGACTGGGACGCGTTCCTGATAAACCTGGATTCCGGCATCACCGGCAACCCACAGCTGTCCTACATGGACGGGAAACCGTGGGCGCTGTTCACCGAGCCGGGCAACACCTTGCAAGCGATCAAGAAAATCCTCCCCGCGGCCATCGTCCTCGGCTCGGCGTCGATGGGCAACGAGATGCGTATCGGCCGCACCGCGGTGCTTGAGACGAAAAACGAGAAATACATCGACCTCGCGCGCGCGAAAGGCGTCTCCGACCGGATGATCGTCTGGAAACACATACTGCGAAACGCGCTCGTCCCGCTGGTTCCGATCATCACCAGCGAGGCGTTCCTGCTCATCGGCGGCTCGGTCCTCGTTGAGTCCGTCTTCGGCATTCAGGGGATCGGCTTCCTCTTTTTCAAAGCCGCCATCCAGGGCGACCTCCCGCTGGTCGGGACGCTGATGTTCATTCTCATCTTGCTCATGCTCACCATCAACATCGCACAGGACTTCCTGTACACGATAATCGACCCGCGCGTTGGCTACGAGGAGAAGTAAGATGGCGGCCAGAACCGAAACCCGTTCGACGACCCTGCGCGCCCGCATCGCGGCCCACCCACAGCCGGCGATACTGTGGGCGGGCGTCGCCCTCGTCCTCCTGCTGCTGGAGGCGGGAGCGTTACTCCAGTTCGTCGCGCTGTTGTTGATTGATTTCGTGGAGGCAGTACCGGGCGGCTACGACCCCGGACTGCTCGCGACTGTCGCCGACGCCGCCGCGGACATCCCGACGCTGCTCTCCCGGGAGGTCATTCCCAACCAGGGCTACTACGACGGGAGCGGCTACCAGGGGACGTTCCTCGGCCTCTCGCCCGCGGTATCGTGGACAATCAGGGTGACGCTCGTCTACCTCTACGCGGCCGCCTGGACCTACTGGACCTGGATCGCCTACGACTGGTACCGGGTCTACTACCGCGCCGCCGACTGGACGCCCCGCGACGACGTCATCGACCGGCTCCGGGAGCACAAATGGGGCATCTTCGGCTTCGTCGTCGTCTTCATGTTCGTGACGATGGCGGTGTTCGCGCCCGCGCTCGGGCCGACCACCGTCGAGCAGAACCTGCAGAACCCCTACGGTCACACGACCAAATACTGGGATAACGGCGAGGTTAAGGAGACGACCATCGGCGCCGCCAACGTCGCCTCCCAGTCGGTCGGCTCCGAGGGCTCGAACGTCGGCCCGATGCAGTACGACCAGTTCGGCCGGTTCCACCCGTTCGGCACGCTGCCGACCGGGAAGGACCTCTTTACCTTCATCGCCGCGGGGTCGCGCATCTCGCTCATCATCGGCCTGCTCTCGGTCGGGCTTTCGGCGGGCATCGCCGTCTCGCTGGCGCTGCTGTCGGCCTACTACAAGGGCGTCGTCGACCTCGGCCTCGTGTTGCTCTCGGACTCCGTCATGGGAATGCCCCAGTTGCTCCTGCTCATCATGCTGACGGTGGTGTTGGCGGGGACGTGGATCGGGAAAATCTACTCGGGGGCGTTCGTGCTCGCGCTCATCTTCGCGGGCACGGGCTGGCCCTACCTCTGGCGGTCGCTGCGCGGGCCCGCACTCCAGGTGTCCGAACGGGAGTGGGTCGACGCCGCCAGGAGCTTCGGACAGAGCCCCGGCAACATCATGCGCAAACACATGCTCCCCTACATCACGGGCTACCTGCTCATCTACGGCTCGATGACGCTCGGCGGCGCCATCATCGCCATCGCCGGGCTCTCCTTCCTCGGTCTGGGCGTCGACCCGCCGACCCCGGAGTGGGGGCGCGCGGTCAACGCCGGTCAGGACTACGTCGATACCGCGTCGTGGCACATCTCCCTGATTCCGGGGCTGCTCATCACGCTGGTCGTCACCGGCTTCAACGCGCTCGGCGACGGCATCCGCGACGCCATCGACCCCGAATCGGATAGCGCGACCGGCGAGGCCGCCGGCCGCGGGGGTGGTGCCTGATGGCGCTGCTCGAAGTCGAGAACCTGAACACGACGTTCCACACCGAGAAGGAGACCATCCGCGCCGTCGACGGCGTCTCCTTCGAAATCGAGCGCGGCGAAACCCTCGGGCTGGTCGGGGAATCCGGCTCGGGCAAATCCGTCACCGCCCGCTCGGTCCTCGGCCTGGTCGACGAACCGGGCGTCGTCGAGGCCGACTCGCTGACCTTCAGCGGCGACGACCTCACGGAGGTCGGCTGGGACGAGCACCGCGGCGACCTCTCCATCGTCTTCCAGGACCCCATCAACTCGATGAACCCCGTCTACACGGTGGGCAACCAGATCGAGGAGGCGCTGCGCATCCACCAGGGTTTGCGCGGCAGGGCGGCGACCGAGGAAGCCATCTCGCTGCTGGAGGACGTCGGCATCCCCGACGCCGCCCGGCGCGTCGAGGAGTACCCCCACCAGTTCTCCGGCGGGATGCGCCAGCGGGCGGTCATCGCCATCGCGCTGGCGTGTGACCCGGACCTGCTGGTCTGTGACGAGCCGACGACGGCGCTCGACGTGACCATCCAGGCTCAGATTCTCGAACTGCTCGACGAGCTCCAGCGCGAGGAGGACCTCGCGGTCCTGTTCATCACACACGACATGGGCGTCATCGAGGAGACGGCCGACCGCGTGAGTGTGATGTACGCGGGCGAACTCATCGAAACAGCGCCGGTCGACGAACTGTTCGAGAACCCGCGTCACCCCTACACCCGGGGGCTGCTCGCGAGCATCCCCGGGCGGACCGTCAAAAGCGACCGCCTGCCGACCATCGAGGGCGAGGTGCCGACCCCGACCAGCCCGCCCGACGACTGTCGGTTCGCGCCCCGCTGTGAGTACGCCTTCGCGGAATGTGAGCGGGTCCACCCCGAGCGAATCGAGGTCGGGGAGGACCACGAAACCGCCTGTCTGCTCTACGACGAGCGCTTCGACGAGGAGCCACCGGCGGGCGGCATCGACGCCGTCGTCGGAGGTGAGAACCGATGAGCGACACCTATCTCGAAGTGCAGAACCTGAAAAAATACTACGACACCGGCGGCATCCTCGGGGGCGACCCCGTGAAGGCCGTCGACGGCGTCAGCTTCGAGGTGAAGGAAGGCGAGACGCTCGGCCTCGTCGGGGAGTCCGGCTGCGGGAAGACGACGCTCGGGCGGACCGTCCTGAACCTCGAAACGGCGACGGAGGGACGAGTGATCTCCGACGGCCGGGACGTGAGCAGCATCTCGGGACAGGAGCTCCGGGAGTGGCAGCGCGACGCCCAGATGGTGTTCCAGGACCCCGATTCCAGCCTGAACGACCGGATGACCGTCGGCGAAATTATCCGGGAGCCGCTGGACGCCCACGACTGGAAGACCCCACAGGAGCGCCGCGACCGGGTCCACGGCCTGCTGGAGCAGGTCGGGCTTCAGGAGGAGCATTACTTCCGGTACCCCCACCAGTTCTCGGGCGGTCAGAGCCAGCGCATCGGCATCGCCCGCGCGCTCGCGCTCGAACCGGAGTTCCTGGTGCTCGACGAACCAGTCTCCGCCCTCGACGTGAGCGTGCAGGCCCGGATCATCAACCTCCTCGAAGAGCTACAGGAGGAACTCGGGCTGACCTACCTGTTCATCGCCCACGACCTCAGCGTGGTCCGACATATCGCCGATCGCACCGCGGTGATGTATCTGGGCGAGGTGATGGAACTCGGGCCGACCGAGGAGGTGTTCACCGACCCCGCCCACCCGTACACCGAATCGTTGCTCTCGGCCATCCCCGGCTCTATCGCCGATACCGGCAAGCGCATCACCCTGCGTGGCACCCCGCCCAGTCCGCGGGACCCGCCCAGCGGTTGTCGGTTCTCCACGCGCTGCCCGGCGAAGATACGGCCCGACGAGTACAGCCTCACGGGCCACCAGTGGGAGGCCGTCGACGAACTCTACAGCGTGTTTCGCGCGCGCGCCAACGCGGAGTTCGATCTGCTCGACGAGATACGGAAGCGCCTGGGCGTCGAGGACTCCGAGACGGTGGACGAACTGCTTGTCAGCCTCTTCGACGGGGCCACCAGGACGGAGGACGACTCCGTGGACCTGCCGATGGGTGACTCGGAGGCAGCGGTCGTCCACGAGGCTGCGGACCTGGCCCGCGAGGGCGACGACGAAGCCGCCGGCGAACGCCTGAACGAGGCGTTCGGCAGCGTCTGTAGCGAGGAACACCCCGACACCGCCCCGGTCGGTGCCGACCGCGAGAGCCGCTGTCTCCGCCACCGGGAAGAGTACGATTCGCCGACGGCGGTCATCGACCGGCGTTACCGCGACCCGGCCGCGACCGAAGCGGCGGGCGACGACTGAGTCGGCGCCGAGAGAAAGACTCTCCTTTTGCCGTCCCCTGCCGACTGCATACCCATGGCACACCAGAGTCGCGGCGGCGAGCAGTCTCGGGCGGGTGGGTGGCCGTGACGGTCACTCTCGACGACGTCCTGGCGGCCGAACGGCGCATCGAGACGGCAGAGGGGATTCGGCAGACGCCGATAGAGCGCTCCCAGACGCTCGGCGAGCGCGTCGGCGCCGACGTGGCGCTGAAACTGGAGCATTTCCAGAAAACCGGCTCGTTCAAGCCCCGCGGGGCGTACAACAAGATATCGCAGGTGGCCGAACGCGGCGAGGCGACCCGGGTCGTCGCCGCGAGCGCCGGCAACCACGCACAGGGAGTGGCGTACGCGGCGACCGAGCGCGGGCTCGAATCGCTCATCGTGATGCCCGAGACGGCCCCGCAGGCCAAAATCGACGCTACGCGGGGGTACGGTGCCGCGGTGGAACTGCACGGCGAAACGTTCGCTGAGGCGATGGCCGAAGCACAGTCCAAGGCGGGCGAGCCCGACACCGCATTCGTCCACGCCTACGACGACCCCGCGGTCATCGCCGGGCAGGGGACGCTCGGGTTGGAAATCCTCGACCAGGTGCCCGAAATCGACACCGTGGTCGCCCCCATCGGCGGCGGCGGCCTCATCTCCGGCATCGCGACGGCGATGACCGCGGCCGACTCCTCCGTGCGCGTGGTCGGCGTCCAGGCCGAGGAGGCCGCGACCATTCCCCAGAGCCTCCAGAAAGGCTCCCCCGTCGAGAACGAGACGCCCGACACCATCGCCGACGGCATCGCGACCGGCAGCGTCTCCCAGCGCACCTTCGACATCATTCAGGAGCACGTCGACGAGGTAGTGACCGTCTCGGAGACCGAAATCGCGGAGGCGACCCTCTGGCTGCTCGAACGCACCAAGCAGATGGTCGAGGGCGCAGCGGCCACCTCCGTCGCCGCGCTGCACGCCGACGAGGTGGCGTACGACGGAACGGTCGTCCCGGTGCTCTGTGGCGGCAATATCGATATCGCCACGCTTCAGGACGTGCTGACCCGCGCGCTCGTCGACCGGCGCCAGTTCGTCACCATCCGGGTCCGCATCGACGACCGGCCGGGCGTGCTGGGCGAACTCGCGGAACTCATCGGTAACCACGACACCAACATCCGGAACGTGCGCCACGACCGCTCCGAACAGGGGCTCCCGGTCGGGAAAGCCGACATCGTCATCCG
>JBDGQC010000196.1:0-12393 GCA_042219375.1 Halolamina sp. | reverse complement strand
TCGTCTTCGGTCGCCACGATGACCGTGTCGGCCACGAGGTCACCAAGCCGCTGGCAGCGGTCGGTGAGGACGACGAACAGGAACCCGACGAGGTAGAACAACAGCCCGTCGACCACCCGTAGGGCGTTCCGAATCAGGACCGAGCGTGGTGACGGGCGGCCGCCCTCGGGTGTGGCGACGACGAGGCCAGTCACCCGCTTGCCGAGTGTCCGGCCGAACGACAGTTCCAGTATGGCGGCGTACAGGCCCCACAGGAGTGCGCCCGACAGGAACAGCAGGAGCGGGTGGCCGTGGCGGAAGAGGAAGAACGGCATGAGCCCGAACACCTGGAAAATGAACCAGAACAGGCTGCCGATGACCGCCTCCAAGGAGGGCACACCGGACGCTCCGGTGTACAGGTAGAGCCCCGCGTAGTACAGCGGGAAGACCACCCCGAGGTCCACGAGCGCGGCCGCGACGCGTTCGCCGATGACGTCGCGCTCGGTCCGTACTGCCGGCGTGGGATAGCCGAGTGGCTCGCGGCCCCCTTCTGGCGACGCGGCGTCGTTTGGGCGGTCCCGGTTCCTCATCTCGGGCATCGGCGCGTCACCGCGAGAGGGGGTCGTTGCGTGCCCGTTCGTCGGCGTCTTTCGTGAGCCAGTGGCAGGCCGCGTAGTGCGCCGCCGACGAGTCGGTATCGGCGTCGGTGTCGGCCATCGCCTGAACCGATGTCGGCGGGCCGATAGCGCCGGACGTGTCCGCTACAGCTGTCAGGGCGGGCTCCTCGCCGTCGCATTCGTCGCCGATGTACTCGGGACAGCGTGTGTGAAACGGGCACCCAGAGGGGGGATTGACGGGGCTCGGCGGGTTCCCTTCGAGGATTGTCTCCCGACGCTCGGCGCCGCCCTCGACGTTCGGGATGGAGTGGAGCAGCGACCGGGTGTAGGGGTGCTGTGGGTGGGTGAAGATGTCGTCTGTCGTCCCCTGCTCGACGATTTCCCCGAGATACATCACCGCGACCCGGTCGCTGATGTGTTTGACGACGCTGAGGTCGTGGGCGATGAACAGATACGAGAGGTTGTACTCCTGCTGGAGGCGCTTCATCAGGTTGATAATCTGCGCCTGGACGGAGACGTCGAGCGCGCTGACCGGTTCGTCGGCGATGATGAGGTTCGGCTCGACGGCCAGCGCCCGAGCCACGCCGATGCGCTGGCGCTGGCCCCCGGAGAACTCGTGGGGGTAGCGGTCGAGGTGGGACTCCTGCAGACCCACCTCCTCGAACAGTTCGATCACGCGTTCGCGTTTCCGGTCGCCGCTCGCGAGGTCGTGGACTTCGAGCGGCTTCCCGACGATTTCCCCGGCGGTCTTGCGCGGGTTCAGGGAGGACAGGGGGTCCTGGAAGATGACCTGGACCTGCTTGCGTAGCTCCTTGAGGGCGGCGCCTTCGAGGCCGCTGATGTCGCGGCCCTCGAACTCGATGCGGCCGTCCGTCGGGTCGTACAGCCGGGAGAGCACTCGCCCGAGCGTCGTCTTTCCGCAGCCGGATTCGCCGACCAGTCCGAGCGTCTCCTGGCGGCCGATTTCGAGGTTCACCCCGTCGACGGCCTTCACGTACTGGGTTTCGCCGAGCACGCGCTCCAGGAAGCCGGTTTCGGTCGAGAAGTGCTTCTTGACCCCCTCGGCGCGCAGCAGCGGCGCTTCTGGCTCTTCCGTCTCGGTCGTCGCCGTGCCGTCGGTGTGTGGTTCGCTGCTCATGCGTGATCACCTGCCATCGAGTCGTCGGTTCGGCCACCGCCGTCGGTGACCGGTCTGGTGTGCTCGGCGTTCGCCGCCTGCAGGTTTGCCTCGATTGCTTCGCTGGCGGCGTCTTCGACGTGCGTTACGTCGCCGAACCCGTCGGTGTGAACGTGAGCGTTGTGGAGGTGACAGCGGGCGACGTGGCTCGGCCCCTCGATTTCGTATTCGACGAGCGGTTTGTCGCACAGTTCGAACGCGTGGTCACAGCGGTTTCGGAACGGACAGCCGCCGGGCTTGTCGATGAGGTCGGGAACCGTCCCCTCGATGACGTCCAGCCACTCGCGGTCGTCGCCGATGCGCGGGATGCTCGCCAGGAGCCCCCGGGTGTACGGATGCTGCGGGTTATCGAACAGCTCCTCGATGCTCGCCTGCTCCATCAGTTCGGAGGCGTACATCACGGCGACGCGGTCGGAGGTTTCTCTGATGACGCCGAGGTCGTGGGTGATGAGGAGCACGGAAACGTCGAACTCGTCGCGTAGCTCCAGCAGTTCGTTGAGTATCTGCGCCTCGATACTCACGTCGAGCGCCGTCGTCGGCTCGTCGGCGATGATGAGCGACGGCTCGCCCGCTAACGCCTGGGCGATGACCACCCGCTGGCGCATCCCGCCGGAGAGCTGGTGGGGGTATTCTTTCGCCCGCTGTTCGGGGTCCGGAATGCCGACGGTGTCCAGCAGTTCGACCGCCCGCTGCCAGGAGCGGCTGTCCTCGGCGGTACCGGTGACGTACTTCCGGCGGAGCTCGTTCAGGAAGTCGGTCGACTCCCCGACGTCGCCGTGGTGGCGGACGACCTCGGCGATCTGCTCGCCGATGGTCATCACGGGGTTGAGGGAGTTCATCGGGTCCTGAAACACCATACTGATGTCGCCGCCGCGGATCGACCGCATCTCCTCTTCGCTCTTGTCCAGGAGGTCCTCACCGTTGAACCGGATGGCGTCGGCGTCGACGTGCCCGTTCGAGGGGAGCAGCCCCATAATCGAGAGGGCGGTGACGCTCTTGCCCGACCCGGACTCGCCGACGACGCCGAACACCTCGCCTTCTCGGATGGTGAACGACATGCCATCGACCGCGGTGAGTCGGCCGCCGTCGGTTTCGAACTCGGTCGTGAGGTTCTCCACCTCGAGTAGTGGGTCACTCATGCTGCACCCTCCTCCTTGACGTCGAAGGCGTCACGGAGCGCGTCGCCGAAGAGGTTGATCCCCAGGACGGTGATCATGATCAACAGCCCGGGAATCACGGAGATCCACCACGCCTGCGTGATGAAGTTCCGGCCCTGGCCGAGCAGCGACCCCCATGTCGGCGTCGACGGCTTGACGCCGAGTCCGAGGAACGACAGCGTCGCTTCCGCCAGCATCGCCCGGGCGACCAACACCGTGAACTGGACGATTAATGGCGCGACGGTGTTCGGGAACACCTCCTCGAAGATTATCTCGTAGTCGGAGAGCCCGACGCTCTCGGCCGCGAGCATGTACTCCTCCTCGCGGATGGAGAGGACTTCCCCGCGGGTGATGCGGGCGAAGTCGTCGATGTACGCGAACCCGACGGCGACGATGACGTTCCAGAGGCCCTGTCCGAAGACTGCGACGAGCATGATGGCGATAAGCAGCCAGGGGAACGCCCACATGATGTCGACCGACCGCATCAGCACGTCGTCCGCCAGGCCGCCGTAGAACCCCGAAACCAGGCCGATGACGATTCCGAGCACGGCCCCGAACGTCACCGCGCCGAGGCCGACGAGGAGGCTGATACGGGCCCCGAACATCAGCCGTGACAGCATGTCTCGGCCGTAGGAGTCCGTTCCGGCGAGGTTCTTACCCGTGAGGCTGGGTCCTTCGAGGACCCCGAAGTTCTGTGACATCGGGTCGTGTGGCGCCAGTTCGGGCGCGAAGGCGGCCGCCAGGAGGAACAGCACGACGATGACGAGCCCGATTTTCGCCTTCAGGTCCTGTTGGATGGTCCGGGCCAGCCGCTCAAGCAGGTCGGTACGGATACCGAACACCCGTGCGCGGTCACCGAACGACGCCGTATCGTCGAACAATGCGAAGGGGCTGGGTACCATCGTTACTCACCCTCCCCGTACTTGATGCGTGGATTGATGACTGTGTACAGTACGTCGATGAAGAAGTTCATGAACACGAAGACGAACGAGATGAGGATCACCGAACCCTGGATGACCGGGAAGTCCCGGCGGTTGATCGAGCCGATGAGGAGGCGGCCGAGTCCGCGGATGCCGAAGACGATTTCGACGGCGACGACCCCGCCGAGGACGACCGCGAGCAGGATGCCCGCGATGGTGACTACTGGGATGAGCGCGTTCTGGAGCCCGTGTTTGAACAGCACGAGCCGGCCACTCAATCCTTTCGCCCGCGCGGTCCGCATATAGTCCTCGTTGAGCACCTCCAGCATCGACGAGCGCATCATCCGCATGACGATTCCGCCGTAGGGGAGGCCCACAGCGATGCCCGGCAGGATGACGCTTTTCAGCCAGGGGATGACCCCCTCGCTGATCGGAGTGTAGCCGAAGGTCGTGATGGATTCGACCTGTGACCCGACCAGCAGGATCAGCAGGATGCCGATCCAGAAGCCGGGCATGCTGATTCCGAAAAAGGAGATCAGCGTCGCCACGTAGTCCTCGACCTGATAGCGTCTGACGGAGCTGATGATGCCGGCCGGGATTGCGATTATCAACGCAAGCACCAGCCCGACCGCCGCGATGCTCACCGTCGGACCGGAAACCTGCACGAGCAGGCCGAGCACCGACTCCCCGGTCCGGATAGATTCGCCGAGGTTCCCGGTCAAGATGTTCGTGAGCCACCGGTAGTACTGGACGTACACCGGCTGGTTGAGCGCCAGTTCCTCACGGAGCGCTTGCAGGGCCTCGGGGTCCGCCTCCCCGCCGAGCATGAGCCGGGCCGGATCGCCCGGAATGGCTCGGACGGCGAGGAACACCACCGTCGCCACGAAGTAGATGACGAAGATGGAGTGGACGAACCGTTTCGCCACATACCGTTTCATTCCCATAGTTATGAAGTCTCTAATACCGCAGTCGCGGTTCGACGCGCGATACCCTCCTGAATTCCGGCGTCGACCACGCTTACTCGCTCAGGTGCGCGCGGTGGAAGTTGCTGAGGCCCACCTGGATGCCGACCCCGTTGAACTCCGCGGTCGAGACTTTCGGGTTCAGCGGGAACGTGGTCATGGCGTACGGCGCGTCCTCGATGAAGGCCTCGTGGGCGTCTTCGTAGATTTTCGCCCGCTTGTCGAGGTCCGGCGTCCGCGTCGCTTCGAGTATTGCCTCGTCGAACTTCTCGTTCGACCAGAGGTTCTTCTGCCAGGCGCCCATCCCGGTCTCGGGGTCGGGCGTGCCGAGCTGTTTGAAGTCGGACATCCACGGGTCGACGTCGGCCGCGCCACCGTAGGTCGTCACGGTGTGCTCGTAGCGGTAGATGTTGTCCCAGTAGGAGGATTCCTGCTGGATGTCGAGGCTGGTTTCGACGCCGATTTCCCGCCACTGCTCCTGGATAACCGTCATCTCCCGTTCGTCCTCCGGGAGCGCGAGCACGCTGAACTCCAGGCGCGGGTCGCCCGTGTATCCGGCTTCGTCGAGCAGTTGCTTGGCCCGTTCGACGTCCTGGTACTGGCCCGGATCCGGTTCGTCGCCACCGAGATGGTCGTACAACCAACCGATGGCCGGGTTGTACAGCGCGTGTGCGGTCTCCGCGTAGCCGAACCAGGCTTTCTCGACGATCTCCTCGCGGTCGATTGCCAGCGAGAGCGCCTTTCGCACCTTCGGATCAGTCGTCGGCAGGTCTTCCCCCTCCCACTTGTCGGTGACTTCGTCGTACCCGCTCGCGTACTTCGCTTGCTCGGGTACTTCCTGTGGATTGGTGGTCAACGGCGCCACACAGGCCCAGTCACCCGCGCTCGATGCGGCAACGTTGAGGTCGTTGCGTCCCTCAGCCTGCTGGGCGAACTCGCCGGTCATGATGTTCGCGTACGCGACCTCGCCCGATTCGACGGCCGACCAGAGCGTGCTCGGCTCGGGGATGAGCTTGATCTCGATTTTGTCGAGATACGGGAGCTGATTACCGTCTTCGTCGGTTTCCCAGTAGTCGTCGTACGCCTCCAGCGTGAGTGACTCCCCGGAGGTACGCCCGGTGAGCTTGAACGGACCGCTCCCCACCGGTTCGCGGTTGTATGCGTCCGGGTCGTCGGCGGCACTCTTGTGGACGATTGTCCCGGCGCGCCCCGGTCCGCGGAGCATGAAGGAGATGAACGGGGCCGTCGGCTTGCTGAGGTTGACAGTCACCTCGTACTCGCCGGTCGCCTCGACGCTCTCGACGTTGGCCATCTTGGCATGGTGCTCCAGCGACTCGTCGCCCGCCAGTCGTTCGAGCGACCACTTGACGGCTTCCGCGTCCAACGTATCGCCGTTGTGGAACGTGATGCCTTCTCGGAGCTGGAAGACGTAGGTCGTATCGTCGGGGAGCGACCAGTCCTTGGCGGCGTCGCCGACGATTTCGATGTTCTCGTTCAGTTTGACGAGCCCGTTGAAGATGTTCGAGTGAATCTCGATCTGCTCGCCGAGTCCGACCATGTGCGGGTCGAGGAACTCGATGTTGTCGATCATCCAGCCGACGGTGACCGACCCGCCGGTCTGCTTGGCGCCTTCGCCCGCGGTGCCGTCGCCCCCTTCGCCGCCGCTCCCGCCGGTACAGCCGGCGAGTGCGGAGGCGCTCGCGGAGACGCCTGCCGCCCCGAGCAGCTTCATCGTCGTCCGCCGGTCGATTTTCGGCCCCTCCAGGTCTGATTGGTCTATGTCAACCATAAACGCAGGTGGCGGATTCTCCGAGTAAACCCTTACCCCCAATATATTGGGCCATTCATATGCGCCGGGCCGGCCGCGGATTCGACCGTCCGACTCACGATTGCTGGCTGCGAAACGTCCAAAGCGTTTCAGTCCAATCCATTACCATGCGCAAGTCGGTCCTCGGTATCCGGCACACCGGATGCCCGGTTACCGAGACCAGCGCCGAGTTCCCGACGGTCAACCAGCATCACTTCTCGCGGGTCGAACAGGAGGACGGCAACAGCCGCAGGTTGTTCCGAGCACAGGCCGACCCGGAGGTCATCGACGAGTTCCTCGCGGCGTTCCGGGACCACGACGTGGTCCGGATGCTGGAACGCGTCTCCGGTTCGGAAAAGGAGGGGACCGTGTACTGCTCGGTGGAAACCCACTATCACCCGAACAACCCGAGCGTGCTGCAGTTGATAGAGGAGAACAACTGCTACTACCACCCGACCGTGACGGTGCAGAAGGGCGTCGAGTACTGGGTGTTGTATACGGAACAGAAGGCTACCGTCAACGACATCATCGCCGAACTCGAACGCCACGACAACGTTCTGGAGATGTATCAGACGGTGGATCTGTCCCGGTCCAGTTTTCGAATGCATGGGTTGATGACCCTCCATGCGCGACTCACCGAGAGCCAGCGGCAGGCGATGGAGGCCGCGCTGGAACTCGGCTACTACGAGGACGGCACGGACGCGACGATGGAAGACATCGGCGCCGCCCTCGACCTCCACGAGACGACCGCGTGGGAGCACCTCAAGAAGGCCGAAAACGCCATTCTCAGCGAGGTCGGCGAACGGCTGTTCTCGGAACTGCGCTGATTCGAGGTTTTCCCGGTAATCGACGGGGCCGACGCTCCTCGGGCCTGGGGTGTCTTCGTGGTCCCATCCCCGGACTCGATGACACACGGCTTCCTATCACGGACTACCGAGGCGAAACTGCTCACGAGGCTCACGGATTATAGCGACTTTGGGAATCGCACAATTTCTAAATGGTCCGACGTGTTCAGACACTCCGCACCACCGACGGCCGCGGGGCGAACGGTAAAGTCAGTAACACCACAAACCCGGGCCATGTCTCACACACCATACGGCGAATGGGACTCGCCGGTTTCGGCCGCGGATGTTGCCGCCGACACGCTGCGGTTCGGCCCGGTCGCTGTCGACGACGGGGACGTGTACTGGCTCGAACGGCGGCCCGCCGAGGGCGGCCGCGGTGTCGTCGTCCGCGCGGACGGGACCGATACCGGCCCGGCCGAGATAACGCCGACAGACGCCGACGTGCGCACGCTGGTCCACGAGTACGGCGGCGGCGACTTCACCGTCCACGAGGGGACGGTGTTCTACGCCCGGTTCGAGGACCAGCGGCTCTACCGGGTGGACGCGACGGCGGCTGACGACGCCGACCCGACGCCGATTACCCCCGAACCGGAAACCGAGCGGGGCCTGCGCTATGCGGATCTGGAGGTGAGCCCCGATGGGGACCGCCTCTACGCCGTTCGGGAGCGCCACGAGGGTGACGGCGAGGATGAAGGCTCGGCGGACCGAGCAGGCACGGAGGAGCGAAGCTCCTCTGGCAGCCGGACGGAGTCCGGCGACGCCGAGGACGAAGCGGTGACGGAACTCGTGACGCTCCCCGCGGACGGGAGCGCGCCGCCCAGGGTGGTCGCCAGCGGCCACGACTTCTACTCGTTCCCGCGGCTCTCGCCCGACGGCGAGCAGTTGGCGTGGACGACGTGGGACCATCCCCGGATGCCATGGGACGGCACGGAACTCCACGTTGCAGCCGTCGGAGAAGACGGCGACCTCTCCGCTGAGCGCGTCGTGATGGGCGGCCCCGAGGAGTCGGTGTTCCAGCCGTCGTGGAGTCCCGGAGGGCAACTCCATGCCGTCTCGGACCGAACGGGCTGGTGGAACCTCTACGCCGTCGACGCCGACGGCGAGGCGGATCCGACCAACCGCACGCCGGAACAGGCGGAGTTCGGCGTCCCCCAATGGGTGTTCGGCCTTTCGACGTACGCGTTTCTTGAAGACGGCGCGAACCGGACAGGCGCGCCGGGCGACGACGGTCGGGTTGCGGTACTGCGCAACGAGGACGGGCGCGGCTCGCTGTGCCTGCTCGACGCGGACGACAACCTGACAGAGGCGGGGCTGCCGTTCGAGGCGTACCCGAGAGCCCGTCTCGTCTCCGACGGCGAGACGCTGGCGTTCGTCGGCGGCGGGCCGGCGACCCCAGCGACGGTAGCGCGCTGGGACCCGGGTGGGTCAGCCGAACCCGACAGGCTCCGGCGGACGTTCGAACTCGACCTCGCGCCCGAAGCCGTCTCAGAGCCGGACCACCTCGACGTTCCCACGCGGGACGGCGAGACGACTCACGCCTTCTACTACCCGCCCCGCAATCCCGACGAGACGGCGCCCGAGGACGAGCGGCCACCGCTGGTGACGATGGTCCACGGCGGACCGACCAGCCAGACCCTGCCCGTCGCGAGCCTGAACGTGCAGTATTTCACCTCCCGTGGCTTCGCCGTCGTCGACGTGAACTACCGCGGTTCGACGGGCTACGGCCGGGAGTACCGCGACGCGCTCCAGGGTGCGTGGGGGGTGCTCGACACCGCGGACTGCATCGACACGGCGGAGCATCTCGCGGACACCGGCCGGGCGGACGGCGACAGACTCGCCATCACCGGTGGGAGCGCGGGGGGCTATGCGGTGCTCTGTGCGCTGGCGTTCCACGACGCCTTCGACGCCGGCGCGAGTCACTACGGCGTCGCGGACCTGGAGGCCCTCGCGACCCACACCCACAAGTTCGAATCGCGCTACCTCGACGGCCTCGTCGGCTCGCTCCCGCAGGACCGCGAGGTCTACGAGGCGCGGTCCCCGGCGTTCCACGCCGAGGGTATCGACGCGCCGCTGCTCGTCCTCCAGGGCGGGATGGACCAGGTGGTTCCACAGGCTCAGGCTGAGGACATGGTGGACGCGCTGGTCAAGACAGGAACGCCGTACGCGTACGTGCTGTTCCCGGAGGAGCGCCACGGCTTCCGCACCGCCGACGCCAGCCGGCAGGCCCTGGAGTTCGAACTCGCGTTCTACGGCGAGGCGTTCGGGTTCGACCCCGCCGACGACCTCCCGGCTCTGGAGCTCCATCGCGGGGAGCGGGCGACGGTGGAGATGGGCAAATAACCAGGACTGCTCTCGCTACCGACTATCGACGAGAGCGCGGTCTCGGCCTCGCGGTTCAGCGTCGCCGATAGCGATATCGGCGGAGAGCGTAATCGTTCACGGAGTGCGGGACGAGACAACCGACGTTGACGCGATCACCGGCAACTCCCCCCGTTCGCACCAATCCCTAAGGTGGACCGGACCGACCGGTGAGGCAACGACGATGTCCGAACACGAAATCACGATGACCGTCGACGGGGAGCGGGAGACGGCGACGGTCGAGGCCCGCCGGCTGCTGGTCCACGCGCTGCGCGAGCAGGGCTACACCGCACCGAACGTGGGCTGTGAGTCGGGGAAATGCGGCGCCTGCACCGTCGAGATGGACGGCGACGTGGTGAAATCCTGCTGCCTGCTCGCGGTCCAGGCAGACGGCGCGGATATCACGACCGTCGCTGGCGTCGAGGGCGCGCCTGAGGGGCTGGCGGCGACGGCCGATGCCGGCGACGCGGCCGGCGATGCCCATGGGGACGCTCCGGCCGACCTCGGCCCAGTACAGGAGAGCTTCCACCAGGAGCACGGCCTCCAATGTGGCTACTGCACGCCCGGGATGGTGCTCACCGCCCGGGAACTCCTGGCGGACGACCCCGACCCGAGCCGTGCGGAGATTCGCGACGGTCTGAAGGGGAACATCTGCCGCTGTACCGGCTACACCAACGTCGTTGACGCCGTCGAGGACGCTGCACGAAAGCTCGAACCGCTGGAGACCGACGGCGGCGTGGCCGACGACGAACCGACCGCCGGGGGTGACGACTGATGTTCCCGCCGGCGTTCGACTACCGGAAGCCGGCCGACCTCGATGCCGCGCTCGCGGCGCTGGCCCCGGAGGACGCCGTCCCGCTGGCGGGCGGCCACGACCTCGTCCCGAAGCTGAAAGACCGGGAGGAACACCCCGGCACCGTCGTGGACCTCGGCGCGCTCGACGACCTCCGCGGGGTCGAGCGCGAGCAGTCCACCGAGGCCGCCGATGCAGGGGAGCGCCTGGTCATCGGCGCGCTCACGACCTACGCCGACCTGCTCGACGCGGACCCGGCCGGCGTCGGTGGGCTACTGGAGGCGACCGCTGCTGTCGGTGACACGCAGATTCGCAACCGCGGGACGGTTGGCGGGAATCTCGTGGCGGCCCATCCGGCGAGTGACCTCCCAGCCGCCGCGCTGGTCGCCGACGCCACGCTCACCCTGGTCGGCCCGGAGCAGGAGCGCATCGTCGCAGTCGAGGAGTTCTACGACGCCGACGGGGAGACAGTCTGTCGCAGCGACGAACTCCTCACCCGACTCACCGTCCACACCGTGCCGACCGCCGACAGCGCGTACGCCAGGAAAACCCACCCGTCGTCGGGATACGCGGCTGTCGGCGTCGCCGCACGGGTCGAACTCGATGACGGCGCCGTCGCGGACGCGGCTGTGGCGGCGAACGGGCTCCGCCCCGGTCCGACGCGGCTGACCGACGTGGAGGAGGCTCTGGTCGGCATCGACGCCGACCCGACCGCGGAACAGGTCGCTGAGGCGGCTGAGCAGGCTACCGAGGTCCGTCACGCCGAGCGGGTCCGCGACGACCACCTCGTCTCCGCCGAGCAGCGGCTTCGACTCCTGCCGAGCTACACCGAACAAGCCGTTTCGAAAGCGCTCGCCAGGGCCGCCGAGAAAACGGGGGTGAGCGCCTGATGTCCGCTGAGGACCGCGACGTGATGGATGCAGAGGGGTTCGAACCGGACGTCGACCCGGAGGAGGCCCCCGGCTACGTCGGCCAGTCCCAGCAGCGCCGGGAGGACGCGCCCCTGCTCCGGGGTGAGGCGACCTACACCGACGACTTCGGCGGCCCGGAGACGACGGCGCTGGCGTTCGTCCGTGCGGACATCGCCCACGGTCACGTCGAGAACATCGACACCGATGACGCCGCGGCCATCGACGGCGTGCTCGCGGTCTACACCTGGGACGACCTCGCGGAAAGCGATGCGCCGATGGTGCTTCCCGCCTCGACGGAGCCGCTGGACTGCGAGGTGCCGGGCCACCCCGTGCTCGCGCGGGAGAAAGTCCGGTACGACGGGCAGCCGGTCGCCGCCGTGGTCGCCGAGGACCGCTATCTCGCGGCCGACGGCGTGGCGGCCGTGGACGTGAGCTACGATGAACTCCCCGCCGTTACGGACCCCGATGAGGCCGCGAGCGAGGACGCACCGACGCTCTACGAGGACGTGCCGGACAACGTCGCGGTGTCGGCGGAGATGGGCGACGCCGACGCGACCGAGTTGGCGTTCGCGGACGCCGACGAGATTGTCTCCATCGAACTGGAGAACAACCGGCTGGTCCCGAGCGCGCTCGAACCGCGGGCCGCGCTGGCACGCTACGGCCGCGAGGAGGGGTTGACGGTGACGCTGTCGAGTCAATCACCCCACGGCCACCGCCGGAAGCTTTCGCACACGCTGGGCCTGCCCGAGCGGGAGATCCGCGTGGTTTCACCGGAGGTGGGCGGCGGGTTCGGCCACAAGGGTCACCACCATCCCGGCGAGGCGATGGCGGCGTGGGCCGCCCGGGATTTGGGCCGGGAAGTGAAGT